>NZ_CP043568.1:2502510-2815324 GCF_014076415.1 Comamonas testosteroni
CACTGCACCCAGCGTATCGTTGGGGCGGTAGGTGGCACAGCCCTTGAGGCCGGCCTCCCAGCATTCCATATAGAGGTGTTTGAAGTCCTCGAACGGATAGTCGGCCGGGATGTTGACGGTCTTGGAAATCGAGGTGTCGATAAAGGGCTGGACGCAGCGCATCATGGCCACATGCTCGCTGGCGCTCAGCTCCAGGGCGCTGACAAAGCACTCGGGCAGCGGTGCCTCATCGCCGTGCAAGGCCTTGTACAGGCGGTAGGCGTGATCCTGCACGGTGTAGAACTGCTCGCCGCCGTCGGCCGTGCGCTTTTTGCGCGTATAGGTCCAGGAAAAAGCGGGCTCGATGCCGTTGGATGCATTGTCGGCAAAGGCCAGCGACACGGTGCCCGTGGGGGCGATGGACAGCAGATGGCTGTTGCGCAGCCCATGTTTTCTGATGTCCGCACGCAGTTCCTTGGGAAGGCGTTTGGCAAAGCCGCTTTTCAGATACTGCTTGGCGTTGAGCAGCGGGAAGGCACCTTTTTCCCGTGCCAGCTCTACCGAGGCTGCGTACGCTGCATCACGCATATTGCGGGCTATGGTTTCGGCCTGCTGCAGACCTTCATCGCTGGCGTAATGCAGGCCCAGCAGAATCAGGGCGTCTCCCAGCCCTGTGAAGCCCACGCCGATGCGGCGCTTTTGCTGTGCCTCGCGCTGCTGCTCGGGCAGGGGCCAGACGGTGGCATCCAGCACATTGTCCAGCATGCGTACCTGAACCGCGACGGCGGCGCGAAAGGCTTCCAGGTCGAAGAAAGCCTGGGGGGTGAACGCCTCGCGCACAAAGCGCGTGAGGATGACCGGGCCCAGATCGCAGCAGCCGTAGGGCGGCAGGGGTTGCTCGCCACAGGGATTGGTGGCGGCAATCTGCTCGGCATACCAGAGGTTGTTATCGGCATTGATATTGTCGAGGAACAGAATGCCGGGCTCGGCGAAGTCATAGGCCGAGCGCATGATGGCATCCCACAGCGTGCGTGCAGGCTGGCTTTGATAGACCCAAAGACCATCGTCGCGGCGATGGGCGCCGGCCTGTATCTGTGCCTCGCTGGGGCTGGCGACATGCACCAGCTCCCATTCGGCGTCGTCCCTGACTGCCTGCATGAAGGCGTTGCTGACACCGACCGAGACATTGAAATTGTTCCAGCGGCCCTTTTGTCGCTTGGCGGTAATGAACTCCAGCACATCGGGGTGGTCAATGCGCAGCACGCCCATCTGGGCGCCGCGTCGCGCACCCGCCGACTCCACCGTGGTGCAGGATGCATCGAAGACATCGATGAAGGAGCAGGGCCCCGACGCATTCGAATTGGTGCCGCGCACCAGCGCACCACGTGGGCGCAGATTGGAAAAGTCATAACCCACGCCGCCGCCGCGGCGCATGGTCTCGGCCGCCTGCGACAGCGCCGTGTAGATGCCGGGGTTGCCCTGGGTGTCGAAGCCATTGGTGGCATCGGCGACGGGCTGCACAAAGCAGTTGATCAAGGTGGCCTTGGTGTCCAGCCCCGCAGCCGCCATGATGCGGCCGGCACCGATGGCGCCGAGTTGCAGATTGAGCAGAAATTTTTGCTCCCAATGGGCTTGAATCTCGGGCTTCTCAACGGCTGCCAGGGCTCGTGCCACGCGGGCAAACAGGTCTTGTTCGGATTGCTCGCCGTCGGCCAGATATTTTTCGGCCAGCACATCCTGGCTGATGGCCTGTGGAGGGAGTGTGTTCATGGCATGCCTCATGCTAATCGGATGTCGCCTTTGTAGTGCAGACTGTTTGGTAGTGCTGTGACGCAGCGCAACATCGGCGATGCACCAAGTGGCCAGAGGCCTCCATCGGCAGAACGGGCCCGCCCCAAAATTGTGACAGACCCGCCGAAAATAGATGGAAAAGACCGGGTCGGCGTATGAGGGAGGGCACCGCGCAGGCCAGGCCTCAACAAACGGTATCGGCCGACGACAGGGCGAAGCAACGATCTATCGAAGGCTACGCTCGGGTCTGAATCATGTCCCCCTCAAAGCGCGCAGCGGCATTCATGACCGCCATCACCGATGCGGTGACGATGTTCGCGTGCATGCCTACGCCAAACCGTGAGCCGGGCACGCCAGGCCATGCGGCTTCGATGATGGCAACGGCGCAGGCATCGGCGCCGTTGCCCAGGCTGCGCTCTTCGTAGCTGTCGATGCGCAACGGCAACTCCAGTGCAGCGACTGCGGCTGCAATAGGGCCGTTGCCGATGCCGGTGCGCAGCCTGGGTTGCCCGTCGGCATCGTTCCAGTGCAGTTCGATACCCTGGCCTTGCGGGCTGTCGAACAGGCGATGGCTTTCATAACGCAGTGACCGAGACCCGGCTCGGACATGCAGGTAGGTGGCTTCAAACAGCTCCCAGATTTGTGCGCTGCTGAGCTCGGTTTCGCTGCTGTCGGCCCAGGCCTGGACGATGGCGCTGAACTCGATCTGCATGCGCCGCGGCATGGTGATGCCTCTGTCCTTCTGCAGCAGGAAGGCAATGCCCCCCTTGCCGGACTGACTGTTGACACGCACTATGCTGTCATAGGTACGTCCCAGGTCCTGCGGGTCTATGGGCAGATAGGGTACGCGCCACGGAGCATCGGCTTTCTGCGCCGCAAAGCCTTTGGCAATCGCATCCTGGTGCGAGCCGGAAAATGCCGTGAACACCAGATCGCCCACATAGGGGTGGCGTGGGTGGATGGGCAGGGCCGTCGAGGCTTCGGCGATGCGTGCCACGGCCGCGATGTCGGAGAAATCCAGGCCCGGGGCAATGCCCTGGGTGTAGAGGTTCAGGGCCAGCGTCACCAGATCCACATTGCCGCTGCGCTCTCCGTTGCCGAACAAGCAGCCTTCCACGCGCTGGGCGCCGGCCAGCAGGGCCTGCTCGGCACAGGCTACGCCAGTGCCTCTGTCGTTATGGGGGTGTACTGACAACGTGATGTGTTCGCGCCGTGCCAGGCGCTGCTCCATCCATTCGATCTGGTCGGCAAATACATTGGCAGTGGACACCTCCACCGTGGTCGGCAGGTTGATGATCATGGGGCGCTTGGGGCCGGCATCCCAGGCGGCAATGGCGGCATTGCACACCGCGAGGGAAACCTCCAACTCGGCCATGCAAAAGGTTTCCGGGGAGTACTGCAGCACCCATTCGGTTTCGGGGTGCTGCTCGGTCAGCTCGAGCAGATAGCGCACATGGTGCTCGACCATGGCAATGATCTGCGGCACTTCCATGTCAAAGACGATTTCGCGGAAGGCCGGGGCTACGGCGTTGTACAGGTGCACGATTACGCGGCGTGCGCCGGCCACGCTGCGCACGGTGGTGGCAATCAGGTCCTCGCGCAGCTGGGTGATGACCATGGGCGTGACATCGTTGGGAATCAGCTGGGCGTCGATGAGGTGACGCACGATGTCGAAGTCGGTCTGCGAAGCGGAAGGGAAGCCGACTTCGATTTCCTTGAAGCCGATGGCGACCAGTTCCTCGAACAGTCGCAGCTTGCGCTCGCGGTTCATGGGTTCGAACAGCGCCTGGTTGCCGTCGCGCAAATCGGTCGAAAGCCACACGGGCGCTTGCGTCAATGTACGGGCAGGCCATTGGCGGGTGGGCAGGTCCACAACGGGAAATGCGCGGTATTTGGTAGAGGGATCAGCCAGCATAGAGACCTTGGAGTTGAAGAAACGATCACCTGGTCTCCCTGCCCGGATGGGGCTGGCTAAGGCCGGGGTCTGGGAAGACCAGGATGGGAGCATGCGCGAACGCGTGCATGCGGACCCCGACCAGATGTCAGAGCCAGTAGGCGTAGCGAAAGCGGGTGGCGATGTTTCACGGCAAAAGTGCGGGTTGATGCAGACGGTAGGGCTACTTTATGTCGTCAACGGTATAGACTTCTATCGATAGACATCCATTTGTTGTAGATATTTGGACAGATTGAATGGGTTTTGCATCCCCCGAACATGGCGCGCATGCGCTGGATCTGCAGCATGCTCAGCTTTCGTCACTGCCTGTCACCGGCGTGGAGCAGCGCTATCCGCCTGGTCATGTGGTGCCGCAGCACAGCCATGCCCGTGGTCACGTCATTTATGCCTCTGAAGGCGTGTTGCTGGTCGAGTCCCCCTGCGGGCAATGGCTGGTTCCGCCGACCACTGCGGTGTGGCTGCGCCCGGGCATGCTGCACCGGATCACGGCGACCACGGCGGTGCGAGCCTTCGGTCTGTTCATTGATCAGGCGTGCTCGGCAGGCTTGCCTGCACAGGACTGCGTGCTCCATGTCTCGCCGTTGGTCAGGGAGCTGATGGCGGCGCTTGTCGACTTGCCCCATCAGGGGCCGCATCGCTCGCGCGATGCGCTGCTGGGCGATCTGCTGCTGGAGGAGTTGAAGGCGCTGGCGCCGCTGCCGTATTACCTGCCATGGCCGGAAGACATGCTGATGCGACGCATCTGCGAGAGCATGCTGAGTGCACCGGCGCAGCGCACCACGGTGGAAGCCCTGGCCCGGCAGCACGCGCTGACGCCAAAGACGCTGCACCGTCGTTTTCTGAAAAGCACCGGGATGAACTGGGGTCGGTGGTATCAGCAGATGCGGCTGATGGCTTCCATCCCCCAGTTGCTGCAGGGCATGGCCATCATGACCGTGGCGCTGGAAAGCGGCTATGAAAGCCATAGCGCCTATTCGGCGGCTTTCCGCAAGCAGTTCGGCCGCCCGCCGTCAGAATTCGCAGCTACGGCGGACAGAGCAAAGTTGCGTTAGCCGGTCTTGCAGCGCCCTGAGCTGTTGCTTGCGTAGCCGGTGCCTGCCACGTCACATCTCTTTGCTTCCCCAAAATAGCCTCCAACGCTTTCTCATCAGGTGCTGGAAGCTATGTTCGATAGTGGAGCGGATTAGAGCTTCTTCACCAGCACCTGGCTCTTGCGGCCCCAGTTGTACTTGGCCTTGCGGGCTTCCGGCAGCCATTCGGGCTCCACGGGCTGGAAGCCGCGCTTGATGAACCAGTGCATGGTTCGCGTGGTCAGCACAAACATGGTTTCGCAGCCCAGGGCGCGAGCGCGCTGTTCGATGCGTTTGAGCAGTTTTTCGCCATCGCCCGTACCCTGGCTCTTGGGAGAGACGGTGACGGCGGCCATTTCGGCGGTCTTGGCCTCGAGGTAGGGGTGCAGGGCCGCGCAACCGAAGATCACGCCGTCATGCTCGATGACGGTGTAGCTGGCGATATCGCGCTCGATCTCGGTGCGGTCGCGCTTGACCAGCGTGCCGTCGCGTTCGAAAGGCTCGATCAGCTGAATGATGCCGCCCACGTCGTCGATCGTGGCCTCGCGCAGTTCTTCGAGCTTTTCGTCAATGACCATGGTGCCTATGCCGTCGTGCACATAGATCTCCAGCAGAAGCGCTCCGTCGGTCGAGAAGGGCAGGATATGGCTGCGCTCCACGCCATGCTCGCAGGCGCGCACGCAGTGCTGCAGATAAAAGCCCACATCGGTAGGCTGCTGTGCAGGCGGGAGCTGGGCCAGCAGGCGGCGCGCGGCGTCCAGCGGCAGCTCGGTATCGATGGGGTTGTTCTCGTCGGCCGGGCCGCTGGGGTCCATGCGCACGCCGGGCACTTCGGTCAGGAACAGCAGCTTGTCGGCCTTGAGCTCGATGGCCACGCGGGTGGCCACTTCTTCCATGCTGAGATTGAACGCCTCACCCGTGGGCGAGAAGCCGAAGGGCGAGACCAGCACCATGGCTTCGGAGTCCAGTGCGCTGCGAATGCCTTCCACGTCGACCTTGCGCACCAGGCCGGAGTGCATGAAGTCCACGCCATCGACGATGCCCACGGGACGTGCCGTGAGGAAGTTGCCCGAAATCACGCGCACGCGCGCACCGGCCATGGGCGTATTGGGGAGACCCTGGCTGAAGGCTGCTTCGATCTCGTAACGCAGCTGGCCGGCCGCTTCCTGGGCGCAGTCCAGCGCAATGGAGTCGGTGACTCGCATGCCGTTGTAATAACGCGGCTCCTGGCCCTTGAGGCGCAATTGCTCGTTGACCTGGGGGCGGAAGCCGTGCACCAGTACGATCTTGACGCCCATGGCCTGGATCATTGCCAGATCCTGGACGATGGAGCTGAGCTTGCCCGCATCAATGGCTTCACCAGTCAGGCCCACCACAAAGGTCTGGTGTCGGAACTTGTGGATATAGGGGGCCACAGACCTGAACCAGGGAACAAAGGTGAAATTGAAGACGGTGGACATGGCAGTGCGCGAAAACCTCGAAAAGCGGGAAAAAAGGCCTGCGTCGGGTATTACGCAGGCCTGAGGCGCAAAGTGTAGCGGTTACTCGCGTGCCTTCGCTGGGTGCAGCAGGGTTTTGTGCGCGCTGATCGCACAGTTTGTGGTTTTTGTGGCGCGGTGTTTTCAAAAAATGACGACTTGTACCCGGGAGTGGCTCCCGGGGCCATGTAAGGCAGATGCGGACATGGCTTGCCGGTCATGATGGGCCTGGACCCAGATTCCAACGGACCTTGCCTGGCCGCGCATTGGAGCGCTAGTTCCAGTTGTCGATCTTGGTATCTTGGGGAGACGGGCTGCCTTTGCCGCTCTCGGCCAGAGCTTTGAGACTGAGCAGGAAGACAGCCCATTTCATGCTGCAATGGGCTGTGAACTCGACCGTTTCGCGCCAGTTCCGGTGGCCGAACAACAGAATGGTGTACCCGTCCTGGCGGCTCAACTCGAAAGTTGCCTCGGTACCTATCCATTCTTGGGGCCCGTCCGTGAAGCGCCAGCGCACGCTGTGCTCTGTGTCCTGCCTGACGAGGTCGAAGCATATTTTCCCGAGCTCCTGACCGGTCTGGTCGGTGAAGCGCGCGCTCATCGCGACTTCGGGCCCTGCGCTTGCGCTCATCTCCCGGGTCCACCAGCCGGCTATACCTGCAACGGAAGAGATTGCCTGGAAAACATCGCCGATAGGCGCTCTGATGCCAATTCTATGAATGATGTCCACCATGTCCTCGATCTCCTCGCGGATTCAGATGGCTCAACGATACAGGTAAATTGGCGCCTGCCATGCAGCAGCTCCACCGGGAAGGCCAGGCAGCGCAGGCTCAGGGGCGTGAGAACACTTCCACCCGTGCCGGCGGCAGATTGCCCCACACGGTTTCGCGGTCTATGCGCTTGAGGCCTGCGCTTTGCCAGGCGGATGCGCCAAACAGCGAGTAGGTGAACTGGATCACGCGGCCATCGCTGGTGAGCGAGCGGGCCCAGGTATCGGTGATCTTGTGCACGGACTGATGGGGCAGTGAGCGAAGCGGCAAACCGGAGACTACGGCCTTGACCGCTGCACGACCGAGAAGCGAGGGCCAGTCACCGGCATCGGCATGAAAAACGCTGATCTGAGGGAATCGCTCGGACAGGTAGCTGGCGAACGAGGAGGACTTTTCTATGATCACCAGTCTGCCGGGCGCGATGCCGCTGCGCAGCAGTGACTCGGTGATGACTCCTGTTCCTGCTCCAAGCTCTACCACCAGGCCCTCGTCTCCGCCGCACACCAAAGAGGCCATGGTGTTGCCCAATCGCTCCGAACTCGGGCACAGGGCGCCGATCTCGCGGGGAGACCGTATCACTTCGTTCAACAGCATGAAGTTGCACGACATATTTTTCATTCAGAACTCTCCCAAGTCTGACCCATTGTGCGGATGAGTTTGAAATCATCGCTGCAGGAAATATTGAACGCGCCTCGTCAGATAGATGGAAAAAACGGTAACAATGCCGCTGCCCAGCATGTCCACCAGATAGTGCCCGCCGTTGATGGGCGTGGAGATCAGCATCAGGATGTTCAATGCAAGCACCCAGCGAAAAAGCCGGAGCTGTCTGTAGGCATGGATGAGCAGCAAGGCAATCGTCGCGTGATAGGAGGGGAACGTGACAATGCCCTTCAGATCCCCGAATGCGAACTCGCTCAGGCTTCTCTCCCTGAGCGCCATGAAGTGAGGCAGGTGCACGGCGTTTTCCAGACCTACGGAGTGGTAGAAAAGAGTGCCTGCGGCCGGCAGCAGGCCCGATAGCAGGGCCGTCAGCATCAAGGCAGTGAACGACGACCACCACAGCTCCTCGTTTCTGTCGTCTCTTCCGCAGTGCGAGAGGTAGATGATCGAGAAAAAGATCTGTGGCAGCAGGCTGAAATAGGCCAGCGTGAGGATGGCTCTGAGAAGTGGGTGTTGCTGGACAAAGTCATAGAAAGCCAGCCAGTTGAATCCCAGAGCCTGATCCAGTCTGGTGAATTGGGCATCGAGCAGCGGCAGGTTCAGGGTCGCGAATATATAGGTCAGTATCGTGCCGATCAGCGCTGTCACTATCCACAGGGCTGCGTAGAAAGACATCTCGGACAAGGCCAGGCTACGCCCCGAATATCCATAGATCAAGCTGATGCTCAGCAGGATCAGAGTCGTCCAGAGCACCGGCTCGGTACCGGAAAAGGCAAGTGGACGGGCATGTATCCACAGGGCTTCTCCGAGGGCAACGGCGGCCAGGAAAAGCATGGGCGCGAGCTTTCGGGGACTGATCAGTTGCCAGCCATTGACGGTTCCCTGCATCAAGTTCATCGCAAGCTCCCTTGTGGATCCATTCGATCGTCCGTGAAGGCCGGCTGCCGCAGGCGCTCCAGGCCAGGGCCGTCCTCGCTTGGCGGCATGCCCGGATCGTCCGGGGCATGCAGCAGTGGTGCGGCAGTCCAAGCCCGCCCTAGGCGCTTCCCGCGATCATGGGCAGTACCATGCGCAGCAGTCTGATGATTGCCGGCCCCAGAACCACCATCACGATGGCAGGGAAGATGCAGGTCACCAGCGGCAGCAGCATCTTGGTGGGGATCTTGGCGGCCAGCTCCTCGGCACGCATCTGCCGCTTGTGACGCAGATCGTCCGAGAATACGCGGATGGAGTCGCCGATGCTGGTGCCGAAGCGGTCCGCTTGCGTCAGCATGGCCGTGAAGGCGTGAATCTCGTCCACTCCGGTGCGGGCGGCCAGGTTGCGCAAGGATTTCTCGCGGGTGCTGCCGGCGCGCATTTCCAGGTTGGTCCAGTGAAGCTCCTGGGCCAGGGCTTCGCTTTTGATCCGGATCTCGGCAGTCACCTTGCCCAGCGCTGCATCCAGTCCCATGCCTGCCTCCACGCAGACCAGCATGAGGTCGGCGGCATCGGGGAAATTCTCGAAGATCTCGCGTTTGCGGCGCGCGGCCATCCAGCGCAGCACCAGATTGGGCAGATAGCAGGCCACCAGCCCGGTGACCAGCGGATAAAGCAGGAGTTGCAGGCTGTCTGTCGTGCCCTGGGCCAGCATCAGCGAATAGACCAGGAACATCATCACCAGAGGCAGCAGCGTCTTCGCGCCAAAATACAGCAAGGGCGCGTTTTCGTTGCGAATGCCTGCATTCAGAAAGCGCAGGCGCAACGGGGTGGCATCACTGCCTGCGGTGGGGGAGGACAGGTGAGCGAACGGCCCCACCAGCTTGACGGCGGTTTCTGTCCAGCCGCTGGACAGAGGGGCCGGGCTCAGCTCTTGCAGGCGCTGTTCGGTGACCGTGGGCGTGGCCCAGAAGAACAGGGCTCCTGCAGCCAGCATGAGGGCAGCGAAAGTGAGCAGGGCGACGATTAACATGGCGGACTCCTTGCGGTTTGGACGCACTCATACCCGTATGCGGACAATGCGGCGCAGCATCAACACGCCGATCACCATGAGTCCGGCCAGCCATTGCAAAATGACGATGCCTATGGGGTCGGTCCACAAGGTGGACATGAATTCCGGGTTCACGAAATTGAGCAGGGCTGTCAGGGCAAAAGGCATCAGCCCCAGGATCCAGGCCGACAGTCGACCTTCGGAGGACAGAACCCGGATCTTGGCGTGAAGCTTGAGCCGTTCGCGGATCAGGCGACTCAGATTGCTCAGCATCTCGGTGAGGTTGCCACCCGATTCGCGCTGTATCAATACGGCGACGATGAAGTAGCGCAGATCGGTGATCGGTATTCTTTCTCCGAGATTGTTCAAGGCCTGCTGCAGCGCTGTGCCGTAGTTGATCTCGTCGTGCACAAGGCGGAACTCGCCGGCTATGGGCTCGGACAGCTCTTCTCCGGCCATTTGCAGGCCTGCCGAAAATGCGTGGCCGGCGCGCAATGCCCGTGCAATCAGATCCAGCGCTTCGGGAATCTGGCGCTCCAGCAGGCCCAGGCGCTGACTGCGCTTGCGCTGCAGGTAAAGCCACGGCAGGCTGCCCAGGACGGCACCGGCGAGCAGTGCCAGCTCCATGGGCACATGGAACATGCTTGCGGCCAGCGCACCCAGGAAGAACATTATCCCGATGCCGAGCAGCAAACCTGAGACCGTCCATTCCAGGCCTGACTGAACAATCACGCGGTCCAGCTGGTGGGCGCGTGGCATGCTTTGCAGCATGCGCTGCATCCTGGGCATATCGCTGAGCACGCGTTCCTTGACCAGCTTGGTCGGATTGCTGTGATCGTCCGCGGCGGACAAGGCCCTGAGCCGGCGTTCAAGCCGCTTTGCCTCGGGACTCTTGTACTGCTTCCAGACCATGTGAGCGCCTTCGAGCAGCAAAAGCACGGCGGCAAACACCAGTGCAATGATCACCAGGATCGAGTGGGAAGAAGAAAAAGACAGCATGGCAGCACCTTTGGGCCGAGTTCATTGATAGTGACGCTCTGGAGCGAAGATGCTGTCGGGCAGCGCAATGCCGAAGCCTTTGAGCCGGTCGGCGAACTTGGGCCTGACGCCCGTGGCGTGGAAATACCCCTGGACTTCGCCGCTTGCACCAACGCCGGTCTGGGTGAAGGCAAAAATCTCCTGCATGGTGACCACATCGCCCTCCATGCCGGTGATCTCCTGGATGCTGGTGATCTTGCGCTTGCCGTCGGTAAGCCGCAGCACCTGCACGATCACCGTGATGGCCGAGGCAATCTGCTGGCGCGCGGCCTGGTGCGGCAGATTGAGGCCAGCCATGCCGACCATGTTCTCCAGACGTGCCAGCGAGTCGCGCGGAGTGTTGGCGTGGATGGTCGTCAGCGAGCCTTCGTGGCCGGTATTCATGGCCTGCAGCATGTCTACCGCTTCGGCGCCCCGGACTTCGCCGATGATGATGCGGTCAGGGCGCATGCGCAGCGCGTTACGCACAAGGGATCGCTGCGTGATTTCTCCACGGCCCTCTATATTGGGTGGGCGCGTTTCCATGCGCACCACATGAGGCTGCTGCAGCTGCAGCTCGGCGGCATCCTCGATGGTGACCACACGTTCCACGGCGGGAATGTAGCCCGAAAGAATATTGAGCAGCGTTGTCTTGCCGGCGCCCGTACCCCCGGAGATGATCATGTTCACCTTGGCCTTGGCCAAGGCTTCCAGAGTCAGGGCCATCCCTGGTGTCAGACTCTTGAGGTCCTGGATCAGGTTCTCCATGCGCAGCGGGATGCGCGCAAAGCGCCGGATCGACATCATGGGGCCATCGAGCGCCACGGGCGGGATGACGGCGTTGACGCGCGATCCGTCAGGTAGGCGGGCATCGACCATGGGACTGGACTCGTCGATGCGCCGGCCGATGCGCGAGACGATCTTGTCGATGATGCGAAGCAGATGCTTGTCGTCCGTGAAGACCACGGGCGTGAGTTCCAGGCGACCAAGGCGCTCCACATAGATCTGATCGTGGCGGTTGACCAGGATGTCGGAGATCGCAGGGTCGGTCATGAGCAGCTCGAGAGGGCCGAAGCCCAGCATCTCGTGCTGGATGTCGCGGATCAGCAGCCTTCTCTCCAGATCGTTGACGACCGCAGAGTCCTCCTCCAGCAGGCGCTCGGTCATGCTGGCAATTTCCTGCTGCAGCGTCTGCGTGGGCAGCGACTCCAGCGCTGCCAGGTCGAAGCGCTCCAGCAGCTTGGCATGAATGCGCGCCCTGAGCGCCAGATAGGCGGCGGAGTGCCCGTAATGCGGGGCGGCGGGCGCAGAGGGCGGCGTTTGCGGCTCGGCGACCTCGGGCGTGTCCGCCGCTTCGGGAACAACCTGCAGCGCCGGCTTGGAGGCGCGTGTCGCTGATGTGGCCAAGAAATCTCTGAGTGACATGACGGTCTCCTTGTGCGCTAGGGGGATGGCTCATGCCCGGCGGAAGAGCCGGTTCAAAAAGCCGTTGCTGTCTTCCCGGACCTGAGGCGACAGTGCATCGGCCCAGGCGCCCAGTTCGCGGACCACGGCGCTGTTGCGGCAGGATTCGGCCAGCGGCACTCCCGCATTGATGGTCGCCTGCACTTCCGGTGCGGCGTCGGGAATGCTGCGCCATTGCTGCTCCAGGCCCAGTGCCTTGCGCACTTCGGGCAGGCCGATTTCGCTGCGCCGGTCGACCCGGTTAAGTACCGGGTACAGGCGGCTTTCTGGATAGCCCAGATCGCGGAACATGTGCAGCAGCTTCTGCGCATTGCGCACGGCTGGCACATTGGGCAGCAACACGGGAACGATCAGCTGGGCCCTGTCGAGCACCCGCAGCGCCAGCGGATCAAGCACACGCCCCATGTCGATCAGGACAAAGTCATAGTGCATGCTGGCGAGCTGCAGGATTGCATCCACATGCGCCGGCTCCACTTCCATGGCATGCATGGCGCTTTCGGGGGCCGCCAGCACATGCAGGTGAGGAGTGATCTTGACGGTGCTGGCCGTGAGAAAGGACGCATCGAGGCGATGAATGTCGCGGGCCACATCTGCCAGGGTCGAGGCGGGTTTGGATTCATGCAGATAGGCCAGGGTGTCACCGAACTGCAGATTGAGGTCGATCAGCAACACCGAGTGCTTGCGCGCCAGCATCCAACCGAGATTGGTGGTCAGAAAGGTTGCTCCGCTGCCGCCCTTGCAGGGCAGCAAGGCCATGATCTGGCCCTGATGGCGGTCCGCTGTGTGATGCTGCAGCTTGGCCGCGATGCGGTGCACTGCGTCCAGCAGGGCCTGACGCGGAGCCGGTGAAGTCAGCACTTCGCGAACGCCGGCACGCATGGACTGCAGCAGGAACTCGGGGGTCTGCTGGGCACACATCAAGATGACGGCAATGTGCGGTTGATGCGTGGTCACATACTCCACCGGCGCGAGGTCGGCCGGCTCGCAGCACATGCCGTCCACAATCATCAGATCAGGCCGGTGCTGCTCGGCAATCGAAGGCATGCGTGTCTTGCCGCCTTCGAAGGTCTGGACCTGGTGCGATTGCTCCTGCAGCACGCGGGCCATCTCCTGAAGATGGGTGGTGTTGGGAGAGATGATGGCGATTTTCATGATGTGGCACCCCTGGTTAGCTTGAGCAGGCCGTGCTGCTGTTGATGTCCTGGCGCATGACTTCCCGGGGCAGCGTGCTGGCGAAACTGGGCATGGGAATGGCCGTTTGCAGCCCCTGGCCCACGATGGGCGATATCCATTGGAATTTCAGTCCCGTGATCGAGACGGTCACGCTTTGGCAGCTTGCCGTGGTGCAGCCGGAGGGGGCCCAGCTGACATTGATGGTGCTCACCTGGGGCAGCAGGGCCTGCATGCGGGCAAGCACCTTGGACTGCTGGGCGGTGTCGTCGCAGACCGCGGCATACCGTGCCCCGGCCCGCGCAGCCTCGTTGGCCGCCACCCAGGTGAACAGCATGCGGCTGAAATCCAGGATGCCGAACAGAAACATCAGGAAGACCAGCAGAGCCAGGGCAAACTCGATGATGGTTGCTCCGCGCTCGGAGCGGGAGTGACGTGGCGTTTTCATGTCTGTGTCCTCATCGTGGCGGCGATATTGCTCAGCGTCAGGCCGCCGTTGGCATCGCCTAGTTGCAAGCCGAAGACGCTGGCGGTCATGGAGCGAAAGCGGTAGCCGGTGACGGTTACGGTGACGGTGTTGATCAGCGGATAGGTTCCGCTGGTCTGCCAGGAGCAGCTCACGGAGCCGGTGTTCAGGCCGGGGGCCAGAGGTGTGGTTCCCGCCGTGGTCTGGCCGTATACCACCAGGTTCTGTGCCTGGCTGCAGCCGGTGTTGGGCAGCTGCACCGAGAGATAGCGCACAGCATCGCGCACCGATTTGGTGACTGTGTTGTATTCGTAGAGCGCGCGGCCGAATTCGACGACCAACATGCTCAGCAGGAGTAAAAAGGGCAGGATCAGAGCCAGTTCCACCAGCTCCACCCCCTGTTGCCTATGGTGCTTGGACATGTGTTCACCTCACGAGGACGGGAACCAGCGGGCCGGCCGAGCCGCCTGCGAGTCCGCTGGTGGTGCAGGGGCTGCCAGTGGCGCTGGCATTGCCCAGGTACTCGAGCTTGACGTCATCGACCGGGATCGCCATGGGCTCGAGCATCAGCATGCAGGCGAAATCGACCACCTTGCGGCCGGTATCGACGATGGGCACCGTCACGATGCGGCGGTCCGCGCCATAGGCCCTGTGCTGGGCCGATGTGGCAACCGAAGAAAAGCCGCCACCCTGCTGCCCGCACTGGGCGGGGTTTTTACCACAGGGCGTGAACGCCAGGCGCTGGGCGAGAAAGTTGGGCGTGCTGCCCGAGCTGCCGTTGTAGGCGCTGCGGCCGGCACTCCAGGTGCTGGTGTTGTAGATATAGCCGGTGTAGTCGGGCCGGCCCACGCTGGGTCCGCTGGAGTTCTTGTAGATGCCGAACCGGTAGTTCCAGATTTCGACGATGGAAGCCTGAACGCCGGGTGTGCCCAGGGTGTCGCCCAGCTTGCTGCCGCAATGGCCGTTGAGCTCGTCGGCGGTCTCGGAGGCACTGTTGGAGCCGTCCAGATTGGCCCAGCCGAAGGTGCTGCCGCCGCTGGACTTGGCCAGCAGGGTGAGCCAGTCCCCGGCTGTGTAGCCGTAGTCGGGCTTGGTTGCCCCAGGCGTTTTTGCCTGAAGTGCTACGGGAATCGGGCAGGCGCTTTGCGCACTGGCCCGTGTGGCCACCGCATAAGCGCCCACACTGCCGGTGGCCGGAAAGCTGGTGCTGTCGCCTGATAAGGCTCCCAGTGCCTTCAGCAGCCATATGCCGATATTGGATTGAGTGTGCGTGCACTGCGAATAGACGGCAGCCGTCGCGCTGGTGGTGCTCAGATAGCTGGCGTCGCGAAAGCTGACATCGGCGGCGGTGATCTGACCCTGGCCGCTCCAGTTGGCCGACTGCAGGTTCACTCCGTTGAGATTGCCGGCAGCAACACCTGCGCTTACGGCGCGGCTGATTGCATCGGGCTGCTTGTTGAGTTCGCGCGCTGCGGCCAGCGCGCAGCTGTCAAGTGCCGTCTGCAGCTCTGTCCTGACGATGAACAGGCGCCCGAAATCCAGCGCGATGCCCATGAATCCCAGCAGCAGCAAAAGAGCCAGTGCTGCCGTGACGATGATGGCGCCATGCTGCTGGCGCCGTGAACTGCGCCGGCTGCGGCTTCCGGCAGGCCGCACCAGGGTCGGGGCAAGAATGCGGGTGCTCATGATGGCCTCTCATAGGGCGGCAGAACCGGTGAATGATTGCGGGTCAGAGGCGGTCGGCGCCCCAGCAGGACTGCTGCGCCGACCCCTTTGACGTCGCTGCTAGGAGCAGGTGCCCGTCAGGCAGTTCGAGACTCGTGTGATGAAGTCCGCAAACTTGCCGCCAGCCAGACCCTGAATTGCCAGTACCAGTGCGATGGACACCACGGCAATGATCAGCGCGTACTCGACGACCTGAGCACCTTCATCGTCCCTGAGGAAGTGCTGCAAGTGATTGCCCCATTGGGTGACGGAGTGCATGGCTTTCTCCCGTAAAGGTGTATGTCCAGGACGACCGGCGGGACCGGGTCAAGCGCAGGTCGTGCTTGTGAGGCAACTCGAGACGCGGGAGATGAAGCCGCTAAAGCTTGTACCGGTGGTGAGGGCCCGGAGCGCGACGACCAGCGCGATGGAGACCACGGCAATGATCAGTGCGTATTCGACGACTTGCGCACCTTCATCGTCACGAGCAAAAGACAGCAGGGAATGGCCAAATTGTTGAGCGATATGGGACATGATGAACCTCACAATGTTGATGGATTGAATACCGTTTCGAAAGGTCGGCGGCTGTGCCGAGGGCTGGCGTGCAAGGCCGATGTGCGATCAGGGCTCCTTTCGGAATCAATTGGCTGGATGGTGAAAATCTGGCGGCTGCTCAGGGCGTGCCGCCGCTGTTGCCACCGCTGTTGCCGGAGTTGTTGCTGGTCAGCGAGCCGCCAATATTGATGACGTTGATGGCCTGAGGCGGGCTCTTGTAGCTTTGCTCGTATCTCTCCATGCTGTGGCGCGTGGCGCGACCATCCATGCCGGTGGCGCCATCCACGCCGACTCCGGCCGCCTTGCCCGCTTGCGGGTCTATGGTCATCTGCAGGCGGGCGGTGCGCACGGCTTCGCCAAAGCGGGCGTCGTAGTTGGGGGTTGTGCTGCCGCAGCCCGCCAGCAGGGCGGCGAGGGCCACGGAAAATAGGATGCTGCGTTCGGTCATGGCTTGACTCCGGTTCAGGTGGGCGGATTCAGGGGGGCGGGACGGTCGACCGGGGGCTCGACCGGTGCCGGTGGTTGCAGCTCCTGGGGTGCTGCGGTTGGTGCTGGCATCGGTGTGGCTGCGTCGGCAGGCATGGCAGGTGCAGGTGCTGTCTTATCTGCAGGCGCGGGCTTGGAGCTCTCCAGTGCACCGTTGAGGTAGCGCTCGGCGCGTGAGGGTGGTACATGGTTGTCGGTGGGCACTCTGGGGGCTTCGGCCAGGGCCTGTACCAGGCGCGGAGTGATGATGAACATCAGCTCGGTCTGATCGGTCTGGAACTCGGTGCTGCGGGCCAGCGCGCCGAGAATCGGTATTTCCCCCAGCCCCGGAAAGCGTTTGACGGCCTCGGTGATATTGTTTTTGATGAGGCCGGCAATGACCAGGCTTTGCCCGTCATTGAGCTGCACCGTGGTGTCCGCGCGCCTTACCGTGAGCGAGGGGATCACGGAGGTGACGCCATTGATGGAGGTGAAGGGCGAGCCGGTCTGCGACAGATCCGAGACCTCGGACACCAGCTTGAGGTTGACGCGCGAGTTGCCGAGCACGGTCGGTGTGAACTTGACCCCGATGCCGAATTCCTTTTCCTCCAGCGACATCACCGGTACACCGTTGGTATTGGTCTGCGCCACAGGAATGAAGATCTTGCCGCCCGAAAGAAAGCTGGCCTGCTGGCCACTGATGGCCATGATGTTGGGCTCGGCCAGGATGCGCACCAGGCCGTCATCCTTCTGCCCATCGATGCTGATCGAGCCTTTGCCGATGCGCAAGGCGCTCAACACGCCACTGCCGCCGCTCAGGAAGTTGGAGAGGATGCTGTAGCTGTTCTGGCCATTGCTGGCGATGCGCTGGCCACTGAGGCTGGAGCCCAGCTTGTCGAGCAAGGTCTTGCTGACCTCGGCAATCTTGACTTCCAGCATCACCTGGTGAGGCGAGGTGGTGCGCAGCAGATTGACGATCTTCTTGCTGTCGCTGTAGGCGCCGGCGAGCGTCACCACATCGTCCAGGCGCAGCGGATTGCTGATCTCTCCGCTGAGGACCAGGGCATTGTCGGCCCCCTGGACGCGAATGCTGCGCTCCTCCGGCATGAGCTCGCTGAGCTTGGCCTGCAGCGGACCCGGGTCCATGGTGACGATCACGTCCTTGATGAAGCAGGCTCCCTGGGCGTTCTGCAGGATGACGTTCATGGAGCCGGACTTGCGGCCGCGAAAGAACAGATCCCTGGGGCTGAGCAGCTGCACTTCGATATCGCCCATGCCGTTCTGCACCTGCATCTGCGGCTGTCCGTTGGCGGCCATGGGGGCTGACTGGCCGGCTCCCGGTGTCTGGCCGCTGACCAGGATGCGCGCCATGGGCGAGTTCAGCGGAATGACCACGGATTTACCCAGCGTGACCGTGGTCGGGTCCTCTGTGTGAATGGCCGTGCAATTCCTGGCTGGCAGGGTGGTGCGGGGAGCTGCGGGAGCGGCCGCAGCCACAGGGCCGGGCTGGGCAGGCGTGCCCGCAGACTGGGCCAGCACAGGTGCTGAGCTGGCGAGCAGCATGCTAGCTGCCAGATATAGGTGATGGTGTTGCACGGCCGACCTCTCTGAGTGGTTACGGTAGAAGATCAGAAGCAGTTGAGAGTTCGAGCGCCGCCCTGGATCACTTCGACACAGGTGGCTGTCGAAGCCTGGGGAGCGGGCCTGGCTCGCTGCATCACGGGTTTGGCGGGTGCTGCGACCTTGACGGGGGCAGGCACAGGCTCAGGTGTTCCAAACAGCTGGTGCTTGGTGATGCCGACGGTGCTGGTCGGGTCCTTGTCGATCTGGTTGCGCAGCACCAGTGAAAGATTGCCCACGCTGCGTGCAAGATCGAGCTTTAATCTCGAACCTTTTCAAAAACGTAAACAGTGCTGGCCGACGAAGGGTTCAAGCTCCACTCTCTCCTCTGGAGCGCTGCTTTTTGAGATGCCTAGGCCTTGTTTACTTTTTTTTGTGAGAAGCTACGGAGAGAAATTTATCGTCCAAGCTTTGAAAAGAGTAAACAGATTGAGCACTTATCAACTTCGCACTTTGGAGATGGAGTCAGGCGAGCGTTTGCGGCTGCTTTTTTCTGCTACATCATCCGAGCCTCTGTACGACGCACTGATGTTCAATTTATTCATGCTGCGAGCGAGAGGCCTTGCTCACAGAACGGTGGATCAGGCACTTAGGAGCGTGATGCTCTTGCTGACCGTTTTCGACAAGTGTGAGGTCGACTTGGAGCGCTGTCTTAGAGAGCGTGTGTCGCTGAAGGACTATGAGCTGGAAGCTGTATTTGATGCCTGTTCCTATGAACTATCAGAGATTCAAAAGTGGCAATCTTTGAAATTAGTTGCTGGTGCAAAAAGCATAGTCAGAATAAGCGAGCATGCGCGTATGCGGTCAGGAATCAAGCCGTTGAAGCAAGTTCAAGAGCAGACGAGAACAATTCGACTTCTGTACATACGTAAGTATCTCGAGTGGTTGGTAGAAACAAAGCAATTTGAATTCCCAATTGATAGCGTTGAGTACCACCATCTACTTACTCAGAAAAATGTAATCAAGAAGTTTTTCAGCGAAAGGACTCCCTCCACCAGGAGCCGTAACACCTTAGACCAGCGCAGTGGCCTCGAGCCCAGCGTCAGGGCTCGTTTGTTGGAGGTCATTGAAATTGACCATCCTGAGAACCCGTGGGGTCGCTGTGTTCGTGAACGCAACAGGCTTATTGTGCTTTGGTTCTACCACACTGGCGTACGCAGAGCTGAGCTTCTGGGCGTGAAGGTTGCGGACATCAATTTTCAGCAGGCTGAGGTCCTGATAGCCAGGCGCCCAATTGACGTTGAAGACTCTCGACGCGATAAGCCTGATGCCAAGACTAGGGATCGTGTATTGCCGATTGCGAGAACGCTAGCGAAGGATACGCACGACTACGTTGTGAAGGCTCGGCGCCGAACGGGCCGAGCTCGCAGTCATCCATTCCTGCTTGTCGCAACCGGCTCAGGGAGTCCGTTGACGCTCTCAGCAGTGAATGCGGTTTTCGCAGCCCTGAGACGAAAGGTACCGGGAATCCCCGATGACTTCTGCCCACATGTACTTCGGCACACCTGGAACGACCGATTCTCTGAACTTTCGGACAAGGAGCGTTTTGAACCTGCTGAGGAGAAAAAAATACGCTCGAATTTGATGGGGTGGTCAGAGACCTCAAGCACTGCCGAAACCTACACACGCCGTCACGTGAGGCGCAAGGCACGCAAGGCTAGCTTGGCAATGCAAGATGGTGCTTTTGGTGATATCGAGATTTGAGCTAACGCTCCCATTCAGCTTAGTTTGAATTCGTGCCGTAGTCCCATGTCAGTTACACCATGACTGCACGGGTGGAGCATATGACAAGCGGTTATCACATCCAGGCTTTGGCTCTCCGCAGGCTCTATGGAGCTTTGATTGGGGTTCAAGCTTGATGATCTGCGTATTGACCATCTGTGCAGGTTGCGGCTGATGAAGCTGCTGGTCGTGACCGGCTGAGTTCGGCCAGAAGCAGCTGTGCACCGTGCGATCACGAACGGATGGTACAGGCTGGGCACGGGCGTTCGCCGTTCTAAAGCGAATGTCAGCAGCAGCTGGAACCGGTCTTTGACCTTTCTCGTGCGAAGTGATTCCTCTCGTCACCGACAACTCTCAGTCGGAATCTGTAGCCGGCCCGGTCGGCTAAAGAGGGAATGACCTTGGTCTTCGTGCAAAACTCCGTCACCAATCGTCCTTCATCATAACGCCACGCGCCAGTCCGACTGACGAGGAGTTTTCATTAGAGCTTGTGCCCCTTGAGCAGGGGGCATTGCGGCCAAAGCGGATCGAGGATGAGCGTGTGGACTTTTGCTCGCGTGATGCCGACGCGAAGCACACGTCGGCTTTTGGGATACGGAGCCGCGTCGCCTCGCCAAACGAAAGATGACTCGACGGCGGGGCCGGTCCGACGAGCTTCGCGGACGAGGATTACTCCGTCGAACTGCTTGCCCTTGGCCTTGTGGAAATTCATAACTTGCAAGCCCATCTGCGGCTCCGCGCCGTCGAGAATTTGCTCCTGTGCGAGAGCCAAGTCGAGGGCGGTGCGGGCGTTGGTGTAGGCGCCGTCGCGAAGCCATTCACTAGAGAGGGCAGCCGAGATGCGATGTCCTCGACGGAACGCTACCAAGAAGTCTAACTGCGCAGCGACCCGGGTGAGTTCGCCTTGATTGGTCGCCCACAGCTTATGTTTGACCGTGAGCCAGTCCTCGGCGGGATCGCCGCTGAAATCGTTGACTGCCAAGCCTGAGATCAGGCCGCGCAGCGCGTTGGCGATATTGATGTTCAGGGCCTTGCCACCCTTGATTTTGTTGGCCTGCTCCAAGAGTTTGGCGACTTCCTTCCGGCCCTGTCCCGTCGCGCGCCTCGCGGCGGCGATCATTTCCATGCTGGTGGCGACATTGGCCTCCAGTTGGGCGTGGTCCTTGGGTTCCAGCAGAAAGGCCGCGAAACGGGCTGACAGCAGCGCTTCGGCCTCGTCGAACAGCAGCTTGTGCCGAACCGGCTTCCCAACATTGGCCCCCAACGCATTGAGGGCGTTGGACATCTTCAAAGCACTGCGGTTGTTGGTGACCAGTATCGCGATCGTCTCCACCTTTTTGTCGCTCTGAGCACGAATTGATTTCAAGAGTTCTCCGAGGGCTCGGCGCAGGAGATGATTCCAGTTCGGCGGTGGCTTCTCAGGGCGGTAGGCAAGGGAGGATACGCCCTTATAGGGCGCGCTGCGTGGCTTGGCTGTCAGGATGTCATTGCCGAACGCCAAGATTTCGGAGCCCGCGCTGCGGTGGTTCTGCGTCCCAAGGTCGATCTCGTGCGGCTTCAGCGCCTCCCGGATGGCGATTACGCGCTCCGGGCCGACGCCAGGCAGGTAGTCGAAGATTTGCTGCTCGAGGTCTGCTAGGCACAGCACCTGCGTGTGTGGCGCGAGCATCTGGATGCAATGCCACGCGTATTGGCCGGTGTCCTGGGCCTCGTCCACGATGATGATGGGATGCCGATGGGCGATCGACGCCAAAAGATACGAGCTGCGAGCCAACAGAGCTGTCGCATTGGCCGCGAACAGATCGAACGCGATCCGCCCTTCTTCGCGAAACAGCCGCTCACGCTCGACGAGCCACTCGTCCCAGCCATCGTCTTCGTCGCCTAGGCCGCCCGACAGGGCCTTCTCGTCGTGTGGTAACAAGATTGAGAGCCTATGCGGTGCCCCAAGCAGGTAGGCGTGGGCTTTGAGGATGTCCCAGAAGAACGAATGGAACGTCTGAATGGAGAGTTGCTCCTGTTCGGCTTTGGTGGATTCAAGCTTGGCGGCATCCAAGATGCGCGCCACTGCCGCCCGCGAGAAGCTCAGGAACAAGGCCGACTGACCCGGAAGCATGCCGTCGCGAATCCGTTTGACCGCCTTGCGCAGCGCGAGCGTCGTCTTGCCGCTGCCGGGGCCGCCGATGACCAAGGCATGGCCTTCGCAAGCCATGACGCTTTCACGCAGCTTGCACGGCTCGTTCATGGAGCGGCAGCAGCGGCGGCTGGTTCGGGTGGTGCTCCATCGCCGTCGTCGATCGGTGGTGGAGGTGGGAACAGTGCGAACACTGACGCCAGAAACTTCGTCACCGTGACCGGCAGCTCGTGGAGCTCGCACTCCTCGAACAGGCGCGCTGACCAGCCGGCGCCCTTGTTGCCGCCGAGGGCTTCTTTGGCGATGGCCTTGACCGCGTCGTCGTTCGGGCGCGCATCGGGGATGGCGACGTTGCCGTTCTCATCATTGGCTTTTAGGCCCGACAGGAAGGACCACAGCCGATCCACGGGCACCTCCGCCACGACGAGGTCTTCGAAGCCCTTGTAGGCGTGCTCGACATTGATTTCGAAGTTGTCCGCCAGAGCCTGCGCCTGCTCGGCCTTGCGCTTCTTTTTGTAGTCAAGGTCGTAGAAGGCGAAGGTACGTAGCCCCAGCGTCTTGAAGAACTTTCCGAACTTTGGCATGTTCGACTCGCCATCAGCGTCGAAGAAGGCCACGCCCGCGATGTCCAGCGGCTGCAAGTTGGCATCGTTCTCTTCCATGCGCCGTGCGACGACGGGCATCGCATGCAACTCGGTAACGCCTTCGACGACGATGGCTGCTCGTCCCAGCATGCATTCAGACAGCCCAGAGCGAGAGAAGCGCTTGTAGTCGTTGTCTTTGAGGCCGGTGGCGTCGGAGACCTTTCGCGCCGTGACCACCCCGGCATTGCGAGCCAGCAGCAGTGTCTTGGATGGCTCGAACTTCTCGATCACGAATGGCGAGTGGGAGGTCACGAAGGCCTGCGTCGTCTTGGTCAGCAGATATTGGGCGATGCGTCGCTGGGTATGCGGCGGCACCGCGATCTCGGGCTCCTCCATGGCGAAGATGACCGTGTCGGGCTTGAGGTCGGCGATGAAGGAGAGCAGTGCGAGCACCAGTGTGTTGATGGTGCCCGTGCCGGCGTGGGGAAATGGGACGTGTCCTTGGTCCTCCGACAGTGCCAAGAAGAACGTCATCGTCTTGCGCAGATGCTCACGCGTCAGCTCCGAGACATGCAGCTTGGTGGCGTTGCCGGGCGACTCCAATGCGATGTAGCGGGCCAGCCGCCTCTCCACGGATCGCAGAACCGGCGCGATCTCGGCTGCGTCGGCTTCGATGTCGAGTCCACGCAGGCGCTCGATGGTCTTCTCCCACAGGCTGGTGCGCACGCCCTTGGTCCGCAGGATGATGTCGAGAAGCGACCCACGCTCCAAGCTCAGCGCCCGCGAGCCGGTCCGAAGCGCCCGCAGGTAGAGGAAACCAAACAGCCGCTTGATCGGCCTGGGAAGCTTGGTCAACTCCCCGGCGGGAGCGTCGGGACTATGGGAGAAGTAGGTGCGTGCCTCGAACTCGTCTTCCTCAGGGTTGTATTGGCCGATGGTCTCGATCCGAAGGCAGGGGACGACATGAGGCGGATTGGCGGCGTCGGCCTCACCCGGCCCGAGCAGTCTTTGCTCGGCCACATGCCAAAACTCGATGTTGCCGCCGCACTTGGCCCCGATCTCGGCGCCGGGTTCAATGAGGACCGCCTCGATCCGAAGTGGAGTCGGCACCCGCTCCGCGTCTTCTTCTGCGGCAGGGGCCAAGTATTCAGCGTTGTAGAAGTCGAACTCATCGACCGGGGGGAAGCGGTTGAGCCGGTCGGGGCCCAGGACCAGGTCGAGGGCTTCGCAGAGCGTGCTCTTGCCAACATTGTTGGAGCCCACTATCAGGGTGTGTCCGTCGAACAGCAGCTCCGCCGACTTGATGCCGCGAAAGTTCGAGATGGTCAGCCTGACAACCTTCATGTCTTCTCCCGTATTGGCGTAAGACTTAGTTTGGTGGTGTTGTGGTCATCATAAAGAGGCGCGCATGGCCCGTATGCTCAAGCCAGCCTGGAGCGGCCGCTTTGTGGCAGTCAGCGTCAGTTGATCTCGCAGCAACCACTGCTCAGCATTCGCAGGTCATCATCGAATTGAAAGCAGGCGAAGCGAAGGACTCGTCAATCGGACAAATTGCGCGCTACATCGGCTGGTATGCGCAAAAAGAAGGCAGACCGCCAAGAGCAATTTTGGTCGCATCGGGTTTTGCTGAGCCGGTAAGGTGGGCGGCCAAGGCGATTCCGGGACTGAAACTAGTGACGTATGGAGTGAACTTCGTGTTCGAAGAGGCGACAGTATAAAAATGGGGACGGTGTACCTCGGTCACCAGACCAGGCCACTGACGTACTTTGCATTGGACGGCCATTAGCGGACAGCCATATGCTAGGACAGCGTGTTGCACTTGAGTGGTATCGAGTGATCGATATAAAAAAGCGCACCTTCCAATCGCTGACAGTAAGGTGCGCTCCTAGTCTTAACATCAGACCGCTTTCCAAAAAATATAATCGGCCTGATATTGCACGATCTGCTTGCTGCCCAGATTCGCGGCTCCGCAGGCCATGCTCGGCGCGACGCCCCCCTTGGTTGCCACGCGCTGGATATAGGTCACCCCCTGCATAGCTCCCATGCCGGTGGCAGGATTGGCTTTGACCAGTTGCAGGGGGATATTGCCCGCTCCGGCGGGAGCCACGGCAAGCTGCGTGGCTGTGACCTTGGAGCCGTTATTATTCTCCCAAGTTGCTGGCGGCCCCCAGTATTTGTCGATAACCGAGCCGCTTCGCGTTTGCAGCTTTGCGTCTGGACCGACAAACACCCATTCATATTCGGCCGCCATATCTTTTTTGGTCCGGCATTCATAGGTGATCTGGCCGACACCCACGGTTTCCATCGCTACTTTGTGTCCCGCAGGCACTTGCACGGACGCAGGCAACTCGGCTTGTGAAAACATGGAATGAGAGCCCATGGATGAGCAGGCGCTCAGGCCGAGCGTGGATAGGCACAAAACGGTCAGCGAAAGTGTGTGTCGATGCGTCATGATGACTCCCTCAAATAAGATGAAAGATGCACCGGGCCTGACTGCCCGGTACCCGGGGTTTCGCCAGGTCAGCCACCAAAAGACAGGGCATTGCTTGGCAAGGGGCGGCCGAGAGCCGAGATCAGGGCCGTGTAGTGCATGGTTTCATCGGCGGCCAAGCGTCCTGCGACCTTGGCCAGGTCACGGTTTTCGAAAGCGGGAATGACGCCCAGGTAGGCATTGGTCGCGCCAAGTTCCAGTCTGGCAGCCAGATTGAGAACATCGGCCTGACTCTTGAGCGTTGCGGCCTTGAGAGATTCGGCATAGGCCTGCATCGAGGCTTCGGCCACTGGCTTTCCGCCCATCTTCTGGATGGTGGCAATCAAGGCGTCACGGTGGGCCTTGTGGTGGCTCTGGAACAGCAGGGCCACATCCATAACGGGCTTTTGCAGCAGGCCACTGCCGGCGCCTAGTTGGTAGGCGTTGATAGCCTCATGCTCCAGTCCCAGTGCCACATTGAGGATGGAGACATCCTTGGCTGGATCATTTCCCATGCCTTGGGCCAGGGCCTCGTTGCCTGCCAGCATTGCGACCGCCACGGCTGACAAAGTGCCGGTAGTGCCGAGAAATCCGCGACGCGAGGCCATGGGCGAGGAATGGCCTTCAAACAGATGGATGCTCATGATGACTCCTGGTTGACTGTGGGGATATGTCTATCGGCTTTGATGTCCGACGCTTGGAATACGCAGCCTTTTGCACCGTGGATTCAAGTTTCTGAAAACTTTTTTCAGATTTTTCGTGCACTTTCCACATCCACCACGCGAGATGCTGCGTATAGGTGATTACCAGGAACTGCAACATGCCTTGGCAGTTATCCAACAGAGACGCATGCAGGAGGTCCTACTCATCACAATGGCTGCATGAGAGCCAATACACCGGACAAAGAACTGATGGACTTAATCGACCGCGTAGCAGCCCGGGATGAGGTTGCTCTCAAGCTTCTGTATGACCAGACCGCCTCGCGGCTGTATGGTCTGGCTTTGCGCATACTCGGCAACAAGGAGTGGGCCGAGGACGTGCTGCAAGAGAGCATTCTGGGTATTTGGCGCAGTGCTGGGACTTACCGGGACTCGCTCAGCCCGCCCCTGGCCTGGATGGGCATGCTGGTGCGCAGCCGGGCCCTGGATTTTTTGCGCCGACGCAGAGCCGAGCGCCTGCATCTCAATTTACCGATTGAGGACTTTGAGCAGTTGCCGCAGGGCGAGGACGCACAAGGGCCCATGCAATTGGTGGAGGCCAGCGAACAGGCTGTGGTCTTGCACCAGTGTCTGGAAAAGCTGGAGCAGCCACAGCGCCAGGTTGTGAGTCTGGCCTATCTGAACGATCTAAGTCATAGCGAACTGGCCAGCAGCCTGAAGCTGCCGTTGGGCACGGTCAAGACTTGGATGCGCCGTAGCCTGGAGCAGTTGCGCAAGTGCATGGCGCGCCACGTCTGAGTGCCAGGAGTCCACATCATGAATCTGAGCCAAAACCCTGAATTACTTGACCGCTTGGCTGCCTCCTATTCACTGGGTACCTTGCACGGAGGTGCACGCCGTCGCTTTGAGCAACTGGCACGCGAATATCCCCAGGTGCGCGCGGCAGCCTTGCTGTGGCAAGGCCGATGGTCGGCCTTCTCCGAAGTGCAGACTCCGGTGCAGCCCGATGCGGTGGTCTGGACACGCATTGCCAACCTGCTGCAAGCCGAAAATGCCGGCATCAGGCTGGCTCGCCAACGTGAGGCTGCTGAGTCAAAGCGACCGACGCGATCACTCGCATGGTGGCGTGGACTGGCAATGGCAGGCGGTTTGGCCACGGTGGCGGCTATCTCGGTAGGGCTTTGGTCGCATCAAGGGCTCAGGGATACCTCGCAGCAGAAACTGTCTGCGTTACAGACTCAACTCCAGATGGCGCAGGCTGAATTGCAGGCGGCCCCCCAAATTCAATATGTGGCAGTGCTGGCCGATGGCAAGGCCGATGCGTCCATGCTGGTGACCTTCGATCCCCGGCACCAGCAACTGGTGTTGCAGCGCGTGAGCGGCTTCAAGGAGGCCGACAACAAGTCTCTGCAATTGTGGGCCTTGCCTCAACAGGGCGCTCCACGATCCCTGGGGGTCATGGGGGATGGAAAACTTGACCAGCTCACGGCACAAGAGACTGATGTGAAAGCAGTTCCGGCCCTGGCTATTAGCCTGGAGCCCAAAGGCGGTGTACCCAGCTCGATGGGGCCAACTGGCCCGGTGTTATTCAAGGGTGCACTCATTCGCAGGGACCTTTGACTCGGGCCTTCGCAAACACGCAAACAATCTCTACCAAGGCAGTGCAAAGCTGTTGAATCTCAATGGCTGCTCTGGGTCGTTCAGCGAAGGTTATCTACCGACCAGTAGCAGTCCATGAGATCCTTGGTTTTGTATTCCGAATGGATCGCCAGGACTACTGACACGCCACAGCCTGTGGAGCTTGGGCACAGCAGCTGTGCACTTGGTTACGGCCGTTTGATTTAGCGTGATACATGGCCGCATCGGCCTGTGTCAATAGAGTGGATATATCGGCGCAGGCCGAGTCCGCTTCGGCTACCCCGACGCTGATGGTGACTTGCAGTGTGGTGTCATTGACGGGCTCCTCAATAGCTTGGACGGCAAGTCTGATCTTTTCTGCGATCTGTGTAGCCTCTTGCATATTCGTGCCAGCGAGCAGTACCCCGAACTCCTCCCCTCCAAGTCGACCGCACAGGTCCGCCTCGCGGAGCGTCGACTTGATCTGCCGCACCACGGCTTGCAGCACCTTATCTCCCGCTGCGTGACCATGGGTATCGTTGATCTGTTTGAAGTGGTCAATGTCCAACAACAGCGCACACAGAGGGACTCCGTAGCGCCGGGTATAGGCGAACATGGTGTCGGCCTGTTCATTGAAAGCGCGACGGTTGTTCACTCCTGTCAAATCGTCCGTACGGGCTGCGTTGCTGGCGATGCTGTGTTGGATCTCCAACTCATGGTGCAACCGCAGAAGTGACTGCAACGCGCCCGACAGCTCCCGAGTTGCGCGCACGACGAAGGCGCAAAACGCCAGCGACGCCAAGGCCAGCAGGCGCTGTTCAGTGCTAGGTTGGATGAGCAGCCACAGTGTGGAGGGAAGTAGCACCAGACCGACGGCAGTCAGCGCCATGTAGCGATAGGCCGAGTAGGCAGAAATTGCACTCCCCGCCATTCCGACCGCAAAAAAGAGCGTGATGACCTGCGACAACAGGTTGTTGCTGGACGTGAGCAGAAAAGCACCGACTCCCCAAGCTCTGGATGTGAATACCAGAGTTACCCAATACACGCCTTCCCAGCGAGCAAACGTAAGATGGTTGGCGAGGCGGTGGTTGTAAACCCGGAACAGAGCCAAGCGAGCGATGGCGGCCAGACAAAGCGTGATAAGCCACGGTGCGATGACGTTGCGGTTGCCCAAATCCAACTGCAACCAAGACAGCGCCAGTGCCCCGCCGACGCTACCGTATGGAGCCGGCAAGGACTGACGGAACAGAAGCTGCAACTGGTCAGTGCGCACCTGCATGGCAACTGACCCAATGGCGGGGAGCTCTGGTGCTGGCAAGCGTGGCATGGTCGATGCTGAGGACTGTGCAGGGGATTTTGTTACATCATACTGACGCATGATGAGTCAGTCAGTATTTGAAATACAGCAGCTTTTTAATTGCCAAATATCCGAATAGTAGATTCTGGGTCGCTGCTTCATTGGCAACACTACTGTCGCCTATGCGGTGGTTAGTGTGTTGCAACGACCAGTTGAAGCTGCCGCCGTTTGCTGCCGTCGGCCAGTGCAAGCAGACCAGCCATCTCGTATCGGAATGATGGTCAATTAACGCCCGCGCCCGCATGATCTATGTGGCAAGCACGTTCCGTAGACCTCCAAACTCAACTCCTGAAGCTTGGTCAGCAAGAGGATTTGAACAGCTATGCTGGAACAAAAAAAGCGGCCTATACAGGCCGCTTTTTTGTTCCTTGGGGATCATTGGATCTCAAACTCAGAGCGATCCTTGTCTTTGATCCATGTTGGAGGCTTGCCTCGTCCAGTCCATGTCTGGCCAGTAGCAGGATCCCGATATTTTGGGGTAACGGCTGTTCGTGTTCCAGCGCGCCGTTGCTTCGCTTGAGGGTACACATCGTCCTGGGTTAGACCGTACGTCGCGATCAAGCTGCGAACCTCTCGAACTGCATTGGCTAGCTCCGACTTTCGGGCAGCAGCAATCTGCTGCTCCAGGGCTTCTCTTTGTGCAAGCAATTCTTTGTACGAACCCGTATGTGTCGTCATTGTGATTTCCTGTTTAGTTACTTTGTGGCGCTCTCTGATTGACCTACAAAGCTTGATTCTGAGGCATGTGGCACGTCTGTTGCACCCTCGCGGGTACCTCATTGGTACTAGGTACTGGGAACAGAAACGAGGAGCTCTGATGGATCCACACCGAGCCCACCCGCTAGACGCTGGAGGTTGTCGATTGTGATGTTCGTAGCGGCCCGTTCGACTTGACTAATGTAGGTCCTATGGAAGCCGCACTCAGCGCTTAGCAATTCCTGCGAGATGCCCTTTCCTGTGCGCAGCCTACGGACATGCTCCGCCAGCCGTTTGCGCAAGTACGGGTCTATTTCATTGCTATCAATTTCCATAGCACCGAGCGTCTCGCAATGGGATTTCCTCGTCTACCTCGTATACGTATACTGTCTAAACATCTACTGTTTATACATATACAATCCGCTTGCTTAAAGCATCTAACTGGCCTTGTTCCCGGGTGCCTTGCTATGGCTGGGATGTGCTGATCTGTTCTTACTTTTAAGAATGTGATCATGCAAGAGCCTTCGACTCGAGGTGTTCGCCATAGCTTCTAGCTTTCGAAATGGTTGGAGGGAAATGAGAGACCTCAATTTTTTGAGACTGATCGCAGTTGTAGGGGTTGCGGCTGTAGTCGGTGGATGTGGGACGACTTCGGCGTCACCAGCTAAGTCGGTGTCTGACTTAGACACTAAACATCCAAGGAAAGTGACGCTGCATACTCAGAACTCTCTGAAGAGCTCCTTTGGTGCAGGAAAAGCATTTGTCTTGATCCGCCAAGGAAGCGCTAGCGAGCTATGGGAGATCGTGAGTGTGACTACCAAACCGCCACGGGTAGGGACTGGTCAGGAAGTGTTTCTTGTCTCAGATGACCTGAAGAACTGGGAGACGACGATTCCGCGATTCCAGGACTGTTCCAAGTCCAAGTCAGCGTATTCCGTGTGTTCTAGTTCTCTGGCACACAAGGACTGGCTTGGTTACGCAAACTACAACGCTGAAGCAGTCGTCAACGCTGTGAATTCGATCTCTCAGGACCAAGCTAAAGCATGGATGCAAAGCTACCTTGAAGCTGAGGATGCAGCTGCGCTAGCCGCGTTCCAGCAAAAAAGAAAAGAGCAGGCTGAGTGCTACGCAAGCCACGAAGAGGATTTGCGCGATGTTGAGTCAGCAGGTGGGAAAGCCATGGCATTGGCCATTGCAGGTAAACCATTGAAGCCAGAGGATTTGGCCGCAATTCGTCGGGCCCAGCAGCGCATGTCTGCAAGTAGCGTTTGTGGTTACAACATTCAGCCGCCGAAGATGCGCGCAGCTTTAGTCAGATAGGAGTTAGCAATGGGACGTCTATATGATGAACTGACAAAGCTGGAGCGTTTGTATCCAGATAAACCTGAGAGCACACTTCCTCCACGGCTCTCAGAGGTACCCGAATTAGCACTTGCATACCGTGAACTTGAAAAGCTCGCTCGAGGCGATGGTGACATCGGGGCCGAGTACTGGGGCCGTGTAATCAGGTTGCTTGAATGGGCAGAAGCTGCACATCAAAACGCTTCTAGAGAAGGATAGATCTACAAAAACGTTTGCGGAAAATGCTCTTTTATGTCTTTTTTCGCAAATATTTTTGCTAGAGAATTGGCTGTTGAGTGGCTAGATCTTCGGTTGCAGGCGATCTGATCGGATTGGCGTAGGCAAGACACCCTGTCATCACGTGGCAGGCTTCAATGATGGCCCGGGCCTGGGAAGTCGTTTGCTGGTTTTTCCGCCTTGTTTGCGTCCAACGGCGGCTGCGAACCTTATTGCCGCTGTTACTGAGAGGACGCAGGCGTCAAGCATCCATGTGCCAGTTGGTGGGTGACAACACCAACACGACCTAGAGTGCGGGTGCTGGTCTTTATTAAACATCACTCTGGTCACCGGCAGCAATCGAACAGCTACAGTCAATCGAGCTGTCACTGGCAATATCCTCTGTGCAGCGGTTGCAGTCTGTCATGCCTGCATCGCGACTGACCAGTCACTGCTGCATAGTGGCCACACGCAGAGCTCGATAGTCCTTGAAGCTTCGCAATCTAGGAAAACTGGGAGCTTCATGATGAGTTTGAAGTGTGCAGTAGCCTGATTCTGGTGTACGGTTTAGGCATCTGATTGCCACCATGGCGTTACTAACCAAATTGCACTTTCTTGGTCACCACAAGCTGCTCAGGTTCCTCTCCGCAAGGGAAAACGATCAAGTAGACAACTGACACCGGAACACCATCTGTGGCACCTTTGGTGAGAAGTTGTGTTTGACGGGTAGCACTAGTGAGCACGAAACCCAGGTCAGCCAGTTCCGCGATCATCTGTTCGAGCTCCTCATAGACTCCCAGCTTGTCCATTGCCGAATACAGCTCGTCGCAATCGGCATACTCTCGGCAGAAGTCCGTGAGACGTGCAAATGCCTGTGCCGCTTCAGGTGGCAAGTCCACTGACGCATGAAACATGTTGGCGGAAGCCTGCTCCATCAGATATCCCAATTGCCTTCCGGTCTTGATGCGCTCAGCATTGAGAGTCAAGTGCTCCTTATCGAAGCGCGTCTTTTGCTCAGCAAGCTGTTCTGGCGTAGGAATTAAGTGTGGCTTGTTCAGTGCGTCGATGTCCTCGAAGCCAAGGGCACTGGCAAGTGCGCGACGGGTATCCAGTGACGACGGCAGTCCTTCCTCAACTCGCTGCACAGTCCGGGTGCTTAGTTTGGAGATTTCTGCCAGCAGTTCCTGAGACCATCCTTTGGCGTCTCGAAGAGTCCGAACCAAGAGCGCCAATTCTTCAGGCGTGAGGGTCCGCGGTTGAACAGGGGTTTTGGCAGTATTGGTTTGCATATCGAGTACCGTCTTTTGAAGATGGCGTCAGTTTCTCGTTCGCGAGGACGCGGGACCACGACAGGGACACGACAGCTAGCCGACAGGCCCATTTGCCACTATTGAAGAAGCAGGAGCGCTGTTAAATTGAGAGCGGATCCTGGTCAACCCACTTCCTTATACCTATCGCATCAACTGCGTCCTCTGCGTGTGGGGATAGCCATCCGGAGAACTGTTTCCTAGCTGTCCATTCGAACAAGTGACAGCGGTGAAAGCAACTGCTGTCTCACCATAAAGAAAAAGACAAGAACGGCCTTAGGATTCGTCGTCGCGTCCACGAATCCAATCGTGGTCGGGAACGACGAGTGATCCAACAAAGCCGGCTGTTCGCTGTGCCAAACTTTGTTCGTGTTGCGAAATCGAAAGCGCAAGCATTTGGATGGCGGATCTGGCAACACGCAAAGCGCGCAAGGCCTCTTGGGTGAATGGCTCCCGTCGATGATGTTCAACTTCAGGAGCCTGTCTGCTTTGCGCTGGATTGCCAAGGTCATGCAGCACCACGAATCGGTGTGTGCCCGCGTTGCGGAGGTCTTTCTGAGAGCGCAAGATTCCCGCGCTGCTGTCATAGTCCTCAGCAAGCTCAACAAGACCATATAGGGCACTAGCGCCTCCAAGAATCGCCTGCTCCACCTTTTGGTTGAGTGGGCGCTTGCCAGTCGCCTTGTCAGGGCCTCCTCGCCACAGCTTGCCAAAGTACACCTTATCTGGCGGTAGTCCAAACTCGAAGTAATGATTCGCCACTACTGCGATCTTGTCGAGCAGGTCAAGAGCCGTCCTGTGTGCCAAGATGAGTGCAGACACATCTGGACCATAGTCAGCGTAGTCAAGAGTGTCCCCAAACCGGCCTGTTGCAGGCCACACGCTTTCATCTTTAGACCTCCATAACAAGTCGCGAGCTAGGATGAAATCGCTCTTCAGCATGTTGAACATTGCGAACACCGGTGGGGGCATCCCTGCTGCACCGGACTCTCGCTCCAGAATACCAGGGAGCATGAGCCAGTCCAGCTTGCCCATGCTGGGGTCGATGAGCTCCACGACTGGCGCAAGCGTCAGACGCTCACGTTCGACCCAGTTGAGGAAGTGATCTTTATGTGACGATCGCTGCGGCGGATCTCCCAACTCGCTTGCGAACGCTGCGATCTGCTCTGCGGCCTGTACGCCGGCATATTGGATGACACGTTCCCTATGCTGAACCGCAATCTTGGCTAGCATGATCGCCTCGATGCGCGTCAGTTCTGAGCAGCCGCCGCGCTCATAAAGCCAAAGCAGATTGCGGGCTGCGGAACTTGCTGCTACTCCATTCTCTGGATCAATTTCTAGCGCGGCAAGCCATCCATCTTGCGCTTCGCCAAGCCGATAGCTGCTGCTGAACTGGTTGGCAAGGTTCGTCCAAGATTGTGTTCGCAGCGTTGAATCGGCCTCCATATCCTGCGCGACCTTCCAGAAGCATCGTCTTGCTTCTGCGCGACGCTCTCTGGTTGACTCCTGATGGCTCAACCAATTTTCATTGGTAGGTGGGAAGCCTATCGCGGCAACCAGCGCATTGGCCAAGTTATAGGTTACGTCTGCAATTGGAAATGAGCTATGAAGTTCACGAAGCAGCGCAAGGCCTTCTTCAATCGCATCCTGCTGCTGAGTCAACGCACCGCCATCGACTAGGATCGCCGCACGCAGCCCCATCAGGTTGAATCGTTCATCTGTATTGAGATTGATCTCTCGGGCCTGGTTCACCGCCTCGAAAGGATTGCTGTTCAGCAAGGCATTCAGATGAGCGGCACGAGCATAGAACAGGTCTAGTGCTGATGACATAAAGATCTCCAGGGCGCGCTTTACGGCAGGGCGTGGTTTCTTGTGAGGTAATTGAATTTCGCACTCAAGGCTCTCGATGTCGAAGAATTCCACTTCGGCATTCGCGCTCAATACATCATGGATCGTCTTGAAGGCCCGGTCTGATTCACAGACGACTATTGGATTACTTACTTAAGCCATAGCCGTTGGTAAGACGCGGTGCCATTGGGGGAAAAAGCACACCAAGCACGGCGTCATAGAGTGCTGGACGCAGATGAGTCTTGTCACTAGCATTTACCTTGTCGATGATGCCTTGCCGCCAGTTAGCGTACCGCTGTTTTTGTTCTTCAGTGAACTTGGCTTCTAGTTCGTAGGCCTTGACAGCTATGGGATACAGCGTGTGCCATTGTTGATCGTCAATCCCGCATTGCATAATGGCATTGAGGACTTGGTATCCGGTATTGAACGCATAGCCGATCCCGCGGTTGTGCTTTATCGACAAAAGCCTTGGAATGATGCGCGCTTCATCCACCATTTCCGAGTCGGAACCACCTGGGTAGCCATGCATGGCAAGAGCCTCTGAAGCTTCCTTGAGTTGCTGCCATGGCATGCTGTCTTTGCCCAGCAGCACAGGCTTTGGCTTATCTCCTTTATGTGCCCGTCTGGCCTTCTCGATGCGAGTATTGGTCTCATAAAACTCTTTCGCAGCTGCCAGATAGATGGTCGCCCACTCCGAGGCTGTAGCAGCGAGAAACCGAGGACGCCGCAGCTCCGTCAGACGCTCCTGAAAGTGGAGCGCAGCTGGATGTTCGCTCAGCTCCGAGTCGATGACCCGGCGACGGAATCGCCAGATAGGGTGGTGAACCCAGCGTTTACCGATGGTTTCGTTCACAACTAGGTTACGTAGACCTTCTCGGGTCACTTGGCCGCCCAGAGAGCTTATGTCAATTTCTAGCGTGGGCAGATCAAGTTCTTGAATGCGACGTAGCTTTACCTGGTCAATGCCGTGGGTCACCGTGATTTCGATCAGCAAGGTCTGGGGCCAGCGATAGCTGCTGTACGTGTCTTCAATCAACTCCTGGAAGTCGCCATCCAGATAGATTTCGGTCCCCCCGTAGATATAGGATTGAGGCGCACTGAGGGTACAAATGACGTCTGGGACAATGCTGCCCTGCCGTTGCTCTAACTGTGACGTTGCCAACGATAGCGTTTGGGATGCACTCATCCAAAGAATGCGCAGTGTGCAATCCTCCCAAACATCGCTGAATTCGTCAGCGGTAGAGCGGACCACTTCAACCTCAAGTCCTGGCGTCGCAATCTGTGATGTTTGTCCCAGAATTGACTTGACCTCGCTATGCAGCAGCGTCTCCCTGCGCCACTTCTGAGCAATGGAGGGGTCAACGTTGGAGGGAAGGTCCCGGCGGAACAGTTCTTCTTCAGCATCCTCCCAGGCATCCATTGCATCCTGTGCGGCTTGGCGGGCATGTGCAACCGCAGTTGTCTGTAATGCCTGGTCATTCCAATGTGCACACCAGCGGATATCGGGAAGCAAGCGCAGCCGCGCGCGGATCTCCTCAGGAGACATCATCGCAATCGAGAGATCGGAAAGGGACAGCGTGACGATGGCTCTTCCGTGACCATCGCTGCCGGCATCGCGATGTCCGGTCAGATCAACCAAAAGCTCACGCCCATCATCCAACGTCAACAGCGCCGTGGCGTGGTCATGAAATACAGCGCCGCTGATCGAGAGGCGCTGCTCGGGAGCTTCTGCCCACCCTTCATAGCCTTCGCCGCTGAAGCCGGTTGCGTTGGCTGACATCCGGCGCCTGGGCAGATCAATGAAGCCTCGCTCTTGTAAGTGACGAATCGCTGCAAGGCGAGCGGCAATGAGGGTGCAGTCATCCTTGAGGGCCCCCTTGGGGTGGCGGAAATGTGCCGTGGGTTTTTTGCTCAGAGGTTGGCCTGCTAACACTGGCGTTAGTGATAGATCGCAGGCAGGACATTTGCATCTAGCGTTTCCGTCGATGACTTCGGCATCGTGGATGTAACGTGGCTCGCCAGTGCGCGAATCATGTGCCCATTTCAGGGGTACGGAGTCAGTGTTGAGAGAGGCGCGCACTGACGCTGCGTGGGAGTTCACCTGCCAGATACTCGAATCTTGCGTCATTGGGATCTCCTAGTTGTGGGAAATTGATCCTTGCCTCACTTGTTGATGCTGGCCGTACGGCTCGCGGCGAATGCGCAGAAGGAAGCTCGGGATGTGTGTTCGCCACCGATGCTACAGATATTGACTGCTCTGCATTTAATCCTGATTGTCCCCCCGCCACCCGGGATTTGCCGCTCGCACTGACGGATTAAACCAATCGCGTCGCAATGTCTAATATCGACACCAGCAGTCATTGACCAAGCCAAGTTTGATGAGACTTTCAGCCTTGATCAGGCTCTCACGGCGACGCGCCGGACGACTGCTTCAGCCGGTATATGACCGTTGCAGAACGACCCATTGCAGACTTTTGATTCGCAGCGAGAAGCGCCTTTCTATACTTGGTGCTTTTTCACTTTGAATGAAACGCGTCATTCGCTCGTGAAGGATTTAGCTCCAATTTTTTCTCTGCGAGCCACCCGAACGTCAGCCCCAAACTCGCCCAGATCAATGCTTGCAAGCCCAGTGCTGCAACTCTGAAATCCCACAGCAAGGAGGCGGGGAAATCAACGGGAACCTCATTGATGGTTGGCAGTATCTGAAGACAGGTCGTAGTCAACACCAAGAAGAGGCAAGCGCGCAAAATCACAGCCTCCCATGAACCAAACCGTTGCGGCAATTTGCGCCCCGCATAAAGCGCTATGACCAACGCAGCCACACAAATGGCAATGGAGCCGAAAAACAATGCTGTGCGCAATTCGATCGTTCCACCTTGCCCAACCGAAGGTGGATTGGGTGGATATTTGATATAGGGGATCAACGCAATGCAGGTGAAGCCCAGCACGGCGAGGCTGGCAGATAGTGCCCTAGCGGAAAGTCGGCTCCAGCGGCCGTAAGCCATGGAGAAAACGATTGCAAATATCCCGCCTAGAGCCGATGTGAAAACGACGATGGCAACAAACAGACCAATGCCTGATTGCGTGTCTCTGCTCACCAGTTCTTCAGGCAAATAAGGGCGATGACTGTGCTCTTGCGTCTGTGCAGGACTATGGTGCGAAGAGGCATGGTCTTCATGACTAGCACCGGATGCCTCCAGCGCAATTGCTTGTTCAATCGATGACTCACCTACCAATTTTGCAAACGAGAAAGCCAACAGGCCCGCGACCAAGCCCGCGATCATGCCGCGCAGCAGTAGTTGTCTAATCATAGGAGCCCTCGGCTGTCAGTGGCAGGGGAAGCCTAGCAAGTGGCGGCCATCGTGCACAAATTCGTGCACGTACATACTGTTGAAGACGGCCAGCGCACCTTCTTCAATGCCGACAAAGTAAATGGCCAGCATGAAAAAAAGGCCCGCAAAAATGATCCAGGGCAACTGGTCACGGATAGGAAAAGAAATCGGTTGGACAACCGATGGCAGGGCAGAAACAGATGGCTGCATAAGAACTCCAGGAATACGCGTCCTAGGTAAGTCAGCGCAGGCTTGCAGCATTGCACTGACCCAGTGGGGTAGTTTCTCTTGGCAAAGGTCTGACTCGATGAAAGCAAAGCCCAAGAGCTTTCATTCACGTTACAGTGGCGCGACCGTGCTGGGTTTACACCAGCTTCTTTGACAAGAAAGTTCGCAAGATTCTACCGCCGCCTCATCCAAAGTATCGAAGATTCGCTGAGTTCAGTAGGAGCGCAAAAGCATGAGAACGATGCTCACACTGTTATGTGCACAGGTGCCTCCTGCATTGCGTGCAGGACACTTTCCTGATGACGATGGGCTCGATACGACTCAGCTTGCTGATGCTTCACTGAACTTATCTGGCCCGGAGCGGCATTCCGCGCGTGTCATTTGCAGTTCGTCTCGGGCCGCACAGCAAACAGCTCAAGCAATGGGCATCAATGACTATCAACTGGAGCCTGCCTTGAAGGAGGTGGACTATGGCCTCTGGTCTGGCGTCAGCCTCAAAGATATCGAACCTCAGTTGCTGGGGACTTGGCTGCGGGATCCATCCATGAGTCCTCCGAATGGGGAGTCGCTGGATATGGTGTGCCGCAGAACAAGAAGCTGGTTTGAAGCATCTCAACACCAGCAGGGCATGTCGTTGGTGTTCACACATGCCAATGTCATTAAGGCCCTGGTGTTGAGTGTGCTGGGTGCACCGATGACTGCAATGTTCCACCTGGATATCGCACCACTGAGTCTGACCAGACTCACCTGCCATCAAGGAAGATGGCAGGTTCAGTGCCTAGGCGTTCCTCTGAAGCATCAATAGTCGCAGGCCTGAGCAGATTTTGGATGAGCAGGCCCACTGCTCTTGCTTATCAGAAGGTAGTGCGGAACGTCACTCGCACGGCCCGAGGCTCACCTGGATGGACGATACGACCATCAACTGCGGTGGCCTCATTGGGCAAACGTGATCCGTAATAGTATTGAATGTCGTCAAACTTCTTGTTGAAGAGGTTGAACACATCCAGCGTCAGGCTCGCATCACGTCCCAGAATATCTTTCAAGCTGCGAGTCAGGCGCCAGTTGACCGTTGATACTGGTTTGGAGCGCACGGTGTTGTCTTCCACCAGCGCACTGCTACCCAGGTAGCGCCACTGAAGGCTGGTGGTCCATGGGCCCAAGTCACGCCAGGTTGCGGCGACAGAGGACACCACATCCACCGCGTTGGGGATGCGGTCGCCGTTGGTGAAACGTGCCTTGGACAGAGCCAGGTCGGCATCCAGCAAAAAATGCTTCCCAGGCGTCCAGCGGTTATTGATTTCCACACCGTGACGCCGGCTGGCAAGGCTGGCTTCAGTGGTTCCGGCATCACCAACATAGATCAGCTCTGACTTGGAGCGGAGATGCCAGTACGAAATCGATGTTTGCAGGTCGGTAATGGCCTCCGTGCGTGCACCGATTTCCCAGCCGCGAGAAGGAGCAATTCCGGGAGACGGCTCCACAGGCTCACCGCTGCGCGGGTCGATGCGGCTCATCACGCCTCGCGCATCGTTGCTATGAAAGCCTTTACCCGCATTCAGAAAGAATTCCGTGTTCTGCCAGGGGCCCGCAACAAACGTCAGTTTGGGCGAGATCCGGCTTGCATTAGCCTTGCCTGAGTTCAAGGGTTGGCCGAGGCTGTTGACATCAAAGCGGTAGCTGTCCCCGCGTAGGCCCACAACACTGCGCAACCATGAGGTGAGTTGCACTTCTGACTGCGCATACAGACCCACATGAGTTTGCTTGACCTGATCGGCTCTGACCGTGGAGAGAATCTTGCGGGCCTCCGTGTCGTAGAAGGCCACGTTGATATTGTCGTGGCGCAGTTGCAGTCCAATCTGACTGCGCGCATCCAGGCCTGCCAGCTTATGGTTCCAGGCCCTTGAAATGGCTGCACCGAAGACATTTCGATTGTCCTTCTGAGAGAACTGGTCTCCGGTATCTGGGCGCTCCAGTGCATAGGTGAAGTTGGAGAACAGTTGCAACGCATAGTGCATCGCATAAGCGGAAACTTTTGTCTCGCCCGAGTTGTCGCGCTGATGCCATTCCCCCGACAAACTGTAGCGCGACGTCTTGCCGCCATCGGTGGGGTCGATGGAGTCAAATCGGCCGAAGGGCCTGCCCTGATAACGGCCTGCATCAATGAGTCGCTGCGGCACCTGGTCTGTCGATGTCCAGCTGGCGTCGTAGGCCATCACGCTCAGTGATCCGCCTTGTGCCTGAGTTCCCTTTGTCAGGCGCAGTACCGCATTTTTGCGTTGCAGATTTTCGGGCACGGACCATGGGCCATCATTGCCCATCCACTCAACAGCAGTGAGCAACGTCAGATCATCACCCAGCTCTTTTGACCCGCCGGCGAGGCCGCGCAGATATCCATTGCCGCCAGCTGTGAACTGTATGAATGGTGCATCCAGACGCCGCTTGTAGCTGATGTCTGCCGCTCCTGCGGAAGCAAAGTCGCCTTTTGTCGCAAAGTACGGGCCTTTGCTGTATTCGATACGGTCGACGAGCTCCGGAACCAGAAAGTTCATATCGGAATAGCCCTGCCCATGTCCATGCGTTGGCATATTCACCGGCATGCCATCGACGCTGGTCGCAAAGTCGGTTCCGTGATCGAGATTGAAGCCGCGCAGAAAATACTGATTGGCTTTGCCATCTCCCGAATGCTGGGTGACGATGACCCCAGGCACGAACTCCAGCACTTCGCCGGGGCGCAGCGCCGGGCGGCTTTCCAGCAGCTCGGAGCGGATGACACCTTGCGATGCCGCATCACTCATTCCAACTGCGTTGTCATAGTGACGGCTGGTGACGGAGACCTCCCCAAGTGTTGCGGCTTCCGGGGCTGTATCAGCAACAGGCTCGTTGCTGCGGCTGCCATTTTCTGCCTGAGCAATGTGTATTGATGTAGGGAGCCCTGTCGTTTTTGACTGGGCAAGCACGTTGAAGGGGACCAGGGCGGGGAGCAGACTCAGAGCGCTGGCGTGAACGATTTTTGATTTCATGGAGTGGCACGTCAGTAGCTTGCCGCAACCAGAATACTTTTTATGCGCAGCGCCGCCTTGCTGGCCAGCATTGGTGAGATGCAGGGCTATCGCAATCGTCTTTGTGCAAGAAAAGGGCAACTCGATCCAGATGTGGACGAGGCTCCGGGGCAGCAAACATAAACATCAAAACGAAAAACGCTTGGTTTACGCTACTGAACGGAGCTATCCGTCCACCTAGAGCCCTCGCTCGATGGCACAGTAACGAATCGCACTGGCAGGTCTCCTGGCTCGCACCGTGTTTGGCGCCATTCACACCTTCCCGCCTTGAGAACAAAGCAGTGGCTTTCGTGAAGGACTCAGTGCTTACAGTTGCGAGGACAGCCACGTAGTTTCAACGTGTTCCCTTTTTCATCCCGAGATGGGAGCGCAGAGCTTGGCAGATTGTAACGATGGCATGAGTTTACTGCCTCGGTCACGAATCCGCTCGCAACGTTAATAAACACATTCTCTTGGAAGCGGACACTCAGAAAGATGTATTGGAATTCCGCTTCTGGCCGAACTCAGTCGGTCAAGACCCGCAGACTTGTCAGCCGTAACCAGCACAGGCGGTTAATTCAACCGGAATACGTAGACCCCCTCAGTACCTACCCGTGGACTGCGAAAGCCGCTCCGTACGGATGACAGCAGAAGGGCTGGAGCTGTTACAGCGCTGCTCGACAGAGATGGTTGTGCTAGATCTAGCATTCCGGACAAAAGTGCCATCGATTAGGAATCAGCCATCAGTACGCATGTCAAATGGCGACATCGTACTCATCATCGCTGTGAACGATTGGGCCTTGATGAGGTCAACTGTGAACGCACGTTTGCCCGTTGCGATGAGCTCAGATAGATAGGTGTAATCCATTTATCGCTGGGTCTCATCCGTTGGCCGATGTGTTTGATTACATCGAGGTGTTCTGCAACCGGTCACGCCGCCACAGTCATCTGGGTGGAGTCAGGCCCGACGATTTTGAGCGCGCCGGGGCTTGAGTCACGGAAGTGTCTACAGGAGTGGGGGAGATTCAGCCTGCCTAGAGGGAGCGCTGCACCACATCGTCTAAATGAGCGAGGAGACAAAATTTTTAAGCCATGTAGAATCCCGCTTCAGCATTGAGCTTCCCTTTTCTAAGGGAATGAAAACGGGAACACGTTGCAAATACGTGGCTGTCCTCGCAACTGTGAGCACCGAGCTGCTGCCATAACCACTGCCAATTTCGGCGGGAAGGGGCACACAGCGCCAAAGACGGTGTGAGCCAGGAGACCTGCCAATGCGAGTCGTTACTGTGCCATTGAGCGAGGGCTCTGAGTGGACGGGTCTACCGATGCAGTAGCGTAAACAAACTCTTTTTGTTTATGTTTGCCGCATCATGATAGTTCCGCATTCACGGTCCCATCGCACCTGACAAGCTCATACTTCGACGACACAGCTCATCGATGCGATGGGCTGCGTTCCGCTGTCTGTTTGTCTGGTGGCGGCAAGCCTTATGACTTGCTACCTCAATGAAAACCAGATTGATGAGCGCTGCGGCGCTCGGACTGCTTCCACCTCTTCTCTCGTCGTTCGCGTTTGCGCAAAGCTCTCCTGGAACTGAACAGGCCACGGGACAAGCTGCGCCATCCTCTCAGCAACGGCCCAGTTTGAGAGATTCCGGCTCAGATGCCGCCGGAACCCAGTTGGCGGAAACGCTGGTGGAAGCATCCAAGCTGGATAAAGATGTTTTCACGCTGACGCAAGCTGCAACCATCATCGAGCAGGAGCAGATCGAGCGCGGCTCGTACACTGATCTCACCGAAGTTCTTCGAAGTGTGCCTGGGCTGGAGTTCAAACAAGTCGGAGGCCCAGGTCAGTACAACTACATCAAGATGAGAGGCTTTGGCTCTGCCAACGTGTTGGTTGTGGTCGACGGGGTTTCCATGAATCTGCCCAGCACGGGAGATGTGGCCAACCTACTGAGCCAATATGATCCTTCGTCCATCTCTCGCATTGAAATTCTGCGAGGACCACAGACGGTTCTGTACGGCTCGAACGCAACTGCTGGAGTCATCTCGATTACGACGAAGCGTGGTTCGCTCGAGCCCAAGCGCAGTATCTCTGTTGAAGCTGGTTCTCTCGGTTGGAAAAAGGCCAAAGCCTCGTTTCAACAGGCCTTTGATGTTGCCGATGGCAAGCTGAGCACCTCTTTATATGCGTCTCACACTGACAGCGATGGTCTGCTGAAGTACGAAGGTACTCGTGACACCACACTTCAAGCGTCTGCTGATTTTCGTGGAAAGTCCATCGATGCCGGCATCGCCCTCACACATAACAAGAATCGCTTTAACTATGCCCAACTGAAAGAGGTCACAACGGGTCCTAACGGCGCCCCGGCCTATTGGGGCATGCAGCTTCCGGATCCCAACGCCTACAACGATCGCCGCACAGACACAGCTAGCGCCTATCTTGAGCAACGTCTCACAGAGCAACTCAGCCAACGCTTGGAGCTTGGTTGGACGCAGACACGTCGTACCAACGCGGATCCCAACGACGGGTTGCTGGGATATGTCACCGCCCCCTGGAATCATTTCTCTCTGGACTATAAAAATTACTTCAATCAGGGAGAGCTGGTTCCGTTCTACGACAGCGGTTTTGTCGGCACTGCCAACTACAAGGATCAGAGCAAGCAGCTGAACTACAGCCTCAAGTATGCGGGTCAAGGATTCAAGGTCCTTGGCGGCGCAGAGCTCTACGATGCGAGCGCATCACAGTGGGGGGCTTATGGCAGCTTGCAGGGCAAGAATAAGCGCAAGTCGCTCTATGCCAACGGGGAATACCAAGTTGGCGTTTCCGGTCCTATTCTTGCCGCAGGGGTTCGTCATGACAAGTACGACGTCTGGGGGAGCAAGACAACAGGGAGCGTGGGGATCAATCAGCAAGTTGGCAATGTGACCATCTTTGGCAACTATGCGACCAGCTATGCAGCCCCGACTTTGTCGCAGCTCTACAACCCGACGTATGGCAACACCAACCTCAAGCCAGAAAGTGGTCGCATGGTTGAGTTGGGCATCCGCCAGGTCCTACCCAGCCTTGGCGCGAACTGGGAAGCCAATCTCTGGAAGGGCAAGGTCAAAGATGCCATTCTGTATGACGGCAGTATCACTAATTCACGCACCAGCAGCGGCTATGGGTTGTATGCGAATGGCGACGCGCTGGAAACGCAAGGCCTAGAGTTGAGTGGGGCTCTGCGTATCAACACGCAGTGGCAACTGAAAGCCAACTACACCTACACTGACTCCCAGACCAAGAAAAAAGGCAAAGACTTTGCTCGCACAGTCCAAGTGGCGCGGCACAAAGGGAACATTGGTCTGGCCTATGCCAATGGTCCCCTGAATGTGGATTTCTCTGCATTCCTGACTGGCAAGCGCTATGACTGGACCGGGGTGGACTGGATTCCTGGCTACGTGCGCTTCGATGTATCTGCACGCTATGCAGTGAACAAGCAACTCAATCTCTTTGCTCGTATCGAGAACATCTTCGACCACAAGGTCCAGGAAGGTCTTGGCTACAAGCCCATGGGTATCTACGGCATCGTTGGCGCTGAATACAAATTCTGAGCCCGGTAGAGCGCCGATGCGTGTACCTCTCAATGGATGCGCAGGCGCGTCTTTTCACAAAACTTGATAACAAAGGAGAAACCCCATGACGACGGAAGTGCGCCTGCAACAGCCGATAGAAACAAATGAATCCAGCCTGGGCCATGTGCAAGCCTGGGCGCTTCCAGCCGATGAAGACAGCCTTTGGATGCTCTGCAAGGACATCTTCCAAAAACACTGGGGCGAAATTGTTTTTGGCTCACTGATTCCTGGTGCCGTATGGGAAATCAGAGCTCCCAATGCGCCAACAAAGGTCAGCGTTCTAGATGGCTATCTGACTGTCGATTTTGGAGCCTGGCATTTCCATATCTGCATTGGTCATTTCAAGGGTGCTTCGGATGAAGATGCATTCATGCGCCGCACGGGCCGTGCTGAGCTATACCGCGTCCTGAATAAGGAAGGCACACCCAAGTCCTGGGGGGTGCGCTTGTTCAACAACGCGGGGCAGCAACAAATGACAGTGTTCTTGCCAAACCCTTTCCTTACACCGGAGCAGCAAATTGCTCCAGCCCCTGATTGGTCGCGCTTGGCCATCTGGGACTGGTTGCGCGAAACCTACCTTGGGTTGCCCAGTGATCCAGCCGACCGCAGCGGCCGAGGATTTTCATGTGGCGGCTAAGGCCCAATAAGTATTTGACGATTGCTGCTCTCTTTGTGAGTGCAGCTACGTTATGGCCTGTTCAACAGGCTTACGCACAGCCTGAAAGCAATGTGCCGCAACGCATCGTTTCACTGAATTTATGCACAGACCAGTTGCTGCTGCAACTGGTCGACCCCCAACGGATCGCTGCACTTTCCCATCTGAGCAAAGATCCGCGCAGCTCTGCTTTGCACGCGAAAGCCGAAGGTCTACCTACTGTGCGTGGCAATACTGAAGAAGTGCTCGCGCTCAAGCCTGATCTGGTGCTTGTGGGAACCTATACAACGCGACACACAAATTCCATGTTGCGCAAATTTGGTATTCCTGTAGTAGCAATCCCAGGGGCTAACAGCTTCGATGATGTACGTAAAGAAATCCGTGAAGTCGCCAAAGCGGTTGCCGAAGCTCCCAGAGGAGAGCAACTGATTGCCCAATTCGACCAGAGATTGGAGCAACTAAGGGCTTCTGCGCCCAAGCATAGAAAAACAGCGATGCGCTATAGCGCAGGTGGCTACACCGCGGGCAGCAATACCTTATATGACTCGATTTTTGAAGCTGCGGGCTTCATCAATGGAGCGAAGAACGCCAACGTCAAAGGCTATGGGCGATTGCCAATAGAGCGGCTGATTGAGCAAAAGCCGGAGGTAATTTTGGGCAGCGACTACAAGCCCGAAACGCCGACACAAGGCAATCGCATGCTCAGTCATCCCGCCATTCAAGGGCTCCATGCACGAAGCCTTGTTCTGTCTTCGCGCGACATTGTCTGTGGCGGAATCTGGAATCTTGAAGCTGCACAGAAACTTCGGGAAGAAGCTGGAAGCTAATCTATGGATACGCATAATCTGAATTCAGTTGCTGGAGGCAATGTCGGCAGCTTTGTAGTTCCTCCAAAGCGGGACCACAGACACAAAGTCATAGTCAGCAACGGTGATGAATTCGCTGTACCTCAAAGCGCTGCCCTAGGACTGCGAACGTTGTCGAGTGCATCGCCTGTGATTGTCCTGCTGCTTTTGGCGACAGCACTTCTGGCTGCTTGCTCACTGTTTGTAGGGTATGTGGACATGGATCCTTTGCGATTGCTTCATGGAGCGATGGCCAGTGACCTAGTCCCATCAAGAATTCTGATTGATATCAGATTACCTCGGACTGTTTTATGCATGGCGGTGGGCGCTACGTTGGGACTGACTGGAGCAGCCATGCAAGGGCTGCTGAGAAACCCTCTGGCCGAGCCGGGCCTTCTTGGCGTCTCTAGTGGTGCAGCCCTAGGTGCGGTCGTCGCCCTGTATACAGGTATCGCCAACGCCTTCTATCTGGCTTTGCCGTTGGCGGGTTTTCTGGGCACGGCTCTCGCATGCGCTTTCGTATTTATTCTTGCTGGACACAACACCCCTAGAACCACGCTCATCCTGGGCGGGGTTGCGGTTTCTGCACTCTGTGGTTCCTTGATCTCCTTGATCCTGAATTGGTCGACCAATCCCATGGCCATGAGCGAGATCGTGTTTTGGATGATGGGGTCTCTGGCAGACCGTAGCAATCAAGATTTGCTGCTTTCAGTTCCCTTCATGCTGGCAGGCTGCGTCCTCTTGATAACTTGTGGGAAGGCACTTCAAGCACTGGCTTTAGGTGAAGAAACTGCTCATTCAATGGGCGTAAATCTGAGCCGCTTGCGCATCAAAATTTTGCTCGGCTGTGCTCTGGCTGTCGGTGCTGCCGTCTCTGTATCAGGCAGTATCGGCTTCATTGGTTTAGTAGCCCCTCACTTGATGAGAAAGACTGCCCAGGGAGATCCTGCAAAGCTGCTACCACTCTCCGCCCTCGCTGGGGCAGCGCTTCTCCTCATTGCAGATCTTGGTGTCCGCTTTCTCTACAACAGTGGCCAGGAATTGAAACTTGGCGTGCTCACATCACTAGTTGGAGCGCCATTTTTCATTGCACTCATCGTACGCAGCAGAGGCGCATCACATGATCAGTAACCTCGCTACCAGCCGCCTTGTCTGCCGCAATGTGTCCATTAAAACTCCAGATAAGAACATTCTCGATGGCGTTGACTTTGAGCTGGCCCCTGGAGAGCTAGTAGGCATTATTGGAAGCAATGGAGCTGGCAAATCCAGCTTGCTCAAATCCATGATCGGCCTCATCAAAGGATCATCGGGATTGATCTCTCTTGGCGAACGTAAGATGGCCAGTATGACGCCAGGTGAGCAAGCCAGGCTGGTGTCCTATCTGGCACAAGGACAACAGATCAACTGGCCGCAAACTGTAGAGCGCGTTGTTTCTTTGGGCCGAATACCGCATGTCCGTGACAGCGTTTTAGATGCCAGGATCATTCGTGAAACCATGCGACAGGTGGAAGTTCATCACTTGGCTAAGCGCAATGTCCAGACCCTTTCTGGAGGTGAGCGTGCGCGAGTTCTACTAGCTAGGGCGCTTGCAGTTCAAGCCCCCTTTTTGTTGGCCGACGAGCCATTGGCCGCGCTGGATCCCTCTCATCAACTTCGCATCATGCAATTGCTGCTGGAGCAGGCGCATGAAGGCTTGGCGGTTGCCGTGGTTTTGCATGACTTGTCGCTGGCAATGCGTTTCTGCACACGCATTGTGGTGCTTCACCAAGGCAAGAAGATTGCCGATGCAAAGCCCGATATTGCATGCTCAGATGCTATCTTGGCGCAAGCTTTTGGTATTGACGTCGCGCGTGCAAGCTGGAACAGCAACACCTTCGCAGTGCCGTGGGCTATATGCGAAAGATAGTCCCGCCGCAGCGAGATCTCGAAAGTCGTCACATAGGACAGCACATTAAAGGCTTTCGCCGATCGCGGATGCTTTCGTGTACTGCGATGGCTCATGCGCTAGGAGTGAGCAAAGCTTATTTGATTTCGCTGGAAGAAAATCAAAAACCTATAACGCCAGCACTTGAAGCTAAATTTCGACGGGCTTTTGGAATAGAGGTAAAGAATTTATGTGAGCTTGATATTGGCGCGGCAAGGACATAGATAGATGCTTTGTGTTCTCTACGGAAAAGCCGCTCAATCTGGTATGCGCAGGATGTGTCGCGCCACCGACGGCGCGACCGGCATGACTGCTCAGGACGACAGGGCGGTCACGCTATAGTAAGCCGCGCTTTGGCCAGCTTCGTGCCTGCTGCCAGAGCTTCCAACTTACGCCACGCCACGTCCCGCCCCATCGGTGCCAGACCGCAATTCGTGCATGGGAACAGTCGCTCCTTCGGTACGAACTCCAGCGCTCGGCCAATGGTGTCAGCAATTTCTTCGGGGGTCTCGACCACATCGCTGGCTACGTCGATCACACCGACCAACACGTCTTTACCTGCCAGCAGCTTCATCAGATCGGGCGGTACATGGGAGTGAATGCATTCCAGGCTCACTTGGTCGATGCTGCTGCGGGCAAGTGCTGGAAACACCGTCTCATACTGACGCCATTCTTCGCCCAGGGTGCTTTTCCAGTCTGTATTGGCCTTGATTCCATAGCCGTAGCAGATATGTACCGCCGTCGTGCAGCTCAAGCCCTGCACTGCACGCTCCAGCGCTTTCACGCCCCAGTCGGCAGCGTCCTTCATGTAGACATTGAAGGCAGGTTCGTCGAACTGGATGATGTCTACGCCATCAGCCTGAAGCGCCAGGGCCTCCTGGTTGAGCAACTCGGCAAAGGCGAAGGCCATCTTGACCCTTCCGTCAGCATCACCGCCGTAAAAGCGATCCGCCACAGTGTCCACGATGGTCATTGGACCAGGTAGAGTGAATTTCAGCTTCTTCTTCGTGTGCGCGCGCGCCAACTGGGCTTCGAAGGCATGTACGCGGCCCTTCAGGGCCAGGGCTGACGTCACCTGCGGCACCATCGCGTCGTAGCGGTTGTCGCGGATGCCCATTTTCACCTTGTTCTCGAAGTCAATGCCCTCGACTTGTTCGAGGAAACCATGCACGAAATGCTGGCGCGACTGCTCCCCGTCACACACGATATCCAGGCCTGCATCTTCCTGGGCCTTGATCCATAGCAGGGTTGCATCGGCCTTGGCTTGGCGAAGTGCATCGCCTTCAGCCTTCCACTGGGGCCAGAGCTTGTTGGTTTCTGCCAGCCAGGCGGGTTTCGGCAGGCTGCCTGCGATGGAGGTTTCGAACATCAGAGAAATTCCTTTCAAACAAAATTGGGGGAGCCCAGGTGCTGCTTGCCTGGGTAGCCATGGGATGCAATGAAGCTGCTAGTGCCTGCGCAGGTCACTCAGATCGCGAAATCGGTAGCCCACTGTTCAAGCACATTCTTGTAGGGCTTGATGAAGTGCTCTTCCGTGAATTTCCCCTGCTTGACAGCCAACTGGCTGCGCTCTTCCCGGTCATAGACAATCTGCGTTAACGAATAGTCTTGGTGCTTCAAGCTCGGTTGATAGAGCTTTCCAGCAGCAGAGTTGGCGTTGTAAATCTCGGGCCGGTAGATCTTCTGAAAGGTTTCCATGGTGCTGATCGTGCCGATCAGCTCGAGGTTCGTGTAGTCGTTCAGCAGGTCACCGTAGAAGTAGAAAGCGAAGGGAGCAACGCTGTCGGGCGGCATGAAAAAGCGCACCTGCATCCCCATCTTGGCGAAATATTGGTCCGTCGATGACAGCTCGTTCTGTTGGTACTCAATGCCAAGTACCGGGTGCAGATTTCCTGTCCGTTGATAGGTCTTGCTGGTCGAGGCGCTGATGCAGATGACCGGCGTCTTGTTGAAGCGCTCCTTGTAGGTGCGTGAGTTGACAAAGTGCTTGAACAGCTTGCCATGCAGGTCGCCAAAATTGTCCGGGGTTCTGAAATCAGTCCGGTTGAGGTTGTACTCAGGAAGCAGAACGCTAAAGTCGTAATCGCGCACATAAGATGAGAAGCTGTTCCCAACAATGCCGTCGATGCGCTTGTTCGTCGTCTTGTCGAGAATGCTGGGCTTCAGGATCTCAATCAATGGAAAAGTTGCATCGCAGCTCTTGCCATTCAGGTACATCTCAACGGAGATGATCTCAAGCCCGACGGCGTAGCGATCTCCTGCCGGATTGTCCCAATGGGCCAAGTCATTGAAGCGCTTGTCAATCATCTTCAACGTGTTGCGCAGGTTTTGCTGACGACTTATTCCGCGGGCTAGGTTGGCGAAATTGGTGGTCAAACGCGTGCTGTCCGCTGGGTGGTAGTTTTCATCGAAGCTGATGCTCTTGAGCTCAAAAGTAAGTTCGGTGTTCATGGCGATCCAGTGATTAAATTTTCTAAGAGAACAGACGATTCTTGTTTCAGGCGACGAGCAGTTCTTCGGCCAGAGAGGATTGGCCGCGTTGCGCCAATTGCAACAACGGCAATGCCCGTTGAACCGCCAGTCTGGCCCGCTCGATCAAGGCCTCATCCCGAAGTTGGTAGTCCACAAAATCCTTGTCGGTTGCATAAACACCCAACGGCAAGGTGCGCGCCTGAAAGAAGCTAAACAATGGTCGCAGTTGGTGGTCGATGACCAGGGAGTGCCGTTCACTGCCGCCGGCGGCAGCCAACAAGATGGGCTTGTCGATCAGAGCATCCTGATGAATAAAGTCAAAGAAGTGCTTGAATAGTCCCGTGTAGGAGCCGCGATAAACAGGGGTTGCCACTATCAGAACATCAGCTCGCTCGACGGCTGTCAATTGCTGCTCCACTGCGTCGGGTAGTTGTGAGCGCCAGACAGCACCAGCCAACTGAGGTGCGATCTGTCCAATTTCAATCAGGCTTTGCTGACACGGGACTTCGACGGAGATCAGGCCCAATAGATGCTCCGCCAGCACTGTGGATTTAGAAGGATGTTGCAGCCCGCCGGAGAGCGCTACTACATGGAGTGGATTTGTCATTTTTACTTTCAAAGATACGTATACAGGACACCGCGATCTCACCAATTGCACCCGAGCAGCAATAGGGCCTTGACTTCGAGGCAGGCTTAATGCTTGTCACATTGGATGCAGATGCTAATGATGGTTATCAATGAAGTAAAATGGTCTTATTTCACATATCCATGAGGTTTGCTCATAAATGATTGAGCGCATTCATCTAACTATCGTCCGGGAAGTAGAAAAGCAGGGATCTTTGACTGCGGCAGCAGATGTGCTTTGTGTCACGCAATCCGCTCTGAGCCACAGCATCAAAAAGCTGGAGGGTCAACTAGGCTTGGATATCTGGCTACGCGAAGGCCGTAACTTGCGTCTCACGCAGGCTGGTCAGTACCTCCTGGCGGTTGCCAATCGCGTGATACCGCAGCTTGATCTGGCTGAGTCGCGGCTCCAGCAGTTCGCGCAAGGCGAACGCGGTAATTTGCGTATCGGTATGGAGTGCCATCCTTGCTATCAATGGCTGCTGAAAATCGTCTCTCCCTATCTGACTGAATGGCCTGATGTGGAAGTTGATGTGAAGCAGAAGTTCCAGTTTGGAGGCATTGGCGCGCTGTTTGGTTATGAAATTGATCTGCTGGTGACGCCTGACCCGCTTCATAAGCCTGGGTTGGAGTTTGTGCCAGTGTTCGATTACGAGCAGGTACTGGTCGTGTCCAAACAGCATCAGTTGGCCCAGGCGGAGCATGTATTGCCCAGGCACCTCAGCGATCAGATTCTCATTACTTATCCGGTAGCGACTGACCGCCTGGATATCTATAACCAATTTTTGTTGCCTGCGGGTATTGCGCCGCGTCGCCACAAGACGATTGAGACCACAGACATCATGTTGCAGATGGTAGCCAGCGGACGCGGCGTGGCTGCGTTACCGCGCTGGCTTGCTCAGGAGTATGCTGAGAAGATGTCGGTTGTGCCTGTGCGTCTAGGAAAAAAAGGAATTGCAAAGCAAATCCACCTCGGTGCTCGCAAGGTGGATCTGGATACAGACTATCTGCAAGCTTTTATTGCGTTGGCGCGTAAACCTTTGTGAGTTTTTGAGTCTTATCGGTGCTTCTTTTCCTGAGCATCCCACAAGTCATTGTTCACCAAACGCTGACGTTCTAGGAGGGGTTCGACGCTGGTAGGACCTTGGCCTACCTTGTGCTCATCGTGCAGCAGGGGCAGGCAGATTGACATATCAGTGACAGCGCTTTGCAGGGCAGCATTAGCATGGAACATGACACCGAAGCTCAGCGACGTCATTAAGGATGGGGGTCTTACTGCCGACCACCAGCTTCATGAGCTTGGGCACCTTGGTGCAACCGCTGCATTGCAGTAGTCAGGTAGGTGCGTCGAGTGGCTCCGGCGTTGTGGATGCAACCGATCGATGCAACGCATGCGTTAATCATCTCAGCCGGGGTTCTGTACCCAAAGTTTTCCTAGGTGCGCGCCGAAGAAAAAGTACCAAGACACCAATCTAAGCAAGCCACCATTACCGATCATCGTGATCCGGTCGCGTTGCGTGAATACTTTGGTTTTATGACGCGCTTTTTCATTGCGTCGTAACTACCTATTCAAGTAACCTGACCAGTCGGTATCTACCTTGAGTGGCCGTTTGAACTTCGCCCATCTATGCCTCTAAGCAGCGACACATGTCGCTGCCATTCAGCCTCATACCGCCCTTATTGACGGCCATCAGATTGCAACAGGTCAGTGGTCGGATGAGGTCCCTGACACTGCCCGGGCTTTGGGAGTAGGTGGGCTTGGCACTTAGGCATCCCAATGCCGAGTATCGTTGAATACATGCACAACCATACTTGCTGAGCAAGCGAGGTGTGGATGGGATGTAACGTTTTTGATCGATTTTTCCTATATTAATTTGTACGAGCTGAAAACAGCTCCGCCGCGCTTCACGCCGCCGGAATGCTGAGTGATGACCTTGCCATTGCAAGGCTCGCTTGACGCAGCAGATGGATAACTTGCTCCTTGCGCCGAACGACAATCCGGGCTTTGGGCAAACTGGTCACAATTGTGGCCAGCGAACTGCCAAGTACCGCCGCAGACGACGCCTATGCGCCAGGACTGCGGGGATATGCAGGTGCTGGGGGAAAGCGTTGAGATACCTGCAACGGCGGCGAAGCAAGCACCGTGACGTGAAAGGCTTGCGGGTAGTGCGGCTCCATACGTTCAGCCAATCTTGAAGGTCTAGCCTAGTCTTCCTAGGAGGCTAGGCTATGCCCACCAACGTTCAGTTCAGGGTAGAGAGACTCAAGGGAGGGAATCCAAGCTCTGAGTAGCTCCACGGGCATAGCCATGGATTCGCTGGATAGGAATGCATCATCTACAAAGAAGGGAGTTTTGGAAGATCAGAGCGTGAATTCAACGTGGAATTCTCATCAGCAGCCTGATTGATCAGCCAACTTTGCAATCCTAGCTAAGTCGATGAACCCTATGATGTTGGCACTAGCTCACGCAGTTGTGCATCATGGCGGATGCTCCACTTGGTGTTGACTTCGAATGTGCTTTCTCGTTCTGCATCTCCCAGGACCAGAGGTTGGATATTCTTCCTTCGCGATTGGAGCCATGCATACACAATCTGAGACAGGCTCGTCAATCGTAGATGATCCAAGATGAATCCGAGTCGTTGTGCCACAGGGACTTGGTGTATCGCATCTAGAGCCTGTTTCAGTGCTCGCTGGTTCAGGCTGGGTGCGAAATCTCTTGTGATACGAGTTATGTACTCAATTCCCCCTACATCTGCCTGATGACGTATGAGATCCAAGAGTGTGGCCTCCCTGGTACTGACTCGCCAAGGCGCGACGCCTGCATTCACTGTGGTTGTTGGGGTTTCGGCGACGGATCCTTTGCTGAAGAACCTCACCTTGAGTGAGCCTGGAGTTAATGGTTGGCGTGGGCAAGCGACCATCACTTGAGTTTCTTGGAGCGCAAAATTGGACGACCCCCAATAGCGCGCCGCAGACAATAGGGCCACGTAGTAGCTGGGCTCGATTCGCCTGAGGCAGTCGTCGATCCACCAAGTGACAGGCGGAGCACCATAGTGTGCTTGTTCAGCCGGCACAATAAGGTAGCCCGCTGGTCGTCGTGTGGCTAAGGTGATCAGCCCTTCCTGAGCGAGTCGGTAGAGGGCTTTCTTCACTCTAATGCTGTCGCCGTCTTGGCCTACGAGTCTGCCGAATTCTTCTGGCTCGAAAAAGTAACGGGCTGCCGATTGAATCTTCCTGATGGCCGCTTTCGCGGTGAGGGGTTCAGACCAAGAATCCTTGGAGCTCTCGGTATGAATTTTTTGCATGGTTGCTAAGGGCACGTTCTGAAGGCACAGCCCAATCCGCTGATTCCGACGGCTGAGCTCGATCAGAAGAGACAAGTTGTGGGCTATTGGTGGTGAGGATTCTTGGTAACTTGACCTAACGCATCGTAGGGCGGTCTCGATCAAATGCCGCCTATCCTGGGTCTCCGCCTGCATAAATCTCTCATACCTAGCCTTCAAATTCGAAGCAGATGAAGGACCTTAAATGCTCGCCATCGTACCTACGATAGTCTGTCAGTTTGAGGCGCTTGAGCGCTAGAGTGGCAAGATAAAGATGAACGCCTACCGAAGTGCATTGACTTCGGCGGACAGTATGTTGCTTCGAGCTTCAGCCACTTTGTATGCCTCGATAAGTCTGTTGAAGAGCGCAGAAAGCTCCTGAGATAACTTGACAGTCGCTTCATCCACTACTTGCACCTGTTGGCATTGGGAAACGTATTCCGGCGCCAGTGGTCCGTTAGGATCCAGCTGATTGCATAGCTCTTTTGCCTGTGCAAGGCTTCGGACCACCTGGTCCCTGGCAGCGTTGGCACTTGAGATCGAGTTTTCTACTTTTAGCTGGGTGCCGTTTAGATCCTTCGAGACCAGCCGGTCCATGGCATTAATGACCTGGATTCTTGCCACGCTGTTGGGCAAGGATCGAGCATGCACAGCCATCTTTTCCTGCTTGGCAAGCACGGCGCTGTAATGGGCGGGGATCTTGCTCAGGGCGGTCAGCGTATCGGTGCCTCTGATCTGGAATTCTCGAGCACGGTTAAGGGCTGCGTTTATGTTGCTCAAGCCAGACTTGGCACGCGCGGCGTCGCCAGCTTTCTTTGCGCGGGCAGTAAGCTCGGAGATCACCGCTTGCTCTTCGCGCTCGGACGATGCAATCAGACTACTTTGAAGACCCTCGCCGCCCGCAAACTGGATGCCCGTGTTTGTTCTAGTCCCGGAGAATGCGAGAGTCCCGCCTTCAAGCCAATGTCGATCAATCCGGCCTACAACTTGGTTACCATGGGCCGCCCCTGATACAGGGGCATCAAGAATGATCTTTGTGTCGGATTCCGAGACAGATATCTGTCGATGTCGCCCAAAAATGCTTCCCTCTTTCGTCTCCATCAGTTGCAGGGATGTGTAGTCGTTATTGTTTCCTTGCCCTAGGTACAGGCCCGACCAACTGGCAGCCATCGCTGGAGCTGCGGCACAAAGCAGTGAAACGATGGCGGATTTGAAGGGTGTCATGAGTCAGTCGATCCAATGACGGATACAGATTGTTTCTAATCGTATCCTATCGAGAGGATTGCGTCACATCATGTTCCTGCTACTACATTCAGCAAGCTTATGGGCTCAATTGTCCAAGGTGCGAGCAGACAAATCAGTCATCGCTGCAATTGCATACGCAAACAAGAATCAGGCACTCACAAACGCCTACTCCGGTTGAATTGACCACCCGAAACCGAATGATTTGACATGGAGCGTGTCTAGTGCGCCCCAAGCGCTGGATATAGACCAAACTCTTAGCCCCGTTCAAAGCCTAAGGAGTGCTATTACCGAGAATCAGAAAATGGTTCCATAGGGGAGTCATGTTGACAATGAAGATACTCTTGGATACATTTTGAATGCAGTTCAATCGAATTGCGGGCAAGTTGGCGCCTGCTAGTGCATTCGCCGGACTTTCCATGTCCGACAAGGCAAAGCCAGAGGTGCAGTACAAATCCACGGCTAGATGAACTCCTGGTGTTGATTTCCACCCAGAAGTGACCCACTAGCCCCCGGCGGGTCAGTTATGCGTGGAAATTAACAATCCACCGCCGCTTGAAGCCAGGAGCGCCGCTCGTTGTCATGCATCTGAGCTTTGATCAGGAGTCTGAACTACGACGCGTCTGGCTTTCGCGCTACGCAGCATTTGCGGCCTCTTCGGGCGTAGACCCTGCAAAGGCTCAAGCAGGTGCACGAGCGGTAGGTGAGCGGCTCGAAATCCTGTCACCGATACAGGACGAAGAACTGATGCGCAAAGCCGGCTTTAAGAGCATTTCCTTGTTCTACGCAGCTTTTACGTTCCGTGGGTGGGTAGCCTATGCCTAGTAATTGTCGCGGTTGGGGCTGCCTAACCAGTTGGTCAAGCCGACACCCACAAGTGGCGCTTGTGGGGGCTCTCCGTGCTCCGCACTCCGGCGCGTCTTATCGCAAGCGCTGAATGTCTGCTTCTTGATCCTACCAGCGGCGGCTCATGGCGGATCTGCGACTGTCGCTGACCGACCCGTTGCCGTCGTTTGAGCTTTGCTTGTCTACGTCTGCCGTGTAGTGTCAGGGGGGGCTATCTCACGTTGCTGTGAAAAAGTACTCCGATGGAGTGCTTTTTGTTTGCGTTTCGCTCAGGCCGTAAGTTCGGCGATCTGCGCATGGGCGTTGGCCATGCCTTGTTCTACGCCATGCGGGCGGATGTCCATGCCTTCCGCGTAGACGAATTCCACCTCGTTGATGCCCATGAGGCCGAGCACCGAGCGCAGATAGGGCGTGACGGCGTCGGTCATCTGCCCCAGGTGAATGCCGCCGCGCGAGCTGAAGACTACGGCGCTGACGCCTTCCACCAGACCTATCGGATAGGTTTCCGTGTAACGGAAGGTCTCGCGGGCGCGGGCCACCAGGTCGAACCAGTTCTTCAGTGCCGTCGGCACGTTCAGGTTGTACATGGGAGCGCCGATCAGCAGTAGGTCGCTGGACTTGAGTTCGGCGATGAGTTGGTCGGACAGCGCCACCCCTTGCTGGATACGCTGGCTGGAGTTTTCGGCACCGCGCAGGGCGTGGAACAGCTCGTCGTCCAGCACAGGCAGGTTCATGCCGGGCAGGTCGTGCACCACCACTTCATCGACATGGCCACGGGTCTTGCGCTCGGCGAGGAAGCTGTCGATAAGGTGGTTGGTCCTGGAATGGGTGCCGTTGATGCTGGACTGAAGAACGAGAATTTTGCTCACGGAAGTGCTCCATGCAGAGAAGTTTTATTGATGCATCAAGCTTATCAAGATCTTTTTGTCGCCGATGGTGATAGTATTTCCCGTAATTGGTTCCAAAAAAGATTCAATACATGGCTGGTAGCTTGAGCGGCATCGACGTTTTCGTGACCGTGGTCGAAGCCGGCAGCTTTGCCCAGGCGGCGCAGAGACTGCATATCACCCGCTCTGCGGTCGGCAAGAGCGTGGCCCGCTTGGAGCAGCGCCTGGGCGTGCTGCTGTTTCACCGCACCACGCGCAGCCAGAGTCTCACCGAGGAGGGCTCGCTGTTCTACGACCACTGCCTGCGAGCGCTGGAGGCGTTGCGTATCGGCGAGGCGGCATTGGAAAGAGGAAAGGGCCATGTCAACGGCCGACTGAGGGTTTCCATGCCGGTGCTGTTCGGGAATTTGTACATCGCGCCCATCCTGCTTGAGCTGGCGAGAGAGCATCCTGGGTTGACGCTGGAGCTGTACTTCAGCGATCGCATGGTGGACTTGGTGGAAGAGGGTCTAGACCTGGTCATCCGCAACGGCGTGCCGCCGGACAGCGGCGATCTCGCGGCCCGCCGGCTGGGCGAGCACCACATGGTGTTTTGTGCTGCGCCGTCCTATCTGCAAGGCCATAGTGAACCCGCCACGTTGCACGACTTGCAACAGCACGACGGGCTGGCCTATACCCGCCAGGGACGGGTGCATGACTGGCAGGTGCTGGTTGATGGGCAGGTGAAGGCCATCCGGCCCAAGGCCCGTTTTCAGATGGATGACTTGCGTGCCATCACCGACGCCGCGATTGCGGGCTTCGGCATTGCCTGGCTGCCATCATGGCTGGCACGCAAGCATCTGGACAGCGGCGAGTTGCGTGAAGTGCTGCCGGGCCAGCTCAGCGTGTCCTATGTGATCAATGCGCTGTGGCCGTACACCGTGCATCTGCCGTTGAAGACGCGACTGGCGGTGGATGAACTGGTGAAGAAGCTGCCACAGCGCCTAGCAGTGGCTGAAGGATAGGTTTCTTGCTCGTTCTGGAATCTTTGATTCGCCAATTTAGACCGCAAGCGCAAGATATGGCCATGCTGCATGGTGTGGTCTGCATTACGTTTGGCAACATCGGGCAGCCCTGTGTGATGCAGACGATCTTGGAGAAACTGGATGAATTAACAGAGCAAATCTCGGCTCCAAGATCATGCCGATTAGCAGCCTGGTCACGCTCCTCTTGCTGCATGTGCTTGCCAAGAAGGGCACGACCATTGGCTGGATCTCTCCCGAGCGTCGCGGTGCGATGACCAGTATTCTCAAAGCGCAGATCGACTGGATTCCCTTGTCGGTTGGCGCGGTACGACCGACGCAAGGCAAGACACTGGCGGTGATGCACGTCTCGGGGGCTCACAGTCCTTCAATGCTGCCAATCAGGTGCGTGTACTGGCTCGCTTGATGCGCATGATCACTATTCCGAATCTGTCATCCGTAGCCAAGGCGTTCGCGGAGTTCGATGAGGCTGGCCGAATGCAGCCGGCTTCGTATTACCAGAGGGTGGTGGATGTGATGGAAGAACTGATCAAGTTCACTCTGCTGACGCGAGTCTGTGCAGACTACTTAGTGGATCGCTATAGCGAGCGCCGTGAAAGCGCCGAAGAACTGTCCAAGCGAGTCAATCAACGTAGCATTTAAAGGAGTTCGAGAGATCACATGTCAAAGCACGTCAAGTGTTGCTGAACAGGTCATCCCTATAGATGAGGTGTCGGCACGGACTGCTCTGTCAAAGCCGATGCTTTACAAGCTCTTGCGGCACGACAAGTTTCCTCACCCTGCACCGATCAAAAATATTCAATCAAAGAATATCTGTAAGAATAATTCCATTTATCTCGAACTTAAAATTCAGAAAAAAAGAGTTTAAATGATACCGGTCAGCATCGCATATCTAACAGCTTGTGCTCTGGTTCTTACCTGCATTTTTCCGTAAATATTTTTTACATGCGTTGCCACAGTCAATGGGCTGATTTCCAGGTAGGACGCAACCTCTTGGGTGCTTTTCCCTTGAGCTATCAATTTCAATATATCTATTTCTCTTTCAGTCAGCGACTCGAATTTTTTATGCGTGAAGATTTCTTCTCCATGCATGGCTGCATTGAATATTTTGGGGATGATTTTCTTCGCCACCCGGGGAGATATCGCAGCCCCACCATTGGCTACTTCCAGCACAGCCTGCAAATAGCTGCCAAACCATGAATTCTTCACCAGGTATCCAACAGCGCCTCGCTTAAGAGCATCCATGGCCGCATCATCGTTTTCACTTGCAGAAATTGCGATGCATAGCACCTCAGGCCTTTTTAATTGAATCGACTCAAGCAGCTCAGCTCCTTGGCCTTCGCCAATGGACAGGTCGATGAGGAGTACATCGAACTCTTGAGAAAAGACGTTCTTGCGAGCCTCTTTGTAGCTGGAAGCCTGTCCTACCAGAAGAGTGCGCGGGTCACGCATGAGTTCCTGCGCGATCACGTTCCTGATGTGTCTGTCTTCATCGACCAGAAAGACTCGCACAGGTTGGCTCTGCTGACCTTTCATGTCGGACGGCCACATGCCACCGAAGGCAATAGATGCGCCTTCAGCTCTGCCGACGTCAGACCGCGAACTCATAGATGCGTCGGATAGATACATGTGACACCCCAGCAGATAGATAGATTGGTTGGCAGTCACGCGAAAAATAAAATCTGCTTTATTTAAAATCCACAAAAAACAATTAAAGAATAATTTTGTTTAAGTTTTTACATTTTAAAACTCTAATATATGGTACTGATTTCAGTAGAGGCGTGAAAAATAGATGTAAACCCTTTGTTCTTGAGGCAATAGATAAATAAAATAAAAAGAAATATAGATTACTTTTGTTAACACTGTAAGAATTTTTCCATGGTTGCTATTTATTCAGTAGCGCACCATGCAGATAAAACAATAACGCAATCATTTTTTGTTGAATTTATTTTGTTAAGAAAATATTTCTAAACAGGGTATTACTGTTTCTGAGTCATTTTCTGAAACTGGCCTCACCGAACGCCTGTTTTGGAACGTAACCAAGCACTCCAGAACTTGTTGACGGTTAACAGGGGCCTTTTGCATATCTACAAATGGTCTTTTGCTCACACACACTCTTTCTTTCACTTGTCTGAAAACTCGCTATTTAAAGGAACGATCATGAAAAAGTCTGTGATTGCCATGGCGGTTATTGCGTTGGCTGGTGTTGCATCTGCTGCTGTGAGCAGCTCAAGCATTGCAGCCACAAACACGACGTCGAGCGCATCGTCTGCCACGCTGTCGGGTGCGGCTAGCTCGGGTAACGGAAGTGCGCTGAGCATGAATAGCGCAACCTCCGGTGCAACGTCGAATGCAAACGCTGCTGGCGGCGCGATCGGCGCAGGCGGTTTTGGCATCGGTGGGGCTGCTGTCGGTGGTAGCGCAACTACTTTCGGTAATGTGAAGAGTCTTTCCGCTACCTCCGGCAACGGTGTTGCGGGCGGCGTAGCGGCTACCAATGCCAATGCGGGCTCGGCTGCTGCTGCCGGCTATAACGCAGGACCCGTCAACGGCACTGCCTTCGGCGGCGCCTCTTCTCAGACCGCGAATGTTGCTGCAACTGGCGCCGGCCCTGGCGGCGGCCTGGCTTACATCAACAACAATGCTGGTACCACCTCTGGCTACAACGCCACATCGGGAGCCGTTTCCTCACCTTGGGGCTCGTTGACCAATACCACATCGAACGCAGGCTCTGTGGGTACCGTCCACCAGAATGCCGGGGCATGGGGTAATGCCGGCTACCTCTCTAACGGCGGTGGCACCTCCGGTACTGCTGGTGCAGGCTCAACGGCCAATGCCAACTAAGGCAGCTATCCCAAGATAGTTGTGCTTGTCCCGGGCCTGGCTGGTTGGTCAGGCTCGGGCAACGTAGGAGCGAAGCATGAAATTCTCAATAGCTCTGTTAAGTCTTTGCGTTCCTTTGTGCAGTTATGCGCAAAGTGCCGACAGCAGCGCGCAAAGCTCCTCTAACTCTTCATCCGTAGGGGCACAACAGAATCAGTCGGTCACCATTGTCAATCCAGTTGCTGCTCCGGCAGAAAGTCGATCTGTCGCCACGATGGAAAGTAGATCCACTTCGACCTCCGATCAAAACATCACAACGAGCGGAACAACAACCCAGAACCTGAATAACACAGTGTCCGGAACGTCCAAGAACATTGTGGAGTACAGCGGCACCTACACCCTGAAGAACGTTCCTAGCGTGAGCGGACCCAACCTCACAACCAGCAATGACACCTGCATGGGCAGCAGCAGCGGCAGCGCCAACGGCCCTGGCTTTGGCGTGAGCTTCGGCACAACCTGGACGGACGAGCATTGCAAGCGCCTGAAAATGAGCCGTGAGCTCTGGAACAAGGGCATGAAGGCCGCCTCGCTGGCGATGGACTGCATGGACCCGGCAGCGCGCGTGGCCCTGGAGATCACGGGTTCGAAATGCCCTCAATCCATGACCGCAGATGAGCGCCGGAACAACTACGGGCCGGATGCTTCGGCACAAGGTAGCCCAACTCCTACTGCGCCCCCTTCAGAGGCTCAGTCAAGCTTTGCGCCTGAGGTCACTCGCCCCACGGCTATCACCTCTGTGATGGATGACCCACGTACAGCACGGCTGTATGGCAATTAGTGGGCGTGATTCCTAATCTAGGAGGCCGCTATGGGCAAGACTCTAGCTCTTTTAGCGATTGCACTATGCTGCGCTTCGTCTTTGGCTGCGCCCGATTCCAGGGCCATCAATGAACCGTTGAGCATTCAACGCCAGATCTTCGGAAGTGGCGAGCAAGGTGCAGCAGGCTCGCAGCAAGCCGAGCCAGTGGGCGACTATGGCGTCTGGCATGTGCCGCAGTACTTGCCTGGCTATCCGACGGCTGCAACGATATGGCCTCGCGCTATCCCTGTGAAATGCAAGGACGGGCAGTGCGAAGGCTATGTGATTACCCCGCAGATGGGGCCAGGTGAGTACCTGTTTTTTGTGCCTACAAGCGAATAGGCTGCACAGGGCCACAGCACTCCATGAGTGCTGGCTGCAACTCACCTAACAAGGGCGGGCTTCGTGCCGCCCTTGTTGATTTTGCTCTGCAAATACGCTGTCACTCAGCACCGAAACAGCCCAAGTATGACTTCAAGCTTAAAGACTTCCTGGTCGCTTCAGCTAAAGCGCCCCGGCTTTTGAGGAGGCTGTTTGGTTAAAGAGCGGACACGGTGCTTTGGCATCACCGGCGGTGGTGCACGACCTTGCCGCGCATCACACCATGCAGCCCCAGCTTGCGAATCAATCGCTCAACCGTGCAACGAGTCACGACAACGCCTTCGCGTGCAAGTTGCCGCCACACCTTGTTGGCGCCATAGACCTGCATGTTGGTCTGCCAGACATGTGCAATTTGTGGCATCAGCATCTCTTCGCGATGAGCGCAGGCACAGCGCTTATGTGGCTCGCGCAGCAGCGCCACATGCCTTCGATATGCCGACGGAGCGACCTGCAAGACCTTGCAGAGCGGCTCGACTCCGAAGGCATCACGATGCTTGTCGATGAAGGCCTTCAGGGCTTGAGGCAGCGGTCGAGCTCCGCCTGGGCGAAAAGCGCACTGGCCAGCTTCAGTATCTCGTTGGCCTGCCGCAGTTCTTTGACGTGGCGTTCAGCTCCTTGATCCGCGGTGCCTCGCTGGTCGTGACATTTTCACGCTAGCCGGCATCGATTTCAGAGCGCGTGACCCATTCGTTCAAGGTCTGCGGCACGCAGTTGATCTTTGGCGCAATGAACTCGATGGTCGTCCACAGCGATGGGCACTCCCCACGATGCTCATGCACCATCTTCACTGCCCGCTTACGGACTTCCGGCGAGAACTTGCTTGACTTCTTCATGGCTCAATCCTCTCAGAGTGCTGAGCCTCCTCAAAAGTCGAGGCGATCCACTCCAAGATCTATACCGATTCCCCCTTATGCCTTCTGAAGTAGACATCAACATGTTGACTCCAAGTCGTCAGCAAATGCAGAAATCGCAATTTTTGCGACCTAAAGTCAAAAAGTGAACTGTCAAAGGTCACAAGAATTTGTTACTTTCTGCGCCACAAGGCTAGTCACTTCCACACGGCCTGATGCTTTTGCGTTTGGCTTGGATTTGAGTTTTGGTCAGTTGGCACATCTGGTGGCAATCCTTATCGAAGGGGCTGAGAGTATGCACACAAGCAATGACTATATCTACGTGCTTATGCCATCGCTGCTCTTGCTCTTTCTAGCTGGCTTACTGGGTGTGTGCTGGATAGTTCAACGCCAACAGCGCTTTTTGCTTTGGCTATGTGCTGCTTACTTGCTGACGGCATTGTCCCTTAGTACTCGCAGTGCGCTGAAGCTAGAGACTTCAAATCATTTTGTGGCGCTCGTTAGCACACTGTTTCTGGCGGGGGCCTGGTGTCTAGCCAAAAGCTTTTCAGTTCGTCGAAATGTGTTTGTACCATCGGAGCCAAATGCATTGTTATGTGTCCTAGCGATGGCATCGTTTTACTATTTCGACCAGATTGACCCCAGTTTGGTCGGGCGACTGCATGCTGTCAGCATTGGAGGAGGCCTGATCCTATTAATGCCAGTCTCGGCAGTCCTGAAAAGAGGCCGCTCCAGTGACTGGCTAGACCAGGCGCTCTTATGGACATACCTCTCTAACGCCGTAGTCACTATCCTACGTCCCACACTTGTGCTGAGCTTGGGGGCTTCAGGCCTCAACGATGCCATGCAATTCAACTCCACTTACTGGACTACGACGTTGATGAGCATTTTGTTTTTTGCACTGCTCTTCACAGTGCTGATCTGCGCCTCAACCGCCAGAGACACAGTCGCCAAGTTACAAACTGAGCGCGACTTTGACATGTTGACCCAGATTCTGAATCGGCGGGGGTTCCATGAACTGGCACAGCGTAGGCTTGCGGATCAGCGCCTTTACCCTATGGCGATTCTCGTCGGCGATATCGATTACTTCAAACGAATCAACGACAACTGGGGGCATGCTAAAGGCGACGAAGTGCTACAGCGCGTTTCCGCGGTCATGCAACACAATGTGCGTAACCAGGATCTGCTGGCTCGTGTTGGAGGCGAGGAGTTTGTGATGCTGTTGACCCGAATTGATTTGCAGGGGGCAGAGCAAGTCGCCAAACGCATTGGACGAGAACTAAGGCACGATCAGGGAGGCGTGCTTCAGGGCGCTGTGGTGACGATGAGCTTTGGTCTCACTTCGATTACAAGAAAGGATCAGCTGGAAGGCGCACTGAAGCAGGCTGACCAGTTGCTGTATAACGCTAAAAATGCAGGGCGTGATCGTGTGCATGTAGAGGGCCGTTTTTACCCTGACATTAGATTTGAAGACACCAATCTTAATGACTACACCGTGCCGTCACTGCTATAAGCGCTTGGCAAAGCGAAGGCGAGAGGTGTCTCCGTAAACGCAATGCATCACTAGATTGGAAGTTTCCTCGACCACCTGCGCTAGTTGTGGTTGACCAAGCATTTTTTGATAGCGAGTATGTTCAGCCAGAAGCTGTGAGCCGCCATATTTTCATGGTGAGGTGGATGTCGCTTAAAACTTGGAAGTTCAAGCAGTCATCCCAAGAGACCTTCGGCACTCGATAGTGAGTCCTGGCAGGCCGTAACGGTGCTTATGTGCCACATCAATGGCAAATCGATCTATCCTCCAATCTCGCCCAACAATCGTTTCAGCTCACCTCGACAGAGACCCCGCTGGTAATTCTGCTGTCTCATGGCTTGGCGCTGGAGGACGCAGCAAGAGAGCTATGTATTCGCCTTAATACCGCAAGGGCTCGCTTGTACTCCATCTTCTCCAAGATTGGTGCCCGCTGCTAGAGCGAACTGGTACGAATTTTTCTCGATAGCGTGGTTTGATTAGGACGTGGAGTTGTTGCATAGATCGAATTTAAAGTGTGTCTTTCCACGCAAGACTGACACGCTGGGGATGCAAATAGCAAGACCCTGACGCCTCATACAAGACGCTCACTTCAAGCGCCTTGTATAGCCGCCAACTTTTAACTTAGGTTCGCTACGCTGGCAGCGCTACCAACGCGCTGCCGTACATGGGGTCGTCTTTTTTCGAGGCCAGAGCGGCAGTTAGATCGATGCCGAGAGCCATGGCTACGCCGGCGCCGTATGCTGGATCAGCCGCGTGGCAATTCCGGATGTGACGAAGCTTGATAAATTCAGGCGCATCACCCATCGCACGGCCGGTGTTGCCGAAAAGTGCTTCCTTCTGGCTGTTGCTCATCAAGCGGAATAACTTGCCAGGTTGCTCAAAGTAGTTGTGGTCATCCTTGTCGTAGCTCCAATGGGCGGCATTGCCTGTGAGCTTGAGTGGCGGCTCCATGAACTCAGGCTGACTTTGCCATTGTCCGAAGCTGTTAGGCTCGTAGTGCGGTAAGCCCCCGTAGTTGCCATCTACTCGACCTGGGCCATCGCGGTGGTTGCTGTGCACAGGGCAGCGAGCTTGGTTGACTGGAATCTGGTGATAGTTTGCCCCTAGGCGATAGCGTTGTGCATCGGCGTAGTTAAAGAGGCGAGCTTGAAGCATACGGTCAGGGCTAGCACCGATACCCGGAACCAGGTTGCTGGGAGCAAAGGCCACTTGCTCGACGTCGGCGAAGAAGTTTTCAGGGTTCTTGTTCAGCTCGAACTCGCCAACTTCAATAAGTGGGTAGTCGCCCTTGTACCAAACTTTCGTCAAGTCGAAAGGGTGCAGAGCGTACTTCTCAGCATCAGCCTCTGGCATGACTTGGATGGACATAGTCCACTTTGGATATTCGCCGCGTTCGATAGCGTCGTAGAGGTCGCGCTGATGGCTTTCGCGATCCTTGCTGACCAGCTCGGCCGCCTCAGCATCGGTGAGGTTCTTAATACCTTGCTGAGTCCGGAAGTGCATCTTGACCCAAAAGCGCTCGCCCGCCGTATTCCAGAAACTGTAGGTGTGCGAGCTGAAACCGTGCATGTGACGGTAGCTGGCAGGGATACCACGGTCGCTCATTACTACTGTCACTTGATGAAGGGCTTCGGGCAAGAGCGTCCAGTAGTCCCAGTTATTGGTCGCGCTGCGCATGTTCGTGCGTGGGTCACGCTTGACGGCCTTGTTAAGATCTGGGAATTGCCGAGGATCACGAATGAAGAACACGGGAGTGTTGTTCCCCACCATGTCCCAATTACCTTCTTCGGTATAGAACTTGAGGGCAAAACCTCGAATGTCGCGCTCGGCATCTGCCGCGCCGCGCTCGCCTGCCACCGTCGTGAAGCGGGCAAACATTTCCGTTGTCTTTCCCACCTCACTGAAAATTTTGGCGCGAGTGTACTGGGTGATGTCGTGCGTGACCGTGAATGTACCGAAGGCGCCGGAGCCTTTAGCGTGCATACGGCGTTCAGGAATAACCTCACGAACAAAATTTGCCAAACGCTCGTTCAACCATAGATCCTGCGCTAACAGCGGTCCACGAGGCCCCGCGGTAAGGCTGTCGCGGTTAGTAGAAACTGGTGCGCCGAAGTCGGTGGTCAAGTGAGTTACAGGGCACTTCTTAGTGTCATCACTCATACAGTTCTCCTAGCTGGTTGTGGGATCCAAAAAAATATAGGTCAAATGCAGTCGTGTCCAATATCGTTTTCATCTACCTGAAGGTGACAGCCTAAGTCGTAATTTACGTCTCGACGAACCTCCATCTAGCAGTCGTGCCTGTTGGCTCTGTTGACGAGGATCGCCAGCGGGATGCCTCTGGCATCTAGAACGAGGTGGCGCTTGGTGCCAAGCTTGCCTCGGTCCGTCGGATTGGGACCCGTTTCATGGCCCCCCAGGGGCTTGGTACTGAGGAGCCATCAATGCTGGCCCGATTCCACTCGATCTGGTCATGTACATGCAAGCGAGTCAGCATGGCCTAGTGAAACCGCTCACAAATAACCAGCAGCGTTCCAGTCGTGCAGGCGCCGCCAGCAAGTCATGTCGCAGCCGTATCCAAAGGATTGGGGAAGGTATTCCCATGGAATGCTTGTTTGCAGCACGAACAGGATGCTGTTGAGGGGGGCTTCATCGCTGACTGTGAGCTTGCGCGCACGGCCTTTGGCAGGAGGCACAAAGGCTGGGAGCAGGGGGGCTGTCGCCACTGTTCTTTGCTTACGGGGCGTCGTGCGACGAGGGCAGTGAGCATAACTGCTTTGCAGGGGCTATCGACGAAGTGGTGTTGGCCACTCTTACTCGGGGGCATAGGCTATGCACGCCACCATTCCGCATCTCATCTTGAGTTTATGGACTAGCTTGCGGTGACCGGCGATTTGAAAGGTAACGTCTTGGCCTGATCTTGAAGGTAGACTGAGACTCTACATGGTTTAGAGCCGCCTTAGCATCCTTTGATACAACTCCTTGATAACATCTAGTGGTGCGCTAGGCAAAGTGTGTTCTGGGCTTTGGATAGGCGCGTGTTTGCGATGTAAGTGCTGGAGGCTGCGAGGCGTGTGCATGCGCCCATTTACTACGATGCAGGTTCTTGTTCAAGCATCGAGTACCAGAAGGAAAAATTACATGACAGAGACGGAAGAGTTGCAAGCGCAAATCGAAGCTTTGCGGATGCTTGTAGTGAGCCTAATAGCGCAATCACCCACTGATGCACTTATCGCGGATGTAAAAAGTCGCTTTGATAATTGGGAGTACATGAACCCTCCCGCCGCCAGCGGTGATGGCTACCATGATCTGATGCTTACAGAAAGGGATCGCGCCCTTCAGTCCATGCAGATACTCAGGAAGCAATACGGCGAGCGAAGTGCTCAAGTGAGGCTTGACCTCCAAACCTCCTTGTGATGAGACATGAGAAGCATGTTAGGCACGTAAACTAAGAGTACCGATGGCACCCACGGCACTTGTACCGGGCTCTTGGGCGCTTCATTGTTTCGGGGCGATGAGACCACCCAGCAGTACTCATCACTTAAGCAACTCAGAATCAAGTCCAGTGGTGTGTGAGTACCATCAACAGACTGCTGTTGTATCGATCTGCTGATGAACTGCGACAGTCGAAACTCGCATCTGAGGCGTTTTCTACGTGATTGCTACAAGGTAGGATGCATCAGTTAGCTGTTTTGAGAGCGCCATGCCCTCAGCCGCGTCTCGTGCACATCTAGGTCGCGCTCAGCTTGCGTCACTGCAACGCCTCGCACGGCCACCAGCTTGACCGTTTCAACCTTGAATTCCCGGCTGAACTGCTGTCTCGTTCCCATAAACCACCTCCTGTTTCATTTTCCACCTTAACAGGGTGTCTTTTAAACCGGCAACAGTCCAGTTTTCTTAGCTGGATGTAGAGCATCACCAGGCGGATGCGATCCTCGTATGAATACATGAACTACCTCTCAGTAGCCCAAGATTTCATCCCCATCTCCGGTGCTATTCCAATAGCGTCGGTGTGCTCATCAGCTTCGCCATCGATACAAGAAGTGACGCAAATGGGCTTACGCAGTTATTATTGAAAATTTTATTGTGAAGGAAGAGGGTGTCTCGGATTTTAAGGTGAATAGTCTGAATTATACGAATAGCCTATGAATTCGGTGGTGCTTAAATCACACAGGGATGATTCGCTCGAGATAAGAGAGAATAGTTAATAGTATTATATGTGCTACACGACATCAAATAAATATCTGGTTATCCTCTCTGGCTGGGATAACTCGGATATAAGGAATTTTTATGAAAATACAGAATTAATCTGGAATTTAGGTAGTATGTTCAGATTCTTTTTTCATTACTGATTCAGGATTGGGGACTAATGGAAGCCATCGATTATGTGTATCCCAGGCGATTGCACGAGTCGAGTCAGCCAGTAGACGATTGTTATCTGATTCAGTGCCATTGAATTCTCCGAGATTGAAGTTGTATTTGCATAGCACATCTTCAATTTTCTTCTGGCTATCTCTATAAATTGCCCATAGATGCTGTGGCTTCCTGAGTTGTAGCCATGCAGTACTTGCGGCAACTATTAGAGATAGGCTTGAGGGGATTATTTTCCCCATAACGATACCTTCTCCGAGCATCACAAACATAGGGCTAAGCAAACTAAATAAAACAATGATTGAGAAGCAAAATAGTGACTCCCTTTTATTGTGATCTGCCTTCTTCCTATAATGAGCTATAGCGGAATTGGCAAGACTAACGGCATCGATTTTCATTTGGTGGCCTCAAAATGTTTTTTGAATGCGGATATCATGAAGTTCGCAGATATAAAGCTTCCGTAAGCATGCAAATCATCATTCTTCTCAGTTCCGCAAAGGTCGACTACGGTTTTTGCACATATGCAGGCTGGCGTGCATGTAGATAATTCCGCTGCACGCTGTATAGCATAGACCTCCATATCCAGCGCAGTTACTTTACGGTGGATCAATGCTACTTGCTGCAAGTAAGTATCGCTTGCTATTACCGCGGATCCACTTGTGAATATGCATACCTCCGGTGAGGTTTCAACTTTTGGTTTCTCGCCAGTAAATCCTGCCTCAAGGCTGCTAACAAGTTGATTTGAGGCCGCAAGTGCCCTCAGACGCACGAGAGTCAGGTGATCGGTAGAGACTTGATAAGGCTCATGTAGGAACCCATCAGATGACCATTTTCCTGACTGATATTCGTATGACATGCTTGATATAAGCAATTGTCCAAGATTCGTACGTTTCTCAAAGCCACCGCAGATACCGCTCATGCCGATTAAGGTTGGCCGAAATCGCTCTATACAAATAGCCGCAGTTATGGCCGCATTGACTAGCCCCATTTGCGGTAGTAATACTGCCGTTCCGCGGCGTCCATCAAGTGTGAAATCTAAGCAATCAATACCTGCTCTAATTACTGGTTGGCAATTAAGCAGCGTAGCATACGGGTTTCTTTCTTCTTGCAAAGCACAAAATACAACAAAATCAAATCGAGTATTCTTGCGCAACTGAACAAGTAAGTGGTCGAGGGTAGATTGCCAACTACGCTTATCTTCATAATTTGCCAGGATACAGCCATTCGCTTCATACATGCTTCTTAGCTCGGGAAATTCATCCGGGTGCGAGCTGATTGCAAGCAAGAGGGCATCGACCTTGCCAGCCTTAATTATTGACTGAAGAATAGCCTTTCCGTTAGGCTGAGCCTCTCCCCCATCTACATATGGAAGATAGAAGTCAATGATAAACAATCCAATTTCTGAGCCTAAATGAGCGGAAAAATCCGTCATTGTTTTCGCGTACAAGATGTCCTTGGCTGATATGCCTTTGGATTCCAGATATTTGGAAATAACGCGACGCTTCTTCTCATTATCCTCAATCAGCAGAATTTTCATAGACTGGCTCTCAGTATAGATTTTATTTTTTGAAGAGTTGCCTTTGATTTGTAATGATAAAGAACGGCCCCGATAACATTTTGGCTATACTTTTGTTTAATAATCTTGGGTGAGTCTTTTAGTTTTACCTTGGCGCCACCGATGTAAAAATCAGGATATTGAGTAACAATAATTATATTTGTCACTCCACCTTTGAGTTTTAACGCTCTGAGGACTTCAATGCCACCTTGAGCTTGATCATGACCTTTTTGTCGATCATCCGCACTTTCTCCAAAAGTAGAGAGAGCCATATCCAGTACGATTAAATCGTACTTTTCGCTCATAACGTTAAGAACCGCCTGACTGACGCCATCAACGATCTCAGGGGTTGCATGAAAAACTTCATTAATGCACTCGACTAACTCGTCACGCTTATGAGGTTCATCCTCAACAAGTAGAAGTTTCATGGTTTCTCCTCTGTTTCGTTCTTTTGCGCAGCCAATTCCCCTCTGATTGAGAACCCTAAGCTAATTCTCGAATCCGTAGGATCGGGGCTGCATCGCAAGGTGTGATAGCCCTCACTAGTGCGTGTGATGAACTTAATTTTTTTGATACCTGTGTAGCCTTCTGTGACCATATCTGCGCTGGTCTCAATCGCATTAACTGCCTTCATAATGCGATCTTGTGTTTCAGAGAATTTATCTTTTGGCACAGACGAAATGATATCGACTGTTACACTTTCTAGGGCGGTGGAAATTCCTATCGGATTCGAGTCTACGACGACTTGAATTGGGGCATCGCCAGCCCCATGCTTGACAGCATTTTGCAGAAGTACGGCTACGCAATCGTAGAGACGATGCACACTAATTCCAGTATATTTGGTTTCCACCGAATTTCCGCTGAAGGTCAGAGGGAGCGTTCGATTTAGATCATTGCTGATAATTTCACATAGTTCTCTAACCGATGCTGATATATATCCGGTTTGGGGAACTTGGAACCAGTCGGCTACTTTCTTGAAAATATCATTGACTGCCTCATGGAGCTCGGCCTTCATCTTGTTTTCAAGTATTCCGTAGAAACCTGAAAAATATTTGTCAATTGACGCATTAGCTTCGCGCAATAACGTTGTGCGAATGAACCTTGCCGCATTTTCAAGCTGTGGTCCAATCTGATTCCAGCAATATGCTATAACCAGCTCATTCATTAACTCTCGACCACCTGCTGTTCGCAGTGTGTTTACAAGGCTCCTCAAATTCTCCTTAGTGACAGAGTCTTCTAGGTCTAACGTTGATCGGAATAACGAGGAATTTGATTTAAATTGAAGATAATCTTTTTTTAGTTTTGTGATAATTCCGCGATAGGATTCCATCCACGCTGCGACGGTATTTCGCATATTTGCGTTGGTCATTACCGCCGTGTACTGAGGATTCGTTAGAACAGAATCTATTGAATCTGTTGTCACTCCATCCAACGTATTGTGTCGTATTCTTCGGCCAAGATACGACTGAATACCGAATTCTGGGTTTAAGCAAAATTGTTCGAATGCATCCTCTGCGATTTGAGTAACTAAATACTCGTTTTGACTGTTAAGTCGAATTATTACAATGCCTTCGTCGTTAGCGTTATCTCCTCCGAGTGAGGATATCTCGGCCTCTACCTGGGGATATAGTGAGCGATATTGCTCTGTAGAAACGGTGGGGTTAGTGTCAAGCCATTTCTTCATTGCAACACTATCCACATACATCCGGCTACTGTCGAAGTATTGTTGAAGCTTCGCGACTTTTGTTCTAGTTGTAATAGAATCGGCTTCAATAAAATATTCAATTCGATTTAGTTTGTGACCAACGGCTCGCAGAATATCACTTCGTACACTCGATGCTTGTGATACGTTCTTTATCAGTGAATAAAGCTTTTCAAGTGTCACTTCATCGAGACTGCCAACAATATAATTGGCTACTTGAGGGGAGTCATTAAGCAAATACTCAATAAAGTTGAGGATGTCTCCTTTGTGCTCGGCTTTTACGTGAGATACAAGATCTGTTCTGAATTCAAAATCTACATCCGGGTCTACAGACTTTTTTCGATAGAGTGCTAATGCCAATACCCCAACCAAGCTTTTCGCTTCAGCAGGTGCAGTTGTATATAAAGCACGCATTTCCTCCTCTGTGAGAAGTGCTTCCAAACCTACAGTATTTTCAAAAATGAAACGAATTTCATCTTTGGTAAGTAGTAGCATATTTGACCTGTTTCCCAAGAATCGTAGGAAGAGGTAAGTTCTATAGAAAGGATCGAGTGTTATCGGAATTGACTCATCGACAAAAGATAGATCAGGCGATAAAAGCAGACCCTTATTTTCAAAAGGCACAGAAATCTCAAAGATCTTTCCGTCGACAATTTCAGAAAGCAAGCGAGCACCTATGACTTTATCCATGCGATTTCTGAAAACAGCTATATTTTTTCTTTCTAAGAAAGCCGCAGAAACTCTGTAAAGTTCAAGTGTAGGGTAGCTGTCTATATTATTCTCTTCATAGTGCTCCGTTACTAGAGCACCATTACTCTCGCTCTGAGAGAATGCAATTAGTTCTGATAATGCCGCATTGACTGAACTATCAAGTCTATTTTCGATCTCGATGTGAGCAAGCTCATAATCTGGCAAATTTAGGACTACGATGAGTGAGTAAATTGCATCTATAAGGCTCGATTCCGTCGCACGCAGAAGATATCCAGAGAGATCTTCATAGTCTAAAGGAGTAGGTGCAAAATTGCTTAAAGATATTGCTTTTCTAATATCCCCCTCTACTCGACCGACAAGTCCACTGACTCTTCTCCTGGCAACCAAGAAAAGGGATATGCGCGAGCTAATATTCTCTAGGGCACTGAAATGAAAACCTGGACTCTCTCTGTGCGATATATCGTCTTCTATTTCGTTGACAATATCCATTTCGCGAGCACTTAAATCACGGGCGCTGCGAAGATATGCAAGCTTAAAAGATAGAAAATTTGATGCACCAGTTTTACCGCTAAGAGACTTTATTGCCGTCAAAGCATCTATTGAGCTCATCGACTCGATAAAAACAAGAGAGCGAATGTGCTCTATAAGTTCGAGCGCGTGTTTTTTGTGAGAATTAATATAACCAAGGGTATAGCAAAGCTCACTTCTCCAAATTAATGGAGGAAATGATGTTGTGCGGAATATTTCGTCACTTTTCTTTTTGTGGTTATTATTTTTCTTATTTAGAAGACCATGGGGACCTTTTAACAATGCTCCAATCACCATGCTGTCTCTGCTTGTGCAGCCTTTGCGAATGGACTGTGCGTCTTGAGCTCCCACTTCTGGTTTTGAGCAATAACCTCTCAGCAAATTTCTCTTTTCTTTACTATTAATTTGAGAAATAAGCTTGTATACCTCGGCAGGGCGCCACGCTTTTTTGCTTGAAATGTTCGAGTTCATTGCGCAAATTCTTCCCATGTTTGTGCACTAGATTTCTGCTTACCTAGCTGTCCGATTTCAACCACCAGTACACCGACTATTTTGTGACCTGTAACTCATTGTATGCGTGATCCTGTACGACCACGCGTCAAGACCTAGACAGCCGAATTTGAAAAATCGAGAATTGCTCTTTCAGACCAGAGAGGTCTCCAGCAATGCCATGGCATTAATCTTCATGATCTTGAGTGCTCACTTACGGACTTCACTGCGAACGTGCGCCAATGACCTCCTCAAGGTTCCTTGGAGCAAATCCTGTGTGGGAGCCATACAGCGGCAGAGAATAGTCAGACTTGTCGCAACTCATAGAAGTGACATGCTGAGCGGGCTATCGATGGCGGTTTCGATAATTTCGATAAACGTTTGAGTGCCTCTCAACGTGAAGTTGCTGGCACCAAGGCCGCCGTCTTGGCTGGCCAACTACAGCTACGCACAGCGTGCCTCAAGTCAACTCATCTTGTAGGCGGATGCAATTGCGCTCCTTCAGGAGCCGCTTGGCAGGCGAGCTCCTCATCGACCTGACCTTGTTATGCCTGATCGTGGCGAAGAGTCGATTCGCTTGGTCGGGGGGCTGAGCGTGTAGTTCGCCCTATGATGAAATCAACCAGCTATGGATGATGGATACCTGTGTCTCAGGTGAAAGACTTGCTGAGGCGCTTAGGCATCTGCGCGCACGTGGTTTCAAGCCCACCTGCAATCGGCACAGAATCAGGTCATTCGAAGGGGCGCGTCAATGCAAAGGGGATCCATCAGAATCCGGTTTGATATCTGGGACTGGGATTTCTTGGAGTACCCAGCAATCACCATTCTCGATTGATCAGCTGACTTTCCATCCTAAGTTCCACACTTGGATGAAAAGGGACCGCTGTGCTACTTCGCACATGGCTCGAGTGTGTTGGGTCAATACGATCCAGCTTCAGAGCTCACGCACCAATTTCCTTATAGCAAGGTCAACGCTCGCATCGATAACGTGCGCGATGTGTATGACCTTTTTGGCCTTGACCTGGCCATTGACGCCACTGGCGAAGAGTTGGTCAGTGAAATGGTCAACGCCAGGCGCGTGCGATCTGGCCTCAACACACCTGTCGTTCATGTGAGGATTCGTGGTAACGGCGAATGCGTGCAGACTTTCTGGACGCAAGGTGAATCTTATGCATGCTTCCGATGCCTAGTGCATGCCGGGCACAAGAACTACCGTGAGGAGCGATACCCTGTCTTAAAAGGGGAAGCTCAGCGTAATCGATCGGGTGTGGTGGCTTCACCCCATACGCCGTAAACGCTCCGATGTCCGCAGCAGCTTTGTGTATGGAGGTCGTCGTTGACTGGCTCCAAAGAGGGCACACTAGTCCACGGTTTCGTACCCGTGCAATGGCAAACGCTAATGTGTATGGAGTGAAGGATCAGGATGTAGCGCGTCTGCCGGCCTGTCCGGCTTGTGGAAAAGAACATGCTGTGCCCGCTACCGTTCGGGAATGATGAAGCAAAGCTGCTTGTGGAAGATCCTCTACTGGCAAGCTTGGCACCATATAGACAGCTCGCTTCATTCGAACCAGAGGCGGGAGGGATCCTGATGGGCTACAGGAGAGGTGCTCACATCCACATCACTGAAGCTACGTTTCCATCGAAGGATGATGTTAGAAACCGATTCAGATTCTTCCGGCACGCGAATCACCATCAAAGCATTGCTCTTCAACGATGGGAAGATACGGATAGAACTCTCGACTATGTCGGCGAGTGGCACACCCATCCAGAAGATGCTCCTGTGCCGTCGCACATTGACCTGAAGCATTGGCGCGAGATCGCTGTTGGCAGGCGCTGCCCAATGGTCTTTGTGATCGTTGGCCGGAGGAGCAACTGGATAGGAGTAGGTCATTTCGACCAAATCCACCAAGTCTCCCCGCTTCAAAAATAGCGAAAGCAAAAAAATATCTATAACAACGGAATTGTTACACAGCTTAATTTTCTAATAAACCTATAAATGCACGTTTGTGCAAATTTCTGGTGAATTTTTATAGTCTGTATAAGCTTAAATAGATGTTTGTCAATTAAGTTAAGTTACAGTTTAAATGCTAAAGTTTGATATATGCGATTTCTGGCTATATCAAATATCCATGTGCGTCAATAAATAACATTGACATCCTGAAAAAGATTGCTTAGTCTCCCGCGGTCGTAATAAGGGAGTATTTGATGCGTGTGGTCTTTATAAAAATAGTCTTGCTGAAAAAGTACACGTTCTGAAAAGCCGGGGGGGCCGTGAATCAGTTCAGTAAGTTTTTGCGAGATCTACGTATCAAGCGTGGGCTAATGCAAAAGGACGCCGCACACCTGCTTGGCTATGAGTCGAGCTATCTTTCGGCCTTGGAGCGTGGTTCCAGAGGCCTCCCCAAACAAGAATTCTTCACACGCCTGGTGCGTACATTAGAGCTGGATGAGGCAGAGCAGGTTGCACTCAATGAGGTGCTGCTGCAATCCCGACGGCAAATGCCCATACCGGAGACCACTAGCCGGGATGAGCAGGTCCTGTTGACCAAGCTACAGGCTAAGTTGGGTTGCTTGCAACCGCTTCAGATCCAAATCATCACCCTGGTTCTCTCAATGCCAGCTGCGTGCGCGCACACCACGGAGGAACTTTCATGACATAAACGAAAAGCGAGCCCGAAGGCCCGCCTCTCGAGGGTACCTATTGATACCACGTCCGCAAGCAAAGTATCGATTCCCTTCTGCCAGGCGTCAAGCCTTCCCCCCCACACCTTTACCGTTTTTCGCTAGTTTTTTAACTCGCGATGTTTTCCTGCGCCCAGATTTTTTGTGGTAAGGGAATAAAAGAATATATACGCGTGCTGGCGTAGGAGTAAGGCTATCCGGCCCGCGGAGGAAAGTAATGTATGCAAGATGCACTTAAAAATAATAATGAGTCTCCGGATGATTGGCACTTATCGAGTGCATGTCGCACGCGAAGTGGCGTAATTTTTGACGCAACTGCTGATCTTTGGGATTACCGTGATGGGTTAACTAACGTAAAAATAAACTTTGAGAAAATTAATGCTGCTGATGATTTCTTTAAAAGAGCCTTAAAAAGAGTAATGGCATCGGTTGCGATGGTCAACGGACCGGAAACTGTTGTGCTCTATTTTGACGCTGCTGTTGGATTTTTGTGCTCTATATATCAGTTCAGAGAGAGAATTAATGAAGTCAGTGGTGAAGATTTCTTGAGGTATAAGCTCTCACAGACGAATAACAGGGTTTCTTTGACTGTAAGGTCTGTTCTAAAAAAATGGGGGGAATTGAGTATAGGTGGTTTCTCAAAAAATTTGCTGCCGACATTGAATAACATAAGAATAAATTCCCCAAATTCTGGGGTGGCTGTTGCTACAAAGGATCCTTTAACTGGTCCATTTACAGACTTCGAGTTTGAGTCGATAAATAATGCAATGGCTAGAGAGTACGCAGATGGGGGAGTTTCGGTCACAACATACACAATGGCGCTGATTTTTATCGCGACAGGAGCTAGGCCTGTCCAGATAGCTGCAATGAAAGTTAAAGACGTGAAGGTTGTAGATTTGGGGACTGGGATAGATTACAGCATTGATGTACCACGAGCAAAGCAGAGGCGTGAACCGCGTTCGGAGTTTAGAAATAGGCCGTTAATAAAATCTGTCGGGAAACTAGTAAGTTTATACGCGGAAGCGGTTCGGTCTAAGTTCTCAAAGATTATGGATGATCCTCTTGAAGCACCACTGTTTCCTGGATATCAATGCAAAACTTCGGCTAAAGCTGGGTTTGCTCATCATCGTTTGTCGTCGTCAATTAGCCAAACTTTCAACAGAATAATGAGAAGATTAAAGGTCATATCAGAACGAACTGGAGGGCCGATTAATATAACCGCCATTCGATTCCGAAGAACCTTCGCGACGCGTGCTGCTCAGGAAGGGCACGGTTTGCTAGTAATTGCAGAGCTGCTAGATCACTCGAGTACAAGACATGCAGGCATCTATATTGACACACGCCCGGACATCGCGGAACGTATTGATAAGGCGGTCGCTTTAGAGTTGGCTCCCATTGCGCAAGCATTCGAAGGAAAAATTATTGTTGGCGATATGTATGCAGCAAGGAAAGAAGATAAATCCAGTCATATCCGCGACCTTCGGATTAGCAACTCACCTTTAGCGTCATGTGGGCAGTACGAATATTGCAATATGTGTGCCCCGGTTGCATGCTACACCTGTAATAGCTTTGAGCCTTGGTTGGATGGTGACCATGAGGCTGTATTAGATTACTTGCTGAAGAAACGTGGCACACAACTTAAAGAAATAGATGCTCGTATTGCAACCGTTAATGATAGAACAATTATTGCTGTGGCTCAAGTAGTTAATTTGTGCAGGCACCAACGCAGTATTTGAATCGTTTCTCAAAGGTCAGAGTAAAAATGAATAGTAATGTCATCCCATTCGTTCCAAAATCGGAGAAGGCAACGCTTGAAAATCTGGAGCAATTTGTGGCTTACTGCAAAGAGCAACTGTCCTCTCTGGGAGGAGATGTCGATTTTTATAGCAATATTTGGGATATATCAACATGGTTGAAAAAGAAAGGTGACAGCCATCGCGTAAGTATCCATTTCTGGAACTGGGAAAATAGGAATTTGAGAAATGATGGTTTGGTTTCTATGGCGGAGCCACTTTTATCTTTCGTTAAATCTTACTTTATATATAAATTTTTCTTAGGCGCCACGAGGAAATCGAATGCGATGTTGGCGGCTTTTCGGGTTCTGGAATTATCTTTGCTCGACGTTACCGGAAGTGCGAATCCAAATGATATTAATCAAACTGTGTTGAATCACGCTGCACAAATACTGAAGTCTAACTATTCCGAGGGCTCTGCATACGATTGCGGGAGGATCCTTTGCGCAATTAATAAGCTTGCATCCGATTACAGATTGCTCAAGGCGCCTAGCTTGTGGCGTAATCCGTTATCGCCTGATAAGGGATACTTGATTAGAGTGGGGAAGGAATATGAGAGAAGACGAAAGAGGAAAATACCTTCTCCTGCCGCTTTCAACGCACTAGGGGAAATTTTTCAAATCGGAAAGGCTCCAGATGACATCCTAGTCTCCTCAGTGTGTGCTCTTCTTTGCAGTGCTCCAAGTCGGATTGTCGAGATAACATTATTGCCATCCATATGTGAAGTTTATGATGTAGATCCTAAGACGGGAGATAAGGTATATGGAATACGTTTCTTGCCGGCTAAAGGTGGATCACCAATGGTTAAGTACATTGCCCGACCTATGTATAACGTGGTGAGAGAAGCAATAAAAAGGATACGTAATTTGAGTGAGCCTGCTATTGAAATTGCAAGATGGTATGAAAAAAATCCGTCGAAGCTTTTCTTGCCTCCTGAGCTTGAGCATCTCAGAGGTAAAAGAGACTTGAGCATGAGTGAAGTTGATAAAATAGTTTTTTTTGAAGCAACAAGGAATGTTAATAGAGGTAACCAATGGGTGAAACTAAATTTCGTACCTAGGTTTAAGAAGGATTCCGACAATAAGTTTTATGCGGATTTCTCCGATGTGGAGAAGGCTATTATAAAGATGTTGCCAAAAAACTTTCCATTTTTGAACAAATTAAGTAAGTTGAAATATAGTGAAGTTCTTATGTTGGTTAGAAAGAATGAGCTCAGTTCTAGGAAGTCTACCTACCGCTGCATGATTCATCAAATTATTGCGCAGGATATAGGGAATAGAATTTCTCGAGAATCCGAAAACAATCTGTTTAAGAAATATAGTTTCACCGAGGATGATGGGAGTGAAATTCTGGTGACTACACATGAATTTCGTCACTATCTAAATACAATTGCTCAGATTAATTTTATGGATCAGCTAGATATTGCACGCTGGTCAGGTCGAAAAAATGTTTACCAAAATGGCTACTATGACCATGTTTCAAGTAGAGAAATAACTGAAAAAATCCGTTTGGCTTATCTTGGGGAGGCTGCTGCGATTGGACCTATCACTAGTCTACATAAGGTTTCCTTAATTCGACGTGATGAATTCGCTTTGCAGAGAATTCCAACAGCTCATACCACAGCTTATGGATATTGCGTACATGATTACTCAATGTTGCCATGTCAGCTACACCAAGACTGCATGAACTGTGATGAGCAGGTATGTATAAAAGGGGAGGGGGATTGTAAGGAGGAAAATATTCGGGCCTTGAGAAGCGAGACTGAATTATTGCTAGCAAATGCTAAAGAGTCCCTCGGTAACGATGTATATGGTGCGGACAAGTGGGTAAGACATCAGCAATTGACACTTGACCGATTGAACAGCCTCTGCTCAATTCTAGATGACCCTAATGTCCCTGATCAGGCCGTTATTCGCCTCGACGATTCTCTGACTCAAGGTGTGATTGAACAAGCCATGGAGCGTCGTGCAATTGATCTGATGCATGATGAAGATTATGAGAGATAAGTCGTGGTCGCGTGCGCGGAATCTGAGTGATCTGGATATTAAAGAAATTGTTGATATTCTTGACGGTTGGGAGGGGAAGTTGAGTTGGGATTTGCTAGTTGAATCAATCAACAAGCGCTTAAATCAAAGGTACACTCGTCAAGCATTAAATAATCATAGCCGAATTGCTGATGCCTTTAAGCTAAGGAAGAGGAGCTTGTCTGCTCAGCCAATCAGGCAACGCTTGCCCATTGCCGCGGCTAAAATCGTCGATCAAGAAATCGATGTTATTCTTCAGCATAATCACTATCTTGAAGCCAAAGTACAAAGACTTGAAGCGGAAAACAATAGGATTCAGCAGCGACACGTACGTTGGGCCTACAACGCTGCTCTTAGGGGCCTGAATATGCATTTTCTGGACAGACCACTGCCGGTCATTGATCGTCAACAGACAGAGGTGACAATGGAGTCCCTTTCGAAGAAAACCCGATGAGTTTCTTCCGTGCTCGTTGTCTTTCGGGCGCATGATCCGTGCTAGCTATCACAGTTAGCTAGCTCAGTTCGTGGTGACAGTTACTCCAGATTGTCCCTCGGACTTGTTCACGTTTTGCTGGAGCGGCTATGTGGCAGATCGCAAAGCCCGAAACCGATCACCATGCCTTATGTTGCCAGCAGAGCAACGGCATGGCGTAAAGCATCGTCAACACCTTCAAGCGCGACTACATATGTCGCATCGATCTAGGTGATGCGCCGATGGCGCTGGCTCAATCGCCGCGTTCGTTCGAGTACTTTAACGAGATCTAGCCGCATTCGATTTTGAAGATGATGTCGCCCAGGGAGTTCTGATGAGTGCAGAGTCGCCCCGCACATGAGGGCCAACTTAGTGATTGAACTGTGTCCGAAACTACGGGAGCAAGATCAGCTACTTGCAAAGGCCGTGAAGTTCAAAGCTGTCACTTGACCTTTCTTGTCTTTCTGCAACAGGTTCTTGTCATCGAATCTGGTTCAGCGCAACGACTGGTGGCAGTTTGCTCGGAAATGCCAAAGGGTTCGGGGTAATGACTTTGCTGGTCAATCAGGGCCACCGACGATGGCGAGGCTCGTAATTCCTTGTCTATGGGGGAGTGCTTGGCTGGAGCGATAGCAGCTCCCCTACGTTAAAGCGAAAAGGAGCCAAGCCTGCTTCTAGGACCGCTCAGCATCATAGATATTTGTCACGGGGCCCGTTCGGAGCCGATAACTGTCACATCGCCTCCAACCGCGAGCGACATTTTCTTTTTGTAAACAAGTCCGCTGTAGTCGTCCAGTTGTTGACATAGGTGTTGGCGTGGGGCGTGCTATCGATAGTTCTCTCTAGACAAGTCGGCCTTGTTTACATAAATTTATGAACATAAGAATTTCTCGGCATCTTCGGGGCTCAGCTCGAGAGTGACGGCGCTCACCACCTTGGGCTTGGTTTCGTCGCGGTCGGCTTCCTGGGCCACGGCCAGGACCAGCACGTTTTCAAGTACGGTCTTGCTGATCTGGCGCGAATCCTCCATCCTGCCGGCCTGCTCCTGCTGGGCGTTGACCACCACATCCACGTAGTTGCCTGGCAGGGCGAAGCCCGCCACACCGACCACATCGTTGACGCGTACCGTCATGGCCCGCTTGCCCGGAGCGATGACGGCTGCCAGTCCGCCCTTGGTGCCGACCGGCGCCAGCTTGCCTTCGAGCACGGCCTCGCCGCGCAGCACGCCGACCTTGACCACTCGGTCCTGCAGCTGCTGCATGTCATGGAAGGCGCCATCGGGTATGGAGCCCCGCGGCCAGTCCACGGTGTTCAGCATGTTCGGCAAAATCTTGCCGCCCAGTGGAATGTCGGTGGCAGCAACGACCACCTTGTCGGCGTCCAGGCTGCCGCGCTGGGCGACCCAGTTGGCTGCATAGACTGCAGCCGCCAGACTGGCCAGTACGGCGAGGACAAACAGACCCAAAGCTTTGAGGTTTTTCATGGGAGGCTCCTGCTATGCCGTGATGTAAGTGACTAGACCCAGGTGAACTGTCGAGCGACCAGGAACGCCAGGGTTCCCAGGGCGATGCTGACGCCGTAAGGCAGCTTGCCTACCGAATGCGCCGAGCTGGAGCGGGCATCGGGAGCGATCCCTGCCGCGACATTGATGTAGAGCAGCTGGACGGCCTCGGCAGAGTTGCGCAGCAGCCTGCCGGCCATGCGGTGCCAGAGTGCGTAGCTGATGGCGGCTACACCGCCGGTGATGAAGACAAAGATCACGGCCTGCCAGGTGGCCTCGGGTCCGATAAAGCTGCCGACCATGGCCATCAGCTTGACGTCGCCGCCGCCCATGGCATGCAGCAGATACAGCGGCAGCATCATGACCAGACCCAGCGCCATGCCGCCCAGCGCCCAGAAAAAGCCGCCGCTATGGGGGTGGTGGGCCAGCAGACCATAGAGCAGGGCCAGGGTGATGCCACCAAAAGTCAGGCGATTGGGGATGCGCCGTGTGCGCAGATCGCTGATGCTGGCAGCCAGCAGGAGCAGCAGCAACATCAGCGAGCGCGGCTCGGTGAGCAGGCCGGCCATCAGCTCGGATGCTGCGCTGAGTTCGGAAGATGTCATGGTCAAACTCCAGTCCTGTGTTCAGCGAATCCTGTCCGGGCCTCAGAGTTGACGCTGGCTGTCTGCTGCGTTCAGCTCATCTGACTGGTTTCTGCAGGATCCGGGCGATATGTGACTAAATACAATTTCTCTATCAACTTCATTCTTTTGTTTAATTTTGTGGAAATACTATTCCTATAGAAATCACTTATCAATATTGGATCTCGTAAGGATTTTTCTAATCTGCATGAGATGCAAATGTGACGCCGTTGTAGGTTGCGTAAGCAGTGGTCTCATGCGCTTGCTGACGCAGATCGGTCTGCAGTGGGTGCCGGCTACAGAGGGTGCTCGCAAGGCCTTGCCCGGAGCTCGCTCAGAGGAGCCGGGGAGGCACAAGAGACGCTGCATGGCTTGAAGAGAGGCCGGGTCCGATGGAGCCTGGCGGTGCCTGTGGCCAGGCCGGAAGGCGCTGAAATGCGTTACGGGCGTTACGGGCGTTACCCATGTTCCGGGGCCTGAAGTGCCCGCTGCTGTATTGCGTGGCAGGCCCGGGGCGTCGGCATTACGGCCCGGGGCAAGGCCGTCGTGGGACTGAGTAGCCGCTTTTAGGGATGAGGCCGGGGTAGTCCTCGGCAAGCTGCAGCCCGGCAGCTTGCCGGCATTTCCTCCTGGCCTGCCGGTGGCGGTCTTGAAGACGGTTTGCTGAGAGCGCTGATCCGGTCTTCAGGCAACACCCGCTCGGTTCATTCACAGGGGATGTGTTGCTATATAAAATATAGCTTATAGCGCTTTTCCTGAATGGATTTCATCGTTGAAATAACTCTATTTCATTGATCGCAATGCGATACAAGCTTCTATTTTGATAGCTGTCTGAGGCGGAAAAATCGGCACAGCTTCAGGCGTTTGTCCTGCGCTGGCTGTGCAGGCCCAGCAGCACCAGCACGACGGCTACCAGGGGCAGCATGCCGATATTGATGCCGTTCCAGCCGGCGCTGTGCAGCAACTGCCCTGATCCGAACGAGGCCATGGCCACCGTGCCGAAGACCAGGAAATCGTTGAGTGCCTGCACCTTGGCGCGTTCCGAGGGACGGTAGCACTCGGTCAGCAGCGCCGTGGCACCGATGAAGCCGAAGTTCCAGCCCACGCCCAGCAAAATCAGCGAACTCCAGAAGTGGAAGATATCCAGGCCCATCAAGGCCAGCACGCCGGCCGCGCCTATCAACAGCAGGCCCAGAGCTGTCACGGGTCGCTTGCCATAGCGCGCAATCAGCTTGCCGGTAAAGAAGCTGGGTACGAACATGGCCAGCACATGCCATTGGATGCCCATGGCGGCTTCGCCCACGCTGTGGCCGCAGCCCACCATGGCCATGGGCGCAGCGGTCATCAGGAACGCCATCAGTCCGTAGCTGACCACACCCGCCGCGCAGGCCACGACGAACCGGGGCGTGCGGGCAATTTCGCCCAGCGGCCTGGCGTCGTCAGCCACGGCCTGTTTGCTCTGAGGAGGCGGCAGACGCAGGCCCATGAGCAGGGGCAGGGCCAGCAGGGCCAGCACCGCCTGGCTGTAGAAGCTGCCGGCAAACGGGGTGGCAGGCAGGGCGTCGCGCGTCCAGATCACCACCTGCGGGCCGATGATGGCGGCAATCAGGCCGCCGATCATCACGCGCGAAATGGCCTTGGCCTGTTGCGCGGGCTCGCTCACCATATCGGTGGCGGCGAAGCGGTAGCTCTGCACGCAGGCCGCATAAAAGCCGGCCAGCGCCGTGCCGATGCAGAAGGTGACGAAGTCGCTGTGAGCAATGCCCTGAGCGGCGACCACGCCGGAGATCACGCCCAGAATGGCTCCCAGCACATAGGCCGCGCGGCGGCCCATGCGGTTCATGATCCAGGCGGCCGGCAGGGTGGATAGCGCCAGCCCGAGCTGGTAGATGCTGACCGGCAAGGTGGACGCTGTGGGGTTGGACGACAGCTGCTGCCCGACCAGACCGCCCAGCGAGATGATGATGGGCGGAGAGGCACCTCCCAGGGATTGGGCTGCGACCAGCAGGCCCATATTGCGGCTTTGTTGTGTGTTGTTGTCTGATTGCATAAATCGCTTTGGCTGTCCATGCTTGTACGCAGATTTGTCACATCTTGCAGCATTCATATTGGCCGCACATTAAAAGGTTTGCTGCGGGCATGATGCAGTCACGAATCTGGTGATCGAAGTGAATGGGAGTGATATGACGCTGAAATGCCTGACTGGCCGGGCTGCGGGCCTGAACATCGCTATGGCGCTCATGGGCTGGGCGTCGATGGTGTATGCCGAGACGGCAGAAACCCCGCATGACGCGGTGGTCTGGTCGGCCAGCTATCGCGGCGAGATTGCCGGCAAGGCAGTCAAGCTGGAGCTGTGGCGGCTCGATGGCGCCGTCGGGGGAAGCTATTGCTATGAACCCTGCAATCGGCCCGGTGCAACACTTGACCTGGAAGGCTCGGCAAGCGGACAGCTGACCGAGACCCCGATGGCTGGAGCAAGCGATCCCAAGCCGTCTGGCCGCTGGTCGCTGGCGGCTTTGCCGGGCATGGCGCCGCCGCGCCTGCAGGGGCAGTGGCAGTCCATGGATGGCAAAAAGCGCTGGCCGGTCCACCTGCTGCGCCAGCCCCCGGCTTTCCCCCATGCGTTGAATTACGAGCTGCGCCTGCTGATGAATCAGAGGCTGCGCTCCCTGGCCGACTGCGGAGAACATACGGATCTGCAGGTTTCCGCCATTCAGGTCTATGAGCAGGGAAGCCTGAAGCAAAGCCTGCCGACCGCCGCCGTGGGCAGTTGCTGGCTGGTGCAGCCGCGCTGGGTGGATGCGAATTTTGACGGCTGGCCGGATCTGACCCAGGCGCTGGACCTGCCTGCCGGGCCGAATATTGCGCACCGCACCTGGCTTTACGACCCGAGTACGCAGAAGCTGGTGCTGGGGCCGCAGTCCCTGCAGGACATCAGCTCACCCGCCTTCGATGGCAAGGCCAAACGCATCTATAGCGAATGGCGTGCCAGCTGCTGCAGCCATGGCGTGGACATCTATGCTTGGAAGCCCGCGGGGCTGGAGCTGGTCGAGCAGGCCGAAAGCCATATGCTGCCGGTGCGCAAGGGTGGCAAGCTCATGGCCTGCTATCAGATGCCGGACTATGCGCAAGGCCATGTGTACTGGCCTAGCGGCCTGTACCAGCGCGGCGGCGAACTGAGTCTGGGGCAGGAGCCTACTGCCGACTGGTGCGATGCCGATCCCGCTGCCACCATGGGCCAGAACCAGGTACAGGTACTGGCCGAGCCCAGAGCCGGACAGCCACCCCGGGTCCTCAAGACCTATGGCGCAAGCTACCGTAAGGTCGATACGCCTCAAGGTGCCCGTTACTGCCCCGATATCGCGGTCTTCGATGCCGATGCCCGCAAGGTGGTGCGTGTGCTGATGAGCGAGAACGCCGAGCAGGACTGCGAGACGGAAGAGCCCGCTAGGACTCAGCCATGAGAACGGATTATCGCTATGCAGAGAAATAGATTGTTGCTATTGTTTTGAGAGGTTTTGCTTGTTATACAATCCATCCAATTGAGATTCATTCTCGATAAGCCTTAGCCACGCACTTCGTTTTAGCCATAGGAGATTGATCGAAAACGAGGTCTACATGGCAACCCCAGTTCGTGGCGGTGCAGGCAAGGCGCCGTCGGCTTCAGCGCTCGCATCCACGCAGTTTGCTCCATTCGTGCATTGGCTGTCTTCTGCGGCGTGCCGCAGCCCCCGCTCAGCCGTGGGGCTGGCAGTGTTGGTGGTTTTGAGTGCGGGCGCCCAGGCGCAGTCCCAGACGGCCGACCCGAAGGAAAAGCGCCTGAGCGAAGTCACGGTTTCCGGCAAACAGGACGGCAGCGCTCTGCCTGCGCTGGCCCCTGGTGCTCAGGTCGCCAAGGGTGCAGGCCTGGGGCTGCTGGGCAATGTGGATGTGATGGATGCTGCTTTCAACATCACCGCCTACTCCGAAGAGCTGATCCGCGACCAGAATGCGGCCACGGTGGCTGCCGTGCTGGAAAACGACTCTTCGGTGCGCTTCTCCACCAGTACCGGCCATGTCAACGAAAACTATGTGATTCGGGGCTTCGACGTCAATGCCAGTGAAGTGGCGTTCAACGGCCTGTATGGCCTGGCACCCGACAGCCATGTGCCGACCGAGATGATCGAGCGCGTGGAACTGCTCAAGGGCCCCGGTGCGCTGCTCGGCGGCATGGCTCCCAGTGGAGCGGTGGGAGGCGTGGTGAATGTGGTCAGCAAGAAGCCGCTGGCCGATGATCTGACGCGGCTGACCACGACTTTCACCTCGGGTTCTCAGTTGCAGGAGCATGTGGATGTATCGAGGCGCTTCGGCCCCGAGCGCCGCCTGGGCATACGCTTTAACGGCGCGCTGTCCAGCGGCGAGACCGAGGTCGACGACCAGAAGCGCCGTCGCCGTCTAGGTGCCGTGGCGCTTGACTATCAGGGCGATCGCTTCACGCTGGGACTGGATGCCTATCACTACAAGGTGAACCTGGACAACGGCAGCCCGGTGATGGTGAGCTTTGGAAAGATGAAGAATCTGATCGGCGCGCCGGATGCCAGCAACAATCTGTTCCGCGGCGTCAACACCGAAGTGGAGAATAAATCGGTGGCACTGCGCGGCAGTTTCGAGCTGAGTGACAGCTGGCAGCTCTACGGCAGCCTGGGCAAGGCCTGGCATGACTATGCTGGTCAGCCCACAGGCACGCGGGTGGTGCTCAATGCCGTGGGCGACGGCTCTGCCGTGGGTCAGACCTATAACCTTCAGGGCTATACCAACAGCACGGCGCTGGATGCGGGTTTGCGTGGCCGCTTCAAAACCGGCGATGTGGGCCATCAGCTGGTGTTCTCGTTCAACGAGCTGCAGCAGCAAAGCGGGCGCGCGCTGCCCATCGTGGTCAGCAGCAGCTACACCACCAATATCTACGATCCGGTGCTGCCGATTCTGGCCGGACCGCGCAATGCCGTGCGCCAGGAAAACGACAATGTGATCCGCAGTTTCGCCGTGGCCGATACTCTGAGCCTGCTGCAGGACAGGCTGCAGCTGACGCTGGGCGCACGCCACCAGCGCGTGAATCAGAAGATGAAGGGCTACGACGAGAGCGCTGTGACTCCCATGCTGGGTCTGGTGGCCAAGCCCTGGGGTGAGGATTTGTCCTTCTACGCCAACTACATCGAGGGGCTGAGTCCCGGTCTCGAGGTCGGCTCCACCTATGCCAATGCAGGCGAGACATTCGCTCCCTACAAATCCAAGCAGATGGAGGCGGGCGTGAAGTGGCGCCGCGCAGGCTGGACGAATACGCTGTCTCTGTTCCAGATCGAGAAGCCTTCGACCACCATCGATACGGCGGCCAATACCCTCAAGCTCAATGGCGAGCAGCGCAATCGCGGCGTGGAGTGGAATACCTTCGGTGCCGTGAGCTCCAGTTTGCGCGTATTGGGCGGCATCACGTACCTGCAGCCCAAGCTGACCAGCACCCAGGGCGCCAACAACGATGGCCATGATGCTTTCGGCGCAGCGCGCTGGGCGGCCAATCTGGCGGCAGACTGGGATGTGCCGGGTGTGGCCGGTCTGGCGCTGAACGCACGCATGGTGCATACAGGCAAGCAGTGGGTCAACTCGGCCAACACCTTGCGTGCACCGAGCTGGACGCGCTTTGATGTCGGCGCCCGCTACACCACGCGCGTTGCCGACAGGAAAGTGGTCTTGCGCGGTACGGTGGATAACGTCTTTGGTCGCAACTACTGGGCTGGAGCCTTTGCCGACAACTTCCTGACCGTGGGCGCCCCGCGCACCGTGCGCATCAGCGCTGCGGTGGACTTCTGAGGCGGAGGACGCATCAATGCATGGAAATCATCAAGGGTTGCCGGTGACGGTGACGGGCCACAGGCCATCGGGCAAAGGGCTGCGCTCCCTGCTTGTTCCAGGTCTGCTGGCTGCGGTCAGCGTCGGCATCGGCGGCCAGGCCGGTGCGGCCCGGCCCTTGCCGGCCGACACCGCTCAGAGCGCGGCCAAGGCGGCCTCTTTGCTTTCGGTGCGGCAGCCGCTCTCCGGCCGGCTGGTGCCGGGACAGAAGCTGAGCCTGCAGCTGGAGGCACCGGCCGGTGCCGTGGTGCGTGGCAATCTGCAGGCGTTGGGCGTGGTGCTGGATGTGGAAACGCCTGACGGACGCCATCTGCGGCGGCTGAGTCAGGGCGCAGGCGTCGATCACGCATTCACCTGGCAAAGCCGGGGCAAGGCGAAGGAGCGTCTGGTGCTGCGCGCAGAAAATTCCCAGCCTTATGCATCGTCAGCAAGCGGCATGTCGGCGGCGCAGGGCGGGCACAGCGTTGCTCCGACTTATGCTGCGCCCAGTCCTGGCGCCTACGAGCTGACGATCACCCAGGTGCTGGCGCCGCTGGCGGTCGACCATGCGCCGGCAGTAGAGCTCGAACCAGAGCCGCTGCGCAGTCCCAGGCTCAAGGCCTTGGAGGCGCGGCTGGCGCAGGGCGGCGACAGCCGCAGCTTCTGGCAGGAAATGGAACGCGAGGGCACGCCGCTGATCGAGCCCTGGGATGCGGAGCACCAGCTGGTGAGCTTTGTCTGGCGCGGCGCACGGCAGTCGGTGCGACTGTTCGGCAGTCCCTCGGGCAATCATGAGCCGCTGCAGCGCCTCGGAAGCAGCGATGTCTGGTGGGCCAGTTTCGTCATGCCCAGGGATGCACGCCTCAGCTATGGTTTTGCGCCCGATGTGCCTCAGGTCTCGGCCGATACCATGATTCAGCGCCGATCCATTCTGTCCACCTTGCAGCGCGACCCTCTCAATCGCCAGAGCTGGGGGCGGTCTGCGGATCTGCAGGCGGTGCAGGATCGCTTCGACGGGCGCTCCGTGCTGACACTGGCCAAGGCGCCGCCACAACCCTGGAGCCAGACCCGCGCCAGCGTGCCAACCGGCCAGTTGCAGCGTCACTGGCTGGGCAGCCAGGCGCTGGGCAATGGGCGCGACATCTGGATCTACAAGCCGCAGGGCTGGCAGCAGGCCGATGCGGCTGGGCGTTCCCTGCTGGTGCTGTTCGACGCCCAGGCCTATCTGCGCCAGGTTCCCACGCCCGCCATCATCGACAATCTGATGGCCGACGGCCTGCTGCCTGCAACAGCCGTCGTGCTGGTGGCCAATGGCGCAGGCGACGCGCGCAGCAGCGAGTTGCCGCCCAACCCGGTGTTTGCCGACTTCATGGGCAAGCAGCTCATGCCCTGGCTCAAGGCACAGGGCATAGCGGCAGGGGCCGAGCGCACGGTGATTGCAGGATCGAGCTATGGCGGCCTGGCTTCAAGCTATGTGGCGCTGCGTTATCCGCAGTGGTTTGGCAATGTGCTCAGTCTTTCGGGCTCCTACTGGTGGGCACCCAAGGGCGAGGCCCCCAATTGGCTTGCTCGCCAGTATGAGCAAACACCGCAACTGCCCATTCGCTTTTACTTTGATGCCGGCCTATATGAAGGGGCTCGCGGTGGTCAGGCAGGCATACGCGAAACCAGCCAGGAGCTGGGCGATGTGCTGCGTGCCAAGGGCAACAAGGTCGTGCAGCGTGTGCACAGCACCGGTCATGACTATGTGCACTGGCAGGGGGCGCTGGCCTGCGGGTTGCTGGCGCTGACGGGGCGTGAACCTTCGAGCGAGAGGCTTAAGGAGCAGGTCGCACAGTCCTGCGGGCTCTGAGTCCGGGAGGTACCAAAAAAGGGGCCTGAGGCCCCTTTTTACTGGGCCTGCAGCACTTGCTGGTGAAGCGCTGCAGGCTTTCACACAGCTTCTACCTGAGCTTGTTGCCGCATTCACCGCAGAACAGGTCATTGGCTGCCACGGGGGCTCTGCAGGCGGGGCAGCTTGGCGCTGCCGGGGTCTGGCGGGCTTTCTCGGCGGCCTCCGCTTCGGCGCGGACCCGGGCCGCTTCACGCTCGGCGGCCTGCTGTTCGGCCTGTGCCTTCAGACGCTGGGCCTCGGCCTGCTGACGCGCTTCTTTGGCAGCCTGGGCTGCGGCTCGTTCCTCAGCGGCCCTTTGCTGTGCCGCGCGCTCTGCGGCCTGCGCTTCAGCCCGCTGGCGTGCGGCCAGTTCCTGGGCTTCGGCAGCCTCGGCTTCAGCCTTCAGACGGGCTGCTTCGGCCTCGGCACGCTGGCGTGCTGCCTCGGCTTCGCTGCGCTGACGGGCAACAGCCTCTTCAGCGCTCTGACGTGCCTTGTCCGCCGCATCGGCGGCGGCACGCTCGCGCGCCTGCTGTTCGGCAAACGCCTGTTCGGTGGATGCCGCTGTGGCGGCAGTCAGACCTTCGGCCGCCGTTGCTGCGGCGCCTGCGCTGGCATTGCTGTCGGTGCCGGGCGGGGTGTCGGTGGCGGAGGGCTTGGCCGTGGCTTCCTGCAGGCGCTCGCTGGCAGCCTGCTTGGCGCGCTCGGCGGCAGCCATGGTGCGTTCTGCGGCAGCCATGGTCTGGGCCCTGGCTTCCTCGGCTTTTTTGCGAACATCGCCAATCAGGCTGTCCAGTGCACCCTCGGCCTCGGCTGGGTCCACGCTTTCACGAGCCTGCAGATAGATCAGATTCATGCCCATGATGGCCACCTGGGCCAGCAGTGCGCCCACCACGCAATAGAGAACGCCCAGGCCGGCGATGAGGCCGGTGCTGCCGCCACCCATCATGCCCATGGGATTGAAGCCGCCACCGTAGCCACGGCCGTAGCCGCCACCCATGAACATGCCGGCCATGGAGCCGCCATCTCCGGTAATGCTCATGGCCATCCCGGTCAGTGAAACGGTGGCTGGCACCAGTCCGGCAAACAGCATGAAGCAGACCAGGCCCAGAATGACATAGAGCACGACTTCCATCAGCACTACTTCGACCAGGCGCTTGCGCGCGATGCTCAGCACATTGGCCAGTGCAGCCTTGACGGACAGGCCGCTCCACAGCGCAGGACCCATCAAGGGACCGATGACCCAGATCATGGCGATCAGCAAGGCTGCGGCGACCAGCACCAGAATCGGGTGGGCCACAAAGGCCAGAATGCCGCCGAGCACGGGAATCTTGCAGATGAAGTAAATGACGGCAGCCAGCAGGTAGTAGGCCAGCGTGGCAACAAATATCGCCAGGCCGACCAGCAGGAATTTTGGAAGGCACAGCAGGCCGGCCGATGCCGCCGCCGAGAAGGAGCGTACGGGCTCGTTTCTGGCCTTGTCCATGAGCATGATGCCCACGCCCGAAGAACCGGCCAGCAGCGCGATGACGGACGCCAGCATGAAGATCAGGTACATGAAGAAGCCGGCCTTGACCAGCATCCAGGCCGCGCCTGCTATCAGTGCGCCGGTCAGCAGCAGTGTCAGAAAGCACAGCAGCAGCGGTCGCCACTGAGTCAGTCCTTCGGCGGCTCTGGCAAGAGTGCCAAAACGTATTTCTCCCAGGGGTTGCTCTCTCATTTTTCGTCCTGTCTTGTGGTTGAGGCTGGCTGCTCCGGCACGATGAGCCGCTGGCTCGCCGGGTGTCAAAGCTTGCCGCGGATCTCGCCGGCTTCGATGGTGTAGCGCTCCACGCCCGCGGGCAGACCAGTGTCAATCTTCTTGATGACAGTCACGGGTTTGCCACCCTTGGACTGGGTGGTTCCTGTGGCGGTATTCACACGCCCGGCCCTGACATCCTCGTCGGACTGATCGACCACGATGCTGGATGAGCCCCGGTTGTCGGCCAGTTCATTGGCCAGTTCCTTGAGCACATTCATGGCCTGGGTATATTCCTTGCGGCCCTTGGCGGCCAGGGGCATCTCCACGGTCAGTGCGGAGAAGCTGCGCATCTGGTGTGCCTGTCCCGACTGCCCGTCGGCAATGCTGACCGTCCTGGTCTGCACCGGACCGGCCACGGCACGTTGTTTGGCCGGCAGCTTCTGCATGGCCTGCACGGCCTGGGCCTGCATGCTCTGTGCTTGCTGGGTTTCCCGATCCAGAGCGGCCTGGAGACGCGCAAAGCGCTCGTTCTGCCCGCCAGAAACAGCGGTTGCGGGCGCGCCGCTGCCAGGGCCGCAACTGGGGTCTGCAGAATTGGTGACGCGCGAGAGCATGCAGCTCAGCGATGTGGATGCATCTTGCAAGGTGGCGCAGCCGCCAAGCAGGGTTGCGGCGCAGGCGAGCACAGTGAGTTTGAGTTTTTTCATGGCTTTCAATCCAGCAGGTCATCCAGTGATGGCGCGGTGTTCTTCTTGACTGGAGGTGTTCTTGCAGGGGCCGGCATGGGCGGTTTGCCCGATGCCGGAGCTGAGGGGAGCTCCGGGCTGGCTGCTGGCGCGGGGGTGACGCTGACAGTGTCTGGGGTCGTCACCACGGGGGCGACTGCGGTGGCGGGCGCGTTGTCTACGGCGCCGGCAATCGTGGCATTTTCGGCCGGCGTCGTTGGTGTTGCGGTACTGCCGCCCAGCGGGCCGACCAGGGCGTCGGCCTTGGCCTTGTCTTCGGGCGAAATCCCATCCTTGCCGGCTTGGGACGCACCGGATGCGCTATTGCCCGCGCCAGTCAGGCCCTTCATGTTGCTTGCCATCATCACACCGCCCGCAATGGCTGCAACCAGCAGTGCCAGCACCACCCATTTGATCCAGGCATTGCTGCCGCGCACCGGCTCCTGGGGAAAGGCCGGTGTGCGGTCGTTGCGCGGCGCAAATGCGGCAGGCTCCGGCTGTGGCGGCCTGGGTGCGGGTGTATCCATGGGCTCGATCAAGGGCGGGGCCAGGCTTGCGCCGGCAACCGTCTGCGAGGCGCCTGAAGTCATGGGCGGCGCAGTTGCCACCGCAGCAAGGTTAGCGTCGGGGCGCTCGAACACCATGCCGCATCGTGTACAGAAGCGGGCCTCGGGTTTGCAGACAGCCTGGCATTGGCTGCAGATTTTTTCAGCAGCAGTGATTGTCACTTCCGGTTCTTGTCTGGCGCCGCAGCTCGTGCAGAACTTGGCATTGGGAGAGAGCGGATTGCCGCATTGGGAACAATTCATGGTCTGCAATCGAGAAAAGAGTCCGCTGGAATGGCCGCTCGGAAGCATTGCTTGGAATATGGGCCGGTTTCTGCGCATCGGCATGGACCGGTACGGACCCATGAAAAATGATTTGTATCTTAGCGGCGCATTTGCCGCGACCTGTTGGATCGCTTTACGGGAATGTAAGCACGCGCGGCTTTGACAGCTTTTTGTCAGGCGCGGCAATCTATGGATGGGGTCTTGGTTAATGAGACTGCGCGCAGAGTATCAAGGGTTCTTTGGCGTAAGTGACTGATTTGAAAAGAAGGCAGTTAATCAGGTGCCTTATGGAAGCCTGGACTGCCAAGAAAAGCTCAAATCTCGAAATCTGTTTGATTTTTGCAATTGCTTCAAATGGTTGAGAGTGTTTTGCACTGCAAAGATTTCAACGAGATACAGGCCTCGCTGAACCTCGGATGCAGCCAGGCCGGTAATCACTGCCGCGCAACCAGCGTCAGCAGCTCGATTCGCGGTGCCACGCCAAGGCGTATGGCAAAACCGGCCCACAGACCCGCGCCGCTGCTGACCAGCAGTTTCATATTGCCGATCTCATATTCGCCGCGCACAAAGCCGTTGTTGACGGGAGCCACCAACCAGCGATCCATACCCAGGATCAGTCCGCCGTGGGTATGGCCCGATATCTGCAGATTAACGCCCTTGGCCGCGTTGTCGTGCGCGAATTTGGGCTGGTGTGCGAGCAGGATATGAAACGCTGCCCCTGCCTTGCGGGCCTGTGCTGCAACCGCATCCACATCGGGTGGGATACCTTCGGCGACCTCGGGGTCGGCGTTGTTGGGCGAGGTGCGGCCGAACACCGGGTCGCCGATGCCGGACAGGGCCAGCTTGCTGCCCTTGATGTTCAGCAGCTGCATGCGGTTTTCAAGCAGACTCAGGCCCAGGCGGCGGAACTCGGCCATCCAGGCGTTGTAGCCGCTGTAGTACTCGTGGTTGCCCGGTGCCGCCCAGACGCCGTAGCGTGCGCTCAAGGCGGCCAGCGGCGCCACATGGGCACGGCTGGTGGCGACATCGCCGTCCACCATATCGCCGGGCAGCACGATCAGGTCGGGTGTGGTGGCCAGGGTGCGCTGCACGATGGTCTGCACATAGCTTGCATCGTTGACCGGGCTGGCGTGGATATCGGCCAGCACGGCAATGCGCAGGCCCTGCAGGGCGGCTGGCAGGTTTCTGACCGCGATCTGCTGCTCATGCACCCTGGGCGGCTGCAGGGCGTTGAAGACGCCGATGGCGCTCAGGCCGCCGGTCGCGATCACAGCGGCCGTGGTGAGAGCGGGAAGGTGCAGCAGCTGCGCCAGGCCGGTACGGCCCATGAGCCGGGCGAGGAGCCACAGCAGGTCGCGCAGCAGCACGAACAGCGCCAACATCAGCAGCATGGCCAGAATCCAGCCGCCGGGAACCTGCAGGCGCGCCACCACGGCGTAGGGCAGGGCATTGGTCTGCACGGCCTTGAGCAGCAAGGCGGGAGCGATGCCCAGCATGCTCGTGATCAAAACTGCCAGCAGGCGTGCCAGACGGGACGTGCCGTTGAGGCTGGAGACAGGCCACCAGAGCCAGAGAGCCAGAAGAGGGATGACGAAAGCAGCAGTCGAAACCATGGACAGCGGAGAAACCAAAATTGCCGCGAGCATAGCAAGCGTTGCCGCAGCCACCGCAGGGCCTTGCATATCGCGCGGCACGGCTGCTTTTGCCATCACTGCGCAAGACTGGTCAAGGACGGGGATAATCCCAGCCCTTATGTCTTTGAAGATCAACTTCCCCGAGTCGCTCCCCGTATCCAGCCGTCGCCAGGAAATCATGGAGGCCATGGATCGCCATCAGGTCATCATCGTCTGTGGCGAGACCGGCTCGGGCAAGACCACGCAGCTGCCCAAGATCGCACTGGCGCTGGGCCGGGGCAGGCTCAATGCCGCGCCCGATGCCAATGGGCAGGTGCGTGGCCATCTGATCGGCCATACCCAGCCGCGCCGCATTGCCGCCAGCTCGGTGGCCAAGCGCATTGCCGAGGAGCTGAACACGCCGCTGGGCGAAGTGGTGGGCTACAAGGTGCGCTTTCAGGACACGCTGCAGAAGAACGCCTCCGTCAAGCTGATGACCGACGGCATCTTGCTGGCCGAGACCCAGACCGATCCGCTGCTCAAGGCCTACGACACGCTGATCATCGACGAGGCGCACGAGCGCAGCCTGAACATCGACTTTCTGCTCGGCTATCTCAAGCAGATCCTGCCCAAGCGCCCAGACTTGAAAGTGGTGGTGACCTCGGCAACCATCGATGCCGACCGCTTTGCCAAGCACTTCGAATCGAAGAGCGGTCCTGCGCCTGTGATCATGGTCTCGGGTCGTACCTATCCGGTGGAGATGCGCTATCGCCCGTTCGAGGGCGAGAAGGACAAGGATCTGAACGACGCCATTGCCGATGGCGTCGATGAGCTCTGGGCCGGCGGCAAGGGCGGCGATATCCTGATCTTCCTGCCCGGCGAGCGCGAGATTCGCGAAGCCGCCGACCATCTGCGCAAGCATCTGCAGCACTCGCCCACGCTGCGCAGCGCCGAGGTGCTGCCGCTGTTCTCGCGCCTGTCGCAGGCCGAGCAGGACCGTATCTTTGACGGCCATACGGGGCGGCGCATCGTGCTGGCCACCAATGTGGCCGAAACCTCGCTCACGGTGCCGGGCATTCGCTATGTGATCGACGCCGGTACGGCGCGCGTGAAGCGCTACTCCTTCCGCAGCAAGGTGGAGCAGTTGCTGGTCGAGCCGATCTCGCAGGCCGCAGCCAACCAGCGCGCGGGCCGTTGCGGCCGTGTGGCCAACGGCATCTGCATTCGCCTGTATGACGAAGAGAGCTTCGCCAGCCGCGACCGCTTCACCGACCCCGAAATCCTGCGCTCCTCGCTGGCCGGCGTGATCCTGCGCATGAAGTCACTGGGTCTGGGCGATGTGGTTCATTTCCCCTTCCTCGAAGCGCCCTCGGGCCGCGCCATTGCCGACGGCTATCAGCTGCTGGCCGAGCTGGGCGCGGTGGACGATCACGGCCATCTGCTGCCCATGGGCAAGGAGCTGTCGCGCCTGCCGCTGGACCCGCGCGTGGGCCGCATGATTCTGGAAGCGCGCGAGCGCCGCGCCCTGGCCGAGGTGCTGATCATTGCCTCGGCCTTGAGCGTGCAGGACGTGCGCGACCGGCCCATGGAAGCGCAACAGCAGGCCGACCAGGCACATGCCAAGTTCGACGACGAGAAAAGCGAATTCAGCGGCTATCTGCGTCTGTGGAAATGGCTGTCGGATGCGCGCGGCGGCAAGGTCGTGGCCAAGAGCCGCAAGGAGATGGCGGCCCAGCATGCGCCTGCGGCCAAGCTCAATGCGCGCAACCAGGCCTTCCTGCCCGTCAGTCAGCGTGCCAGCGGTGCGCAGGTCGAGGGTACGGTGGAGGAGCGGCTGGCGCTGTTCAACCCCGCCGAGCAGGCCGACGAGGCCACGCACAAGATCAGCAACCGCCAGTGGGAGCAGCTGCTGCGCCAGAACTTCATCAATATCCGCCGAGTGCGCGAGTGGCGCGATATCCATTCGCAGTTGCTGACCGTGGTCAAGGAGCAGAAATGGCTGCTCAACAACGAGGCGGCGGGCTATGAGGCCGTGCACCTGTCGATGCTGTCGGGGCTGCTCGGCAATATCGGCTACAAGGCCGAGGAAAGCGAGAGCTATCTGGGGGCGCACGGCATCAAGTTCCACCCGCACCCCGGCGCCCACCTGAGCAAGAAGCCCGGCCGCTGGATCGTGGCGGCCGAGCAGGTCGAGACCTCGCGCCTGTACGGCCGCGGCATTGCGGCCATAGAGCCGCAGTGGCTGGAAGAGGTGGGCGGCCATCTGCTCAAGAAGCAGCTGCTGGATCCGCACTGGAGCAAGAAGCAGGCCGATGTGGTGGCGCTGGAGCGCGCCACGCTCTACGGCCTGGTGGTCTATAACGGCCGCCGCGTCAGCTATGGCCGCGTCGATCCGCACGAGGCGCGCAATCTCTTCATCCGTCAGGCGCTGGTGGAGGGCGAGTGGGAAACCCAATGGCATTTCCTGCCCGCCAACCTCAAGCTCATGCGCAAGGTCGAGGAGCTGGAGCACAAGAGCCGACGCCAGGACGTGCTGGTCGACGACGAGCTGATCTTTGCCTTCTACGACCAGCATCTGCCCAGGGATGTGTACAGCGGTGCGACCTTCGACAAATGGTTCCGCGCCGAGAGCAGGAACCAGCCCGAGCTGCTGCGCCTGTCCAGGGATGAGCTGATGCGGCACGAGGCCGCCGGCATCACCACGGACAAATTCCCCAAGACCGTGAAGCTGGGCGGTGCCGATTGCAGCGCCAGCTATCTGCACAGCCCTGGTGATGCGCGCGACGGCATCACGGTCACCGTGCCGCTGTTCGTGCTCAACCAGGTGTCGGAGGAGCGCGCCGAGTGGCTGGTGCCGGGCATGCTCAAGGACAAGATCCAGGCGCTGCTCAAGAGCCTGCCCCAGCGCCCGCGCAGCCGTTTCGTGCCGCTGCCCGAGAGCGCGGCACGGCTGGCCGAGCTGTTCACGCAGAACGAGCGCTGGGCCCAGGGTGGGCTGATCGACGCCTTGCTCAAGCAGGTGCAGGGCGAGACTTCGCTGGATGTGAAGCGCGCCGACTTCAAGCTGGATATGCTGAGCCCGCACCTGTTCATGAACTTCCGCATCACGGACGAGCATGGCCGTCAGCTGGGTCAGGGCCGCAATCTGGGGGCGCTCAAGGCCGAGTGGGGCGCCAAGGCACGCGGTGCGTTCCAGGCACTTGCTTCATTAAAGATAGCTTCTGGCGTAAGTGATACAAGCGTTTCAGAGTCAAAGATATCTGAAAGTGATAAAAATAAAGCGCAAGCAGCTCCTGAAAATGATAAGGCTGTGGCGGGCAAGCCGGCCCAGTCTCATGACGCGCGCTACAAGGACTGGAGTTTCGGCGAGCTGCCCGAGCTCATGGAAATCAAGAAGGGCGGCACCACGCTGATCGGCTTTCCAGCCTTGATCGACCATGGCGACGCCGTCGGCATCGAGGTCTTTGACGAACCCGAAGCCGCTGCCGCAAGGCACCGCGTGGGTCTGCGCCGCCTGTTCGCGCTGCAGATTCGCGATGCGCTCAAGTATCTGGAAAAGAACATTCCCGATCTGCAGAAGATGGCCGTGGCCTATATGCCGCTGGGCACGCAGGAAGAGCTGCGCGGCCAGATCATCGACGTGGCCATTGACCGTGCCTTCCTGCAGGAGCCGTTGCCGAGCAACGAGGCCGACTTCAAGCAGCGCGTGCAGGACGGCCGTGGCCGCCTGACGCTGATTGCCAACGAGGTGGCTCGCATGTCGGCCACCATCCTTGCCGAGTACGCGGCCGCCGCGCGCAAGATCAAGGACACCAAGAACGCGCCGGAGGCCACCAAGGACGCGGGCGAGCAGCTGCAAAAGCTCATGCCCAAGAACTTCATCGCCGTGGCTCCCTGGGCGCAGCTCGGCCATTATGCGCGCTACCTCAAGGCGATTACCTCGCGCCTGGACAAGTACCGGGCCGATCCGGCGCGCGATGCCGCCAAGCTCAAGGAGCTGCTGCCGCTGGAGCAGCGCTACTGGCGGCTGGTGGCCGAGCGCAAGGGGCAGATCGATGCCCGCATGCAGGAGTACCGCTGGATGCTGGAGGAACTGCGCGTGAGCTTTTTTGCCCAGGAGCTGCGCACGCCCTATCCGGTCAGTGCCAAGAGGCTGGACAAGGTCTGGGCGCAGCTGCAGCAGTGATGCCGGCCTGACGGCCTGGCAAGTGCGGCCCTGCCTGCCTAGGCGGGCCGGCTTTCGCCCTGCAGCAGCGGATTGCGCGAAAACAGCTCCACCACCCAGTCCACAAAGGCGCGTACCTTGGCGCTGAGGTGGGAGTTGGGCGGATAGACCACGTAGATCGGCAGCAGGGGGTGCTTCCAGTCCTCCAGCACGCGTTGCAGCTGTCCGTTTTCCAGGTACTTGTGAATCTGGAAGCGGCTGAGCTGTCCTATGCCCTGACCGGCAAGGATGGCGCTGATATAGGCATTGCCTTCGTTGATACCCAGGTGGGCGGGACTGGCGATCTCTATCACTTCGCCGCCCTTGTGGAACTCCAGCGGATAGCGCCGCGCCGAGACCGGGGAGAAATAGATCACGTTGCGATGGCCGGACTCCAGATCGCGCGGATGCCGGGGCACGCCGTGGCGCTGCAGATAGTCGGGGGCGGCAACGGTGATGAATTCCAGATTGCCGATGCGGCGTGCCACCAGGGACTGGTCGGCCAGCTCGCCGCCACGGATCACGCAGTCCACGTTGTCGCTGATCAGGTCCACGGTGCGGTCGCTCACGCCCAGATCGATCTGTATCTCGGGGTAGCGGGACTGGAACTCGCTCAGATGGGGAATGATGAGCAGACGCGCCACCGTCGTTCCCACATCCACGCGCAGGCGCCCGCGCGGCGTGGTGCGCGCCTGGCTGACGCTGGCCTCGAGATCGTCGAAGTCGGCGAGCAGGCGCACGGCACGGTCGTAGTAGGCCGCACCATCGGCGGTCACGGTGACGCGACGCGTGGTACGGTTGAGCAGCTTCACGCGCAGGCGCTCTTCCAGCGCCTGAACGTTCTTGGTCACACTGGCTTTTGGCATATGCAGCGAATCGGCTGCACGCGTGAAAGTGCCGGCTTCCACGACCCGCGCGAAAATACGCATGGCCTGTATCTGATCCATGGGATCTCCTTGTCCTCGCGAAAACCCGGACTCGCCGAGGATGCGGGATTCTCACACACAGCTCACCCCGTCATTGTTCGAGAATTGGAAACAGTGTGGCCGCGTTTGCGGGGTTTATGCCGTCAATTGCTGTTGCTACATTTCTGTTCCATCACCCGGTCCTGTCCGGAAAATCCATGTCAAACACCAAAGCCACCGCATTGCAGCCGATTCCTCATACCGACACCACGATTTCCGTGGCCGACGGTGTGCAGGCCGATGTGCGCATATACGGCGGCAAGCGACGCGGCGAAGTGGTCCCGCTGGTGCTGCATTTCCATGGCGGCGCCTTTGTGGCGGGGGATCTGGATAACGGCTGCACCGTCGGCAGCTCGCTGGAGGCGGCCGGGGCCTGTGTGGTGTCGCTGGCCTATCCGCTGGCACCCGAGCATCCGTTTCCGCGTCCGCTGGAGCTGGGCTACGAGGTGCTGCTGTGGGCCTACAAGCAACGCACCAAGCTGGCCGGCAAGGGCGCTCCGCTCTATCTGGCCGGTGAAGAGGCGGGCGCCAATCTGGCGGCCGGCGTCTGCATGATGGCGCGCGATCAGCAGCAGCCGCCACTGGCCGGGCAGATTCTGATCTCTCCCATGCTGGACCCTTGCTCGGCCACGCCTTCGCAGCGTGCCGCCCAGGGCGAATCCGTCGAATGCAAATGGGCTTCGGGCTGGTGCCAGTACCTGGGCGAGCCGCATGATGCGGAGCACCCCTATGCGGTGCCGGCGCGGGCCCGCCGCCTCGCGGGACTGCCGCCGACGCTGATTCTGGTCGGCGAGGCCGACCCCATGCGCGATGAGGCACTGAACTATGGCGCGCGGCTGGAAGCTGCCGGCCTGAGCGTGTTTCGCCATGTGTTTGCAGAAGCGGGGCAATGGCCGCAGGCGCTGCTGGAGCAGCCGCCCGAGTCCTGCCCTTGCGCCGCGCAGTTGCAGGAGCAGCTGCGCCAGTTTTTCGAAACCACCCGATGTCGGTTCTGAGCTGATCTTGCCCTGCCCAGATCGCTGACCTGATCCGTCCCTGTGGGTCGGACGCAGCACGGCTGCGCTTTTTTTCTTCTCTTCCTCATTCGATTCCTGGCCTGAGCGCTGGAAGGGATGAGTCATGCCTGCCGCCGAAAGAGCCGCTACCGCTTTCAACCCTTGAACCAAAGACATTGCCATGAACGAGCACTCCAAACTCTCCAATCGCCGCCGGTGGGCCGCCGCCGGCGTCGCCGCTGCCGTGATCGCCACGACCGCCGCCATGCTGGGCCTGCAGGCATCGCACGCGGAAGCGCCGGCTGCGCAGGCCGCCGCGCCGGCCGTGCCGGTCTCGGCAGCCCAGGTTCTGCAGCAGGACGTGACGCTGTGGAATGAATTCTCCGGCCGCCTCGAAGCAGTGCAGCGCGTGGATGTGCAGCCGCGCGTCTCGGGCGCAGTGCAGGCCGTGCATTTCAAGGAAGGTGCGCTGGTCAAGGCCGGTGATCTGCTGTTCACCGTGGACCCGGCTCCCTATGTGGCAGAAGTCGATCGCGCCGAAGCCCAGGTCGTTGCCGCCAAGGCGCGCATGGCTTATACCCAGAGCGAGTCCGAGCGCGCCACGCGTCTGTGGGACGAGCGGGCGATCGCGCAGAAGGAATACGACGAGCGCGTGAATGCCCGGCGCGAGGCTGATGCGAATCTGCGCGCCGCCCAGGCGGCGCTGCAGACCGCCAAGCTGAATCTGGGCTACACCCAGGTCAAGGCTCCGGTGAGCGGGCGCGTGGGCCGCATCGAGGTCACGGTGGGCAATCTTGTGAGCTCGGGAGCCGGAGCGCCGGTGCTGACCACCCTGGTGTCGGTGGACCCGATGTATGCCAGCTTCGATGCCGACGAGCAGATCGTGGCCCAGGCGCTGCAGGGTCTGCAAAGCGCAAGCCAGGGACGCAGCACGCGTGCGCTGATTGAAACCATTCCCGTGCAGATGGGTGTGGGCACCAGCGGCGGCACACCCTATGCCGGTCATCTGCAGCTCATAGACAACCAGGTCGATGCCAAGAGTGGCACGGTGCGTGTGCGCGCCGTGTTCGGCAATGTGGACGGCACGCTCATGGCCGGCCAGTTCGCGCGGATCCGCATGGGTCAGCCACAGACCACCCAGGCCGTGCTCATCAACGAGCGCGCCGTGGGCACGGACCAGAGCAAGAAATTCGTGCTGGTGATTGGCGCCGACAACAAGGCCGAGTACCGGGAGGTGCAACTGGGCGCGCCGGTGGACGGCCTGCGCGTGGTCACTTCCGGCCTCAAGGCCGGCGAGCGCATCGTTGTCAACGGACTGCAGCGTGTGCGCCCCGGCGTGGTGGTCGCGCCGCAGGACGTGCCCATGGACGCCAAGGCCGAGCTGGCCGACGGCCGCGGCGCCGCCAAGCAGCCCACGGTCTGAGAACCCTTAATCCTCCGACACCATGAACCTTTCCCGATTTTTCATCGACCGCCCGATTTTTGCGGGTGTGCTGTCGGTGCTCATCTTTCTCGCTGGCCTGATCGCCATGCGAACGCTGCCGATCTCGGAATATCCCGAGGTCGCTCCCCCTTCGGTGGTGGTGCGAGCCCAGTACCCGGGCGCCAATCCCAAGGTGATTGCCGAAACCGTGGCCACGCCGCTGGAGGAATCCATCAACGGCGTGGAAGGCATGCTCTACATGGGCAGCCAGGCCACGACCGACGGCGTGATGACGCTGACCGTGACCTTCGCCCTGGGCACCGATCCCGACAAGGCCCAGCAGCTGGTGCAGAACCGCGTCTCCCAGGCCGAGCCGCGCCTGCCCGAGGAAGTGCGCCGCCTGGGCATCACCACGGTCAAGAGCGCGCCCGACCTGACCATGGTCGTGCACATGGTCTCGCCCAACGGGCGCTATGACATCGACTATCTGCGCAACTATGCCGTGCTCAATGTGAAGGACCGTCTGGCGCGCATCCAGGGCGTGGGCCAGGTGCAGATCTTCGGTGGCGGCGACTATTCCATGCGTGCCTGGCTGGACCCGCAGAAGGTGGCGCAGCGCGGTCTATCGGCCGCCGACGTGGTGGCCGCCATCCGCGGACAGAACGTGCAGGCCGCGGCCGGTGTGGTCGGCGCCTCGCCCGGCCTGCCCGGCGTGGACATGCAGCTGTCCATCAATGCCCAGGGCCGTCTGCAGACCGAGGAGGAGTTCGGCGACATCATCGTCAAGACCGGTGCCGACGGCGCCGTGACGCGCCTGCGCGACGTGGCGAGGCTGGAGCTGGGCGCGGCCGACTATTCCCTGCGCTCCCTGCTCAACAACGACCCCGCCGTGGGCATGGGCGTGTTCCAGGCCCCGGGCTCGAACGCCCTGGAGATCTCGGCCAATGTGCGCTCCACCATGGCCGAGCTGCAAAAGCACATGCCCGAGGGCGTCGAGTTCCGCATCGCCTACGACCCCACGCAGTTCGTGCGTGCCTCCATCAAGTCCGTGGTCCAGACCCTGCTGGAAGCCGTGGCCCTGGTGGTGGTGGTGGTGATTCTGTTCCTGCAGACCTGGCGCGCTTCCATCATTCCGCTGCTGGCCGTGCCGGTGTCGGTGGTGGGGACGTTTGCCGTGCTGCACCTGCTGGGCTTTTCCATCAACGCGCTGAGCCTGTTCGGCCTGGTGCTGGCCATCGGCATCGTGGTGGATGACGCCATCGTGGTGGTGGAGAACGTGGAACGCAACATCGAGGCCGGTCTGTCGCCGCGCCAGGCTACCTACCGTGCCATGCAGGAGGTGAGCGGGCCCATCATCGCCATCGCCCTGGTGCTGGTGGCCGTGTTTGTGCCGCTGGCCTTCATCAGCGGCCTCACGGGCCAGTTCTATCGACAGTTCGCGGTGACCATCGCCATCTCGACGGTGATCTCGGCCATCAACTCGCTGACCCTGTCGCCTGCGCTTTCCGCGCTGCTGCTGCGCGGCCACGATGCTCCCAAGGACGCACTGACACGCGGCATGGAGCGGGTGCTGGGCGGCTTTTTCCGCCGCTTCAATGCCTTGTTCCGCCGCGGCTCCGATGCCTATAGCGGCGGCGTGCAGCGCGTCATCGGTCGCAAGGCGCTGATGCTGGTGATCTATGCCGTGCTGGTGGGCGCGACCTGGGGTCTGTTCAAGCTGGTGCCCGGCGGTTTCGTGCCGGCCCAGGACAAGCAGTATCTGGTCGGCTTTGCCCAGCTGCCCGATGGCGCCACGCTGGACCGCACGGAAGACGTGATCCGCCGCATGGGCGAGATCGTCAAGAACAATCCCAATGTGGAAGACGCCATCGCCTTCCCCGGGCTGTCCATCAACGGCTTCACCAACAGCTCCAACTCGGGCATTGTCTTTGTCACGCTCAAGCCCTTTGCCGAGCGCACGCATGCCGACCAGAGCGGCGCTGCCGTGGCGGGCCAGCTCAACCAGGCCTTTGGCAGCATCCAGGAAGCCTTCATCGCCATGTTCCCGCCACCGCCCGTGGCTGGCCTAGGCACGACCGGCGGCTTCAAGCTGCAGATCGAGGACCGTGCCTCGCTGGGTTACGACGCCATGGACGCGGCCGTCAAGGCTTTCATGGCCAAGGCCTACCAGACGCCGGAGCTGGCAGGCCTGTTCACCAGCTGGCAGGTCAATGTGCCCCAGCTCTATGCCGCCATTGACCGCACCAAGGCGCGCCAGCTCGGCGTGCCCGTGACGGATATCTTCGAGACACTGCAGATCTACCTGGGCAGCCTGTACGCCAACGACTTCAACCAGTTTGGTCGCACCTACAGCGTGCGCGTCCAGGCCGATGCCGCCTACCGGGCGCGCGCCGAGGACGTGGGCCTGCTCAAGGTGCGCTCCACCACGGGCGAGATGGTACCGCTGTCGGCGCTGATGAAGCTCGAACCCAGCTTCGGGCCAGAACGCGCCATGCGCTACAACGGCTTTCTGGCCGCCGATGTGAATGGCGGGCCTGCGCCCGGCTTTTCCTCGGGCCAGGCCCAGGCAGCCGTCGAACGCATTGCCGCCGAAACCCTGCCGCCCGGCATAGGTTTCGAGTGGACCGAACTGACCTACCAGGAAATCCTGGCCGGCAATTCCGCCGTGCTGGTGTTCCCCATCGCCATCCTGCTGGTCTTCCTGGTGCTGGCGGCGCAGTACGAAAGCCTGACCCTGCCGATTGCCATCATCCTCATCGTGCCCATGGGCCTGCTGGCCGCCATGACCGGCGTGTGGCTGAGCGGCGGCGACAACAATGTGTTCACGCAGATCGGACTCATCGTGCTGGTGGGACTGTCGGCCAAGAACGCCATCCTGATCGTGGAGTTCGCCCGCGAGCTGGAATTTGCCGGCCGCTCGCCCGTGCAGGCCGCCATCGAGGCCAGCCGCCTGCGTCTGCGCCCCATCCTCATGACCTCGCTGGCCTTTGTCATGGGCGTGCTGCCCTTGGTGCTGTCCACGGGCGCGGGAGCCGAGATGCGCAGCGCCATGGGCGTGGCGGTGTTCGCCGGCATGATCGGTGTGACGGCCTTTGGCCTGTTCCTCACGCCCGTGTTCTACGTGGTGCTGCGCCGCCTGGCCGGCAACCGTCCGCTGCAGCAGCATGGCAGCCATGTGGCGCCGATCAGCGAGCCGGGTCACGGCGCCTCGGTCCTGCCCATGCCTGCTGCGCCGCGCGGCCATGACGAATAAGCCCAATCAACCATGGATTCCGATATGAAAACGATGCAAGGCATTCGATCCCTGATGCCGTCCCTGAGCGCGCTGGCGGCAGCCCTGGTGCTGGCGGGTTGCGCCAGTGCGCCGCCCACGGTGGCCGAGCATGCCGGCATTGCCGTGCCCGCTAGCTTCAGCGCCCAGGCCGCAGCCGCAGGCTGGACGCAGGCTGCCCCGGCCGAGGCCCAGCCGCGCGGTGCCTGGTGGCTGGTATTTGCCGACACCGAACTAAGCGCTCTGGTGGAGCGTGCGGGTGAAGCCAACACCGATGTGCAGACCGCTGCGGCACGTCTGGCCGAAGCGCGGGCACTGCTGCGCTCGGCCGATGCGCAGCGCCAGCCGCAGATCGCGACCGGGGGCGGTGCCGCCCGTCAGGCCGGAGTGAACACCGCGAACGGCATGCAGCCCGCAACCCTGGTCACGGCCGGCTTGAACTTCTCCTACGAAGCGGATCTGTTCGGCAGGCTGTCGCGGGCCAGCGAAGCGGCACGCGAGGATGCCAATGCACGCGAGGCCTTGCTGCAGAGCACGCGCCTGATGGTGCAGGCCGATGTGGCCCAGACCTATCTGCAGCTGCGTTCGCTGCAGACTGAGCGCCAACTGGTCGAGCAGAGTCTGGCGGCCTATCGCGAGACTCTGACGCTGATCGAGAAGCGCTACCGTGCCGGCGATGCCGCCGAGCTGGATGTGGCGCGCATGCAGACCGAGGTTTCGGCCACCGAGGCCGAGACGCTGGCGCTGGAGCGCCAGCAGGCGGCCCTCACGCATGCGCTGGCCGTGCTGGTCGGCGATGTGGCCAGCGGTTTTTCGCTGGCTTCGCAGCCGCAGGCGGCAACGCTGCCCGTGATTCCGGCAGGCGTGCCCGCCACGGTGCTGGCACGCCGCCCCGATGTGTCGGCGGCCCAGGCATCGGTGCTGGCGGCCCAGGCGCGCGTGGGCGTGGCCCAGGCCGCGTGGTTTCCCGCCATCACGCTCACGGGCAATGGCGGCTATGCCTCGCCGGAGCTCGGCGATCTGTTCAAGTGGTCTGCGCGCTCCTGGGGCATAGGCGCCTTGCTGTCCCTGCCCATCTTCGACGGCGGCCAGCGCGCTGCGCAGGAAGAGGGCGCCCGTGCGCGCCTGGAGGCCGCCGTGGCAGCCCAGCGCGGCCAGGTGCTCGCGGCCTTCCGGGAGGTCGAGGATCAGCTCAGTGCCTTGCGCCTGCTCTCGGGCCAGGCCCGTGTGCTGGGGCAGGCCGTGCAGTCTTCCGAGCGGGCCACGCACCTCTCGGATGTGCGCTATCGCAACGGTCTGGTCAGCCAGCTGGAGCTGCTGGATGCGCGCCGCAACGAGCTGCGTAACCGGCGCCAGGCCTTGCAGGTGCGTACTGCGCAGTACACGGCCACGGTGGCCCTGATTCGTGCACTGGGCGGAGGCTGGGGCAGCGGCGAGCCGCAGGCGGCTCGCGGATGAGGCGATAGCTGCGCTGTCCGCCCTGGCGGCCGGTTTGCCGGCTTGTGACGCCTGCTGCTCAGCCAGCCGGTATTTGCAGCGCCCGGACAGGCTCAGCGGTTTGATGGGCATCAAGGCAAGACTTGAGGCACTGGCGGTGCAGGCGCCAGTGGTGCTAGATTCATTGGCGGTCCATGTGGATCGTCAATGGATGCTTCATGAACATCACTTTTCACGGTGCGGCGCAGTCGGTCACGGGGTCCTGCTTTCTGGTCGAGGCGCATGGCTGTCGCTTTCTGATCGACTGCGGCATGGCCCAGGGCGGCCGCGAGGCTGACGAGCACAACCAGCAAGCCTTTGCCTTTGATGCCGCAGGCCTGGACTTCGTCGTTCTGACCCATGCGCATATCGACCACAGCGGCCTGCTGCCCAAGCTCGTGGCCCAGGGCTTCAAGGGCCCTATCTATGCCACGCTGTCCACCAAGGACTTGCTCGAGGTCTTGCTCAAGGACAGTGCCCATATCCAGATGATGGATGCCGAGCGTGCGGCGCGGCGTCGGCGTGAAGGCCGGGGGCGTGAGCGCGAGCTGACGGTTCCTCTGTATTCGCTGGCCCATGTGGCGAGCACGCTGGAGCAGGTCCAGGCCAGGGCCTATGGACAGAGCTTCGAACCCCATCCTGCGGTGACGTTACGTTTTCAGGATGCCGGGCATATTCTTGGCTCGGCCATTGTGGAGCTGTGGCTGGCAGATGGCCATGGCGGCACGCGCAAGCTGGTGGCCAGCGGCGATCTGGGCCAGCCGGGGCGGGTGATTCTGCGCGATCCCACGCCGATCATGGACGCCGATGTGCTGCTCATCGAGTCTACCTATGGCGATCGGCAGCACAAGAGCACGGGCGATACCCTGGAGGAGCTGGTCGATGTGGTCACGCGCACGGTTCCCCATGGCAATGTGGTCATCCCGGCATTTGCCGTGGGGCGCACGCAGGAGCTGCTCTATCACTTTCTGCAGCTGATCCAGCAGCGACGCCTGCCGCCGGTAGAGATATTTGTGGATTCGCCCATGGCGGTTGCGGCCACCGATATCACGCTGCGGCACTTCGGCGTGTTCGACGAGGAGGCCAGGCAGTTGCTGGGCAGCGTCAGGAGACTCAAGGAGTCGCCGCACATTCATTTCATCAGCGATGTGGAGGACTCCATCAAGCTCAACCGCATCAAGAGCGGCGCGGTCATCATCTCGGCCAGCGGCATGTGCGATGCGGGGCGGGTGCTGCATCATCTGAAGAACAATCTGTCGAGGCCCGAGTGTGCGGTGGTGATCTGCGGTTTTCAGGCTGAAGGTTCGCTGGGTCGCAGGCTGGTCGACGGTGCCACGCTGGTGCGCCTGTTTGGAGATGAGGTCGAGGTCCGTGCCGGCATCCATACCCTGGGTGGCTTTTCGGCCCATGCCGACCAGCAGGCCCTGTTGGACTGGGCGGCCGCGTTCACCCGCCCACCGCAGCAGACCTTTGTGGTGCATGGGGAGCCGCATGCCTCCCTGGCCTTGGCCACGCTGCTGCACGAGCGCCTGCATTTCTCGGTGCGGGTTCCGCAGCCGGGCCAGGTCTTCGAGTTCTAGAACCTGCCAGGAGTCTCCGAGATGCGGAATCCTCCTTGCGCGCGGCCTGTTGCATGATGTTCTGGAGGCGAAGCCTGATGCCGGTCGAGGCCGGTTTCGCGCAGCGGCTTTTCGGCACTACGCTGGATGAACTGCTGCCCGGCATGCGTCTGCATGTGCGGCGTCTGGGCGATACCAGGCGCGCGCTCTCCCTGGGCGGCGGGCGCATCTATCTGCCGCGCAGCTTTTTTGAGCACCGGGACCCGCATGAGCCGCTGCGGCTTGCCCACCCTGTGGTGGCAGGCGTCTTCGCCCATGAGTTGCTGCATCAGTGGCAGCGCCTGCAAGGCAGGGCGGTGACCTGGGAGGCGTTGGGCCTGCATCTGCGTGCGGCATGCCTGCGGCACAATCCCTATCACTATCAGGCCTGTGCAGATCCGCATCAGATGCTGAAGTGCTTTCTGGACGCAAGCGTGGAGCAGCAGGGGCAGATCTGGCAGGACCATGTTCAGGCCCTGGTGCAGGGCCAGCCGCTGGCCTGCATGTGCCTGATTGCCGAGCATGTGCTCAAGGCTCAAACTGGCCAATCCAGGTCGGGCCGAGCCAGAAAAGGCTAGGCAGCCGGGTTGAGTGCGGCTATGAGATCGTGTTCGTCCACATCGCGCGCCGCGCCGAAGCCCGCGACATGCCTGCCGCCTTGCGGCGTGATGCAGACAAAACGAAAGTCGCCCAGCGCCGTCATGGGCTCGGCTTCGGGAAAGCGCGTCAGATAGCTGGCACGGGCGCCTTGCCACAGGCCGCTGTCGCGCGGGGGCGTGGATGCCACGCCCCGAATGCTGATGCGCTCCAGCGCATGCACAGCTTCGCCAGCGGACTCTGGCCTGCTCACCAGCAGGCTGACGGCAGGATGCTGCTCCATGGCCTGTGTATGACTGGCCAGCGCACTGACATGCAGTATCAGGCAGCTGAATTCGCCACTCCAGGCCCAGGGCACCAGCGACAGGCCCGGGGCGGGGAGATATCCGGGGGCTGATGAGCCGGCCTGCGGCTGAACGGCCAGTGCGGCGGTACGCTGACTGGCGAGTAGCTGGCGCAGCGACTGCTGCAGGCGCGATTCATGAGGCATTTGCGCATGGTAAGCCAGTGCGCGGGGTCGGACCAGCTTGAGCCGCGTCAGGCCGCGCCGACCGTCACCTGCGTGACCGACTGTTGGGGCCATCCCGGATGCCGGGCCGAGGTTGCAGGCCTAGTCTTGCGGACTGATTAGTCCACCCGGACTATGTATACGCTTTTCTGATTGCCTGACTCATGCCCGCTCACCACAAGTTTTGGCCCAATCGGCTGCCACATTCCATCACCGTTCCCGTGACCAGTGTCTGGGAAAACCTTGCTATCAATGCCCGGCGTTATCCGGACAAGGCCGCGCTGGTGTTTCTGGGGCGCACCACGACCTACAGGCAACTGTGCGAGGGTACGGAGCGCATGGCCGCCTATCTGCATGGCCTGGGCGTGCAGAAAGGCGACCGCGTCATCGTGCTGATGCAAAACAGCTCGCAACTGGTACTGGCGCATTACGCCATTTTTCGAGCCAATGCGGTAGTTGTACCGGTCAACCCCATGAATACGGCGGAGGAGCTCAAGCACTACATCACGGATTCGGGCGCCAAGGTGGCCATCACCACGGCTGATCTGGCGCCGGAGCTGGCCAAGGCCAGCAATGCCTTGCCGCAGTCCGAAGCATTGCAGCACTTGCTGGTCACCCGATTCACCGACGGTTTTGATGCCGATGTGCAAGGGCCGGATGCACCGCCCGAAGCCTGGCGCAACTGGCTGCTGGGCGAGCGCGAGCCTGCCAGCCTGAACCACGGCCAGGTCCATGCCTGGACGCAGGCCCTGGCCTGTAGCGAGCTGCCGCCACCGCATACCGCGGGTCGTGACGACCTAGCCTTGCTGCCCTATACCAGCGGTACCACGGGCCAGCCCAAGGGCTGCATGCACCTGCACCGCAGCATCAACCACAACGCCGTCTCCGGTGCGCTGTGGGGCACGGGCACCAGCGAGAACGTGGTGCTCGCCGTCGTGCCCATGTTTCACATCACGGGCATGGTGTCCGTGCTGCACAGCGCCATCTACGTGGGGGCGACGCTGATCATCATGCCGCGCTGGGAGCGTGAGCTGGCCGGGCGCCTGATCTCGCACTATCAGGTCACCAGCTGGACCAATATCCCGACCATGGTGATCGATCTGCTGGCCAGCCCCAACTTCGCGTCCTTCGATCTGTCCAGCCTCAAATACATCGGCGGCGGCGGCGCCGCCATGCCCCAGGCCGTGGCCCAGCGACTGCTGGAGCAGTACGGCCTGCGCTTTTGCGAGGGCTATGGTCTGACCGAAACCGCCGCACCTTCACACAGCAATCCGCCCGACCATCCCAAGCAGCAATGTCTGGGCATACCCTTCATGAGCACCGATGCGCGCGTGATCAGCCCCGACACGCTGGAAGAGGTCGCCCAGGGGGAGCAGGGCGAGATCGTGGTCAACGGCCCCGAGGTGTTTGAAGGCTACTGGCAACGTCCCGAGGCGACCGAGCAAAGCTTTATGGAGCTGGATGGCAAGCGCTTTTTCCGCACCGGGGACCTGGGGCGCGTGGATGAGGATGGCTACTTCTTCATCACCGACCGGCTCAAGCGCATGATCAATGCCAGCGGCTTCAAGGTATGGCCGGCCGAGGTGGAATCGCTGATGTTCCGCCATCCCGCGATTCAGGAGGCCTGCGTGATCTCCGCCAAGGATGCCTATCGCGGCGAGACCGTCAAGGCCGTGGTCGTGTTGCGTGCCGGCCATGAGACTACGACGGCAGAGCAGATCATCCAGTGGTGCCATGACAATATGGCGGTCTACAAGGCACCGCGCCTGGTGCAGTTCGTGACGGCTTTGCCCAAGAGCGGCAGCGGCAAGGTGATGTGGCGAATGCTGCAGGAGCAGGAAGCCGCAGTCTGAAGTGCAAAGAGGGGGAATGGCGGAAAGCAGCTGGAGTCGAACCAACCCGGGAGCGGCTGACGCCCCCCACCGGGTTTGAAGCCCGGCCGCGCCACCGGGCACGATTGCCTTCCTTGGAGTCAAGAGTGGCAGCTGTCACTCTTGTAGAAGATAGGACAGTGATTGTAGCCACCAATCCGGCACTTGATGACAAGCTGCACGACAATGCCTCATGTCACGGTCTACTCTGATTTGATAGCTTGTAGCGTACGCTGGATAAGGAATCTGAATTGATTTCTACCTGTTTTCCTTTCAGGCTCAGCGTGGCGTGCTATTCCAATGCACATCAGGGCGCAGCAGATGGGCGTCGCGCACGCGGCGTGTGTAGCCGGTGCGGTCGAAGAATTCGAGAATCTGGATGGCGCGCTTGCGGCCCAGACCAGTGGCATCGCGGAATGCGCTGGCCTCCACTTCTCCCCTGGCGTGCCGGCTGGCGATGTCGGCAACCAGGGCGGCGAGTTCATCCATGCGCGCCGGTGCATAGAACAAATCCTTGACGACCTGGAACAGCTGGCCCTGGCGCGAAAGCTTTTTGAGCAGCTGGCGCACCAGTTCTTCGCCTGCGGCATGGTCGCGCGCCAGATCGCGCACCCAGGGCGGGTCATAGCGGCCTGCCGCGATGGCGGGCAGCAGTTTTTCGGCCAGCGTCTGCTCGGCACTGCTCAGTTGCACGCTGTGCTGCGGCAAATGCAGCCAGGCGCCGGTGCTGGCTAGCAGCTTGCTGCTGAGCAGGGCATCGAGCAGGCCTTGATAGAGTGCGTCGTAGCTGCCTTGCTGCAGGCCGGGCAAGGCCATGCGCCTTAGCCGGGCCGCGTTGACGCCGGGCTCGTCGGGCGATTTTTCGTGAAAGCGCGCCAGACTGTCGATGAGCTGGTTCTGCAACTGCTGCCAGCGCTGCAGGCCCAGCACCAGGGTATCGCCGCCTGCGATGGGCAACTGGATGGTGTCGGCAAGGCTGCCCTCGGAGAAGGCATGGCCGCTCAGACGCACCAGCTGCGAACGCGCAATGCCGTGCGGAGCCTGGGCGACCAGAGCCCTGAAGTCGCTGCGGGCTATGAGCTGCTCCATGGCGTCGAGGTAGGCCATGCGTTCTGCGCTGCGGCGCTTGCGGCTCGGGGCATAGGGGTCGAGCACCATGCCGCCGGCGATGGTGCGACTGGCCTGGGCGTTGCGCAGAATCAGGCGGTCGCCGGGCAGGGCGAAGACCGGTGCATCCAGCACCAGTTGCACGCGGGCCTCGGTACCGGGCTCTATGGCGTCGTCCTGCAGCAGGGCGACATGGCCTGTGGTGCGCTTGGTGCCAAGGTGCACATGGACAGGCGTCCACTGGGCCAGCGAGGGTGCTTCGCTGAGCAGATGCAGATGAATGTCGAGGCGATCCGTGGCCTGCAGCAGGCGCGGGTCCATGATCCAGTCGCCGCGTTCGATCTCGTCCTTGCCTATGCCTGCCAGGTTCAGTGCGCAGCGCTGGCCGGCGACGCCGCTGTCGCTGCTCTGGTTCTGTGCATGAATGCTGCGCACGCGCACGGTCTGACCGCTGGCAGAGTGTGCTAGCGTATCGCCCACCCGCACCTGGCCGTTGAAGACCGTGCCTGTGACCACCGTGCCCTGTCCCGGCAGCGTGAAGACGCGGTCCACGGCGAGCCGGAACAGGCCGTCCCGGGGGCGAGCCTGCATCATCTGGGCCTGCACCTGCAGATGTTCGCGCAGGACCTTTACGCCGGCGTTGCCGGGTTCTGCAGCATTGGTCTCGAAGATGGGGCTGCCCGCCAGCGCAGTGACGCCGAGAATGGCGTTGATTTCACGGTGTACGTCGGCAATGCGCTGCGGCAGAACGCGATCGACCTTGGTCAGCGCCACGCTGCCACGCCTGACACCCAGCAGCTGCAGAATTTCCAGGTGCTCTATGGTCTGGGGCATCACGCCGTCGTCGGCAGCCACGACCAGCAGGGCGTGATCAATGCCTACGGCACCGGCGGCCATGGTGTGGACGAATTTCTCGTGGCCCGGCACGTCGATGATGCCCAGCACATCGCCGTTGGGAAGCGGGCTGTAGGCATAGCCGAGTTCTATGGAGATGCCGCGGGCTTTCTCTTCCTTGAGGCGGTCGGTTTCCACCCCCGTGAGCGCACGCACCAGCGTGGTTTTGCCGTGGTCGATATGGCCTGCGGTTCCGATGATCATGGTGTGCTTGTAGTCTTGATAGCTGCTGGCGCTTGTGTCTCAAGCGATGCAAGGTGTTTCTGTATAAATTCCGGGGGCGGGGCCATGGGGCTGGCTCAGGCCAGCAGCGGCAGTTGCGCGGCAAACAGTGCCTGGGCCGGGTTTTCCAGGCAGCGCAGATCCAGCCACAGCGCATCGTCATGCAGCCGCCCGATCACCGGCCGCGGCAGGCCACGAAAGCGCGCTTCGAGCCGGGTCAGCTGCCGACCCGCCTGCTTGCCGCTGGCCGGATAAATCCTGAGGCCGAAGCTGGGCAGGTTTTCCACGGGAAGGGCGCCGCTGCCGATCTGGCTGTTCATGGCAGCGGTCTCCACCACATAGTCCTGGCCCAGTGCCTGCTGCAGCAGAGGCTGCAACTGCTCGGCCTGGGTCTGCATGTCGCTGGCCTTGCGCGTGAACAGGCGCAGCGTGGTCAGCTCCTGGGCGAGCTTTTCGGGGTTCAGGTACAGGCGCAGCGTGGGCTCCAGTGCCGCCAGCGTGATCTTGCCCACGCGAAGAGCGCGCTTGAGCGGATTTTTCTTGATTCTGGCGATCAGCTCCTTGCGGCCCACGATGATTCCGGCCTGCGGACCGCCAAGGAGCTTGTCACCGCTGAAAGTGACGATGTCGGCGCCGGACTCGACCGTCTCGCGCACCGTGACTTCATAGGGCAGGCCCCAGTCGCGCATGTCGATCAGCGTGCCGCTGCCCAGGTCGACAATCATCGGCAGATTGCTGTCGTGCGCAATGCGGGCGACATCGGCGTCGGTCACTGCCTTGGTAAAGCCGGTGATGGCGTAGTTGCTGCAATGCACCTTCATGAGCGCGGCCGTGTTCTCGCCTATGGCCTCTGCATAGTCTTTCTCATGCGTGCGGTTGGTGGTGCCGACCTCGACGAGCCGGGCGCCGGCGCGGGTCATGACATCGGGGATGCGGAAGGCTCCGCCGATTTCCACCAGCTCGCCGCGCGAGACCACGACTTCCCGGCCCGTGGCCATGGTGGACAGCACCAGCAGTACGGCAGCAGCGTTGTTGTTGACAACGGTGGTTGCTTCGGCACCGGTCAGCTCGCAGATCAGCGACTCGACCAGGTCGTCGCGATCGCCGCGGCCGCCGTCTTCAAGGTCATATTCCAGATTGGCCGGGGCGCTCATGGCCTGCAGCACGGCATCGATCGCGGCCTGCGGCAGCAATGCGCGGCCCAGGTTGGTGTGCAGCACCGTGCCGGTGAGATTGAAGACAGGCTGCAGGCGTGGCGCAAACCGGGCCTGAAGATGGCGCTGTGCAGCTTGCACAATGCTGCCGATGTCGGCCTGCACGCTCTGGCCGGGCTGATCGGCAAAACCCAGGAGCCGCTGGCGCAGTCCCGTCAGCACATCGCGGACTGCCTTGGTGCAGGCGTCCAGGCCGTAGGACTCGCGCAGCACCTGCATCTCGACCGCGAGCAAGACCTTGTCCACGGCGGGAAGCTGGGAGGGGTGCGAAATTTCAGGGGCGGTCGCTGCGGTATTGCTCATGGCCAAGGTGTGTCGGGTCGTCGAAAAAATGAAAAAGGCGGCAGGAGTTCCTGCCGCCTTCATTATGGTGGCGGTTGGAGCCGGCAGGTTTACGCCGCAGGGTCCACCAGTTCGTGGTCGGCCTCGCCTTGCTGCTCTTCGGCCACGGCCACAAACAACAGAGGATTGGCGCTGGCGCGCTGGAACTGGGTCTCGCTCATCAGCAGATCCAGCATCAGGCTGGCCAGATCGTCGACCAGGGGTTCGACCATGGGGTTTTTTTCCTGATTCACGATCTTGCGGTAGCTGCCGCATTCGTCGCAGGTCTCGGCCAGAACTTCTTCGCCCGCACCGTCAATGCCCTGGTAGTGGATGCCCTTGGTCGATTCGCAGTGTGTGCACTTGACACGAACCATATGCCATTCGCAGGCACAGGTGCCGCAATGAGCGTAGCGGTGACCGGCCATTTTGCCGCCAATGCGGATGACGCTGGCCACAGGCTCGCTGGCGCAGACGGGGCAGATGCTGGCGGGGTCTGTGTATGGAACGTCTCTGGGGCTGAGTTTGGACGAACGCTTGGCGAAAGCCACCTGCAATGCTGCCATGATGAAAGGGGCCAGGCCCACATGGCGTGCGGCTACTTCTTTTTGCAGCAGCTTTTTGGCAATGTCTTCTCGGGTTTCGGGCTCGAGCGCGCGTAGTTCCTTGAGCAGGGGCTGCAGGGGCTCGGGCAGACCCTCGCTGCTTTGCAGCGTGTCGAGCATATTGTCCAGCACTGTCTGCCAGACGGGATCGATGTTGTCCACAGCAGGCAGCAGGGGCATGGAATGCTCCTGGGCGCGTGCCATCAGGGTGGCATCGGCGAGTTCGACTTCCACGGCGCTCACGGCCTTGTGCTGTGCGTCCATGATCTGGGCCACAAACAGCAGATAGTCTGCAATGGGGTTGCCGTTGGCCAGCTGGCGCAGGCGTGCAGCGCGTTCGGCGAACAGACTGCTTACCTGGGGCAGCAAGATGCGGGGAAAGCTGGTGTGATCCAGTGCTTCGATTTCACCGGGTTGAAGAATGCGTTGCATTGACAGGGTTTCCAAATGAATCAGCCGCCGAGCGCCGATAAACGCTTGGCGGCTGGGTTGTTAGGGGAGAGGACTAAAAACCTTAGTCGTTGTCACCCGTCATCTTGCGGTACCAGCCGCGGTGGTGTTGCTTGGCCCAGGCTCGCGTTACTGTGCCATAAAGCATGGCGCGAATGGTGCCCCGGGTCCAGATGGCGGCATACACGTGCATGATGATCAGACCGATCATCCACACGGCAGCGATGGCGTGAACCACCGAAGCCGCTCGCACCACGTTGACCGGCAATGTCCACCAGGCGCGCCACATCAGAAAGCCGGTGATCACGATCAGCAGCATGCCGATTACCAGGCCCCAGAACAACAGCTTCTGACCACCGTTGTATTTGCCTTGTTCGGGCATGTCGTGGTCGTCGCCATCGATCATCTTGTTGACGTTCTTGAGCCATTCGATGTCGCGCGGCTCAACGATGTTGAGCTTGGCGAAACGGCAGGCCATGATGACGAAGAATGCGCCCATGACAACCCCGATGTAGGGGTGCAGGATGCGCGTCCAGGGGCCGCCACCGAACAGATTGGTCAACCAGAAGAAGGCCGGGTGAAAGAACGCCAGACCGGACAGGGCCAGCAAGATGAAGCAAATGCCTACCACCCAGTGGTTGGCGCGCTCCGATGCGTTGTAGCGCACGAGGTCGCGAGGATTGCGTTTCATTTGCCGTTCTCCTTGTTCAGCGCTTCGGCGTCCTTGCGCTCCATTTCATCCTCAAGCTCCTTGGACACGTCGTTGGGTCCCTTGGTGATGTAGTGGAACAGGCTGCCGATTGCGGCTGCACCCAGTGCGGCCATGGCCAGAGGCTTGGCGACACCCTTCCACAGCGACACCATGGGGCTGATGGACGGATCGTCCGGCAGGCCCTTGTACAGCGAAGGTTTGTCCGCGTGATGCAGAACGTACATCACGTGCGTGCCACCCACGCCCTGCGGGTCGTAGAGGCCTGCCTTTTCGTAGCCGCGTTCCTTGAGGTCCACGACACGGCGGGATGCTTGCTCCTGCATGGCTTCCTTGGTGCCAAACTGGATAGCTCCGGTGGGGCAGGTCTTGACGCAGGCGGGCTCCTGGCCAACAGCCACGCGATCCGAACACAAGGTGCACTTGTATGCCTTGTTGTCCTTCTTGGAGATGCGCGGAATGTTGAACGGGCAGCCCGTGACGCAGTAGCCGCAGCCCACGCACTGGTCTTGCTGGAAGTCCACGATGCCGTTGGCATATTGGACGATGGCACCGGGCGACGGGCAGGCCTTCAGGCAGCCTGGGTCTTCGCAGTGCATGCAGCCGTCCTTGCGGATCAGCCATTCCAGGTTGCCTGTGGCTTCGTTTTCGTATTCGGCAAAGCGCATCACGGTCCAAGACTCCGACGTCAGATCCGTCGGGTTGTCGTAGACGCCTGCGGCAACCGTGCCGATTTCGTCGCGAAGGTCGTTCCACTCCATGCAGGCTGTCTGGCAAGCCTTGCAGCCAATGCATTTGGAGACGTCGATCAGCTTGGCGACTTCACCCGCGTGCGCACCGCGTGCGCTGGGTGCGGGGGTCGTCGTGGCAGAACGGCGTTTGATATCGAGAGACATGGTTGAGGACATCAGCGTGGCTCCTTAGATCTTTTCCACCTTCACGAGGAAGGTCTTGGATTCAGGGGTCAAGCTGTTACCGTCACCCACGGAGGCTGTCAGGTTGTTCGCCAGATAGCCCTTGCGTCCCGTCGTGGAGAAGCCCCAGTGAATCGGCACACCCACGTGATGGATGGTCTTGCCATCGATCTTCATGGGCTTGATGCGCTTGGTCACCACAGCCACGGCCTTCACGAAACCGCGCTTGGACGAAACCTTGACCTTCTGGCCGGTCTCTATGCCCAGTTCCTTGCCCAGTGCCTCGCCGATTTCCACGAACTGCTCGGGCTGAACGATGTTGTTCAGCTGAACATGCTTGGTCCAGTAGTGGAAGTGCTCGGTCAGGCGGTAGGTCGTGCCTACATGCGGGTAGTCCTTGGGGTCGCCCTGCGTGTCCTTGGCAGTTGCCAGGATGCGCATCACGGGGCTGATGACGGCCTGCTTGTTGTTGGGGTACATGGGGTTGTAGCCCAGCGGGTTGTCAAACGCCTCATAGTGCGTGGGGAACGGACCTTCTGCCATGCCCTTGCGAGCAAACAGACGGGCCACCCCTTCGGGGTTCATGATGAAGGGATTGATCACCTCGGGATCCAGGCCTACGGCCACATCCGGCACGTCCGCTCCACCCCACTGCTTGCCATTCCATTTGATCAGCACGCGTTCGGGGTTGAAGGGCTTGCCCTGGCGGTCGCAAGACGCGCGGTTGTACAGCACACGGCGATTCGCAGGCCAGGCCCAGGCCCAGTTCAGCGTGTTGCCTATGCCTGTTGGATCGCTGTTGTCACGGCGAGCCATCTGGTTGCCGGAAGAAGTCCAGCTGCCAGCCCAGATCCAGCAGCCACCCAGGGTGGTGCCGTCATCGCGCATTTCGCCAAAGCCCGCCAGCTGCTCGCCGGCCTTGCGGATGAGCTTGCTGGGGTCCTTGGGGTCGAACAGATCCACCAGCGCACGACCGTTGTATTCCTTGGCCACTTCCTCGGAGGAGGGGTGATCGGCTTCGGCGTAAGGCCAGTACAGGTTGGTGATGGGCTCGGAGAACTTGCCGCCTTCCTTCTGATAGAGAGCCTTCAGGCGCAGGTGCAAACCGGACATGATGGCGATGTCGGTCTTGGCCTCTCCCGGAGGTTCGGCAGCCTTCCAGTGCCACTGCAGCACGCGCGAGGAGCTGACCACGGCACCGTCTTCTTCAGCGAAGCAGGTGGTAGGCAGGCGGAACACCTCGGTTTGAATCGAAGCCGAGTCCACGTCGTTGAATTCGCCGTGGTTCTTCCAGAACTCCGAAGTTTCCGTCACCAGCGGATCCATGATGACCAGGAACTTCAGCTTCTTGAGGCCTTCGCGCACGCTGTTGCTGTTAGCCAGAGCCGCCAAGGGGTTGAAGCCTTGAGCGATATAGCCGTTGACCTTGCCCTGCGTCATCATCTCGAAGATCTGGAGCATGTCGTACTGCTTGTCCAACTTGGGCAGATAGTCGAACGCCCAGTTGTTTTCAGCAGTTGCGGCCGGGCCCCACCACGCCTTCATCAGGCTGACATGGAACTTGGGCGTGTTCGACCAGTAATTCATCTGGCCAGGGCGCAGCAGCTTGGGCGTGCGAGTGGCGATGTACTGGTTGTAGTCCTGTTCGGCTTCGTTTGGCAGCGTCAGGTACCCGGGAAGCGAAGCAGACAGGATGCCCAGGTCCGTCAGGCCCTGGATGTTGGAGTGGCCGCGCAGCGCGTTCATGCCGCCGCCAGCGATACCGATATTGCCCAGCAGCAGCTGGATCATGGCACCGGTACGCAGGATCTGCGCACCCGTGGTGTGCTGAGTCCAGCCCAGTGCGTACAGGATGGTGGCAACACGGCCGGCTTCGGCAGTCGAAGCAAGCTTCTCGCACACGTGCAGGAATTTTTCCCTGGGTGTGCCGCAGATGGATTCCACCTTCTCGGGGGTATAGCCGGCGTAGTGCTTCTTGAGCCACTGATAGACGCAGCGAGGGTGTTCCAGAGTGGGGTCCACCTTCACGAAGCCATCTTCACCCAGTTCGTAGTCCCACGACGCCTTGTCATAGGTACGCTTTTCAGGGTTGTAGCCCGAGAAAATACCTTCGTCGAACGCAAAGTCCTCGCGCACGATGAATGAGAAGTCCGTGTAGTTCTTCACATACTCGTGGTGGATCCTGTCGTTTGTCAGCAGGTAATTGATCACGCCACCGAGGAAGACGATGTCCGAGCCGGAACGGATCGGCGCATAGAAGTCAGCCACGGATGCCGAGCGGTTGAAGCGCGGATCGACCACCATGAAGTGAGCCTTGTTGTGCTCCTTCGCTTCGGTCACCCACTTGAAGCCGCAGGGGTGTGCTTCGGCGGCATTGCCGCCCATGATCAAAATAACGTCCGCGTTCTTGATGTCGACCCAATGGTTCGTCATCGCTCCACGGCCAAACGTCGGGGCAAGACCTGCCACCGTCGGGCCGTGTCAGACACGTGCTTGGTTATCGAGTGCAAGAAGGCCCCAGGAGCGGGCCACTTTGTGCGTGATGTAGCCAGCTTCGTTGCTGGAAGCCGAAGCGGCCAGCATGCCGGTGGTCAGCCAGCGGTTGACCTTCTGGCCTTTTTCGTTGGTTTCAACGAAATTGGCGTCGCGGTCTTCCTTGAGCAGCTTGGCGATGCGGTTCAGTGCCTCGTCCCAGGACATGCGCTTCCACTCGGACGAGCCGGGGGCGCGGTATTCGGGGTACTTGAGGCGGCTGGGGCTGTGGACAAAGTCCAGCAGCGATGCACCCTTGGGACACAGCGTGCCGCGATTGACCGGATGATCCGGGTCGCCTTCCACGTGCATCACGGACAGACGGGAGTTTTTCCCGCCGTCGCCCAGGGAGTACATGAGGATGCCGCATCCTACGGAGCAGTAGGTGCAGGTTTGACGGGTTACGGTGGTGGCTGACAGTTTGTACTGTCGCACCTCAGCAAGGGCGGCTGTGGGTGAGAAGCCCATCAGCGCCAAGCTTGAACCCGCCAGAGTCGAACCAGTCACTTTCATGAACTGGCGTCTGGAGAATTGGTCCATTGTGGGGTACCTTTTCGTATGAACGCTTATGTGAAAGCAAATTTTACGACCCCCCCCATTTTTGATAGCAGTTACAAACCCTTAATTCTTGAGTAACGTTGAGCGACTTTGAGTTTTATTTTTCGTTTTTGTTTTTCTTAATGACAGCGATAGTTTTCAACCTGCGCCTCCCAAGCTATCAACTTTCAGCTCGAAAAGCCATCGGTCAGCAGGCCGGGTTGAACAGGAAATCCCTAATCTTTGTCGCTTTTCCGTGTTTCGGCAGGAGGGGGGGCGACAATGGGGGCGAGGCCTTCTACAGGCTGCTGCGGATCGCCTGCTGTGCGTTTTTGCGCGATTTCCCGGTTCAGCAGCTTCTCCTCCTGCCCCTGCATGGTGGCAAACAACTCCCAGGCAGCCATGAACAGGGCGGCGATGGCCGGGCCGAGCACAAAGCCCGAAAGACCGAACAAGGCCATGCCCCCCAGGGTGGAGATCAGCACCACGTAGTCAGGCATCTTGGTGTCCTTGCCGACCAGCAGGGGACGCAGCACGTTATCCACCAGGCCGATGACCAGCACGCCATAGGCCGCCAGGATCAAGCCCTTGGTGATGGCGCCCGTGGCCAGGAAATAAATGGCCACCGGCCCCCAGACCAGGCCCGCCCCCACCGCGGGCAGCAAGGACAGAAAAGCCATCACCACGGCCCAGAGTACGGCGCCCTGAATGCCCAGAATCCAGAAAATCAGTCCTCCCAGCGCGCCCTGGGCGGCTGCAACGGCCAGATTGCCCTTGACTGTGGCACGGATGACGGTAATGAACTTGGTGGCCAGCTCGCGCTTGTGCTCGGGGGCGAGCGGCGTGGCAGCCCAGATGCGTGCGACCAGCTCCTTGCCGTCGCGCAGCAGAAAGAAGATGAGATAGAGCATGACGCCGAAGCCCACGACAAAGCCCAGGGTGTTCTGTCCCAGTCCCACGGCCTTGGTGGCCGCCAGCTTGCTGGCCTGCAGCGCGATGTTGGAGAGCTTGGCCTGGATTTCCTCCAGAGTGCCCAGGTGCAGCTTTTCCATCCACGGCGTCAGCCAGGAGGGCAGTGCATTGAAGACTTGCTCCACATAGCTGCCGGCGGAGAGGTTGCCGCTGCTGACCTGGTCATAGATGGCCGAGGTCTCCTTGATGAGCGACAGCCCTATCAGAGACAGCGGCAAAATGACCATTACCAGACTAATTAGCAAGGTTGCCAACGCGGCCAGCGTGGGCTTGTTGGGCATGCGCATCAGCAGCTTGCGGTGCAGGGGCGCGAAGACGATGGCAAATACCACGCCCCAGAAGATAGCAACGGCATATTCCTCGAGAACCAAGCCGAATCCGGCAGTTACTGCTATCAAAAGAAGAATGAATGCACGTTTGTGAAGCGGCAAAAGCGGCATGCGAATCCTTGTTTATGGAGTTCCCGCAATGTAAGCGACTCCCAGGGGTGTAAACATCTTGTCTTTTATAAGACCAAGACTTTGAACAGTGGCACAATGGCTGCCGCAACTCAAGGCCCTTCCCCAGCCACAGTCGCATCCGCCAATCGGTACAGCCGTGTCGCGGGAGGTTCTACAAACCAGCTAATGCTTTCCGAAGGAAAGCGGAGGTCAGCGAGATATGAGCGATCAGTCAACGATCTATCAAGCCTATCAAGGCAACACCTATCTGTTCGGCGGCAATGCGCCCTATGTCGAAGAGATGTATGAGAACTACCTGGCCAACCCCGGTAGCGTCCCCGATTCCTGGCGTGAATACTTCGATGCCCTGCAGCATGTGCCTGCAGTGGACGGCACCGACAACAAGGACGTTCCTCACCTGCCCGTGATCAATGCTTTTGCCGAGCGTGCAAAGCAGGGCGGCACCAAGGTGGTGGTGGCTTCGGGCGCTGACTCCGAGCTGGGTCGCAAGCGCACGGCCGTGCAGCAACTGATTGCAGCCTACCGCAACGTGGGTCAGCGCTGGGCCGACCTGGATCCCCTGAAGCGCACCGAGCGCCCCGAAATTCCCGAGCTGGAGCCTTCCTTCTACGGCTTCACCGACGCCGACCAGGAAGTGGTGTTCAACACCAGCAACACCTTCTTCGGCAAGGAAACCATGACTTTGCGCGAGCTGATGAATGCTCTGCGCGAAACCTACTGCGGCACCCTGGGCGCCGAGTACATGTATGCCACCAACCAGAATCAAAAGCGCTGGTGGCAACAACGCCTGGAATCGATTCGTTCCAAGCCTGTCTTCAATGCCGACGAGAAGAAGCGCATCCTGGAGCGCCTGACCGCTGCCGAAGGCCTGGAGCGTTATCTGCACACCAAGTATGTGGGCCAGAAGCGCTTCTCGCTGGAAGGTGGCGAGTCCTTCATCGCCGCCATGGACGAGCTGATCAACTCCGCCAGCGCCAAGGGCGTGCAGGAAGTCGTGATCGGCATGGCTCACCGTGGCCGTCTGAACGTGCTGGTCAACACCCTGGGCAAGGCTCCCAAGGATCTGTTTGCCGAGTTCGATCACACCGCTCCCGAAGATCTGCCTGCCGGTGACGTGAAGTACCACCAGGGCTTCAGCTCCGACGTGTCTGCCAAGGGCGGCCCCGTTCACCTGTCGCTGGCCTTCAACCCCTCGCACCTGGAAATCGTCAACCCCGTGGTGGAAGGTTCGGTGCGCTCGCGCATGGACCGTCGCGACGACCCCATGGGCAAGCAAGTGCTGCCCGTGCTGGTGCACGGTGACGCAGCCTTCGCCGGCCAGGGCGTGAACCAGGAAACCCTGGCGCTGTCCGAAACCCGTGGCTACACCACCGGCGGCACGGTCCACATCATCATCAACAACCAGATCGGTTTCACGACCTCTGACCCCCGCGACCTGCGCTCCACGCTGTATTGCACCGACATCGTCAAGATGATCGAGTCGCCCGTGCTGCACGTGAATGGTGACGATCCCGAAGCCGTGTGCCTGGCCATGCAGCTGGCCCTGGAGTTCCGCATGGAGTTCTCCAAGGACGTGGTGGTCGACATCATCTGCTTCCGCAAGCTGGGTCACAACGAGCAGGACACTCCTGCTCTGACGCAGCCTCTGATGTACAAGAAGATTGCGGCCCACCCCGGCACGCGCAAGCTGTACGCGGACAAGCTGGCGACCCAGGGTCTGGGCGACACACTGGGCGACGATATGGTCAAGGCCTATCGTGCCGCCATGGACGAAGGCCGTCACACCCAGGACGTGGTGCTGACCAACTTCAAGAGCAAGTATGCAGTGGACTGGAGCCCCTTCGTGGGCAAGACCTGGACCGACGCCGGCGACACTGCCATCCCCCTGACCGAGTGGAAGCGTCTGGCCGAGAAGGTCACCACCCTGCCTGCGAGCGTGAACCCTCATGCTCTGGTCAAGAAGGTGTACGACGACCGTGCCGCCATGGGTCGCGGCGATGTCAACGTGGACTGGGGCATGGGCGAGACCATGGCTTTCGCATCGCTGGTCGCGTCTGGCTATCCCGTGCGCCTGTCGGGTGAAGACTCCGGTCGCGGCACCTTCACGCACCGTCATGCCGTGGTCCATGACCAGAAGCGCGAGAAGTGGGACGAAGGTACTTATATTCCCCTGCAGAACGCTGCCGAGAACCAGGCACCGTTCGTCGTCATCGACTCCATCCTGTCCGAAGAGGCAGTGCTGGGCTTCGAATACGGCTATGCATCGAACGATCCCAACACCCTGGTGGTGTGGGAAGCCCAGTTCGGCGATTTCGCCAACGGTGCCCAGGTGGTGATCGACCAGTTCATCGCATCCGGTGAAGTGAAGTGGGGTCGTGTCAACGGCCTGACACTGATGTTGCCTCACGGCTATGAAGGCCAGGGCCCCGAGCACAGCTCGGCGCGTCTGGAGCGCTTCATGCAGCTGGCTGCAGACACCAATATGCAGATCGTGCAGCCCACAACGGCCAGCCAGATCTTCCATGTGCTGCGTCGCCAGATGGTTCGTGGCCTGCGCAAGCCGCTGGTCATCATGACACCCAAGTCGCTGCTGCGTAACAAGGACGCCACCTCGCCCCTGTCCGAATTCACCTCTGGTGGTTTCCAGACCGTGATTCCCGAGCAGGACGAAACCATCGTCAAGAACGCTGCCAAGGTCAAGCGCATCATCGCCTGCTCGGGCAAGGTGTACTACGATCTGGTCAAGAAGCGTGCCGAGAAGGAATCCAAGGACGTCGCCATCATCCGCGTCGAGCAACTGTATCCCTTCCCCCACAAGGCGTTCGCCGCCGAAGTGAAGAAGTACGCCAACGCTACTGACATCGTGTGGTGCCAGGATGAGCCTCAGAACCAGGGCGCCTGGTTCTTCATCCAGCACAACATCCACGAGAACATGCGTGAAGGCCAGAAGCTGGGCTACTCCGGTCGCGCTGCGTCCGCCTCGCCCGCCGTTGGCTACGCACATCTGCACCAAGAGCAACAAAAGGCACTGGTGGAAGGCGCATTCGCCAAGCTCAAGGGCTTTGTCCTGACCAAGTAATACAGGCGACACCCCCTGTCCGAGGACAGGGGGCACAAGAAACATCTTTGGAAAGAATTCAAAATGGCAATCGTTGAAGTTAAAGTCCCCCAGCTGTCCGAATCCATCACTGAAGCCACCATGCTGACCTGGAAGAAAAAGGTCGGCGAGGCAGTGGCCATCGATGAAATCCTCATCGAAATCGAAACCGACAAGGTCGTGCTGGAAGTGCCCGCTCCCTCGGCTGGCGTGATCACCGAAATCCTGCAAGGCGACGGCGCAACCGTGGCTGCCGAGCAGGTGATCGCCAAGATCGACTCCGAAGCCGTCGCCGGCGCTGCTGCTGCTCCTGCTGCCGCCCCCGCTGCTGCTGCGACTCCTGCTGCTTCCCCCGTGGCTGCCGCTCCTGCCGGCGCCGACAAGAGCGGCGTGGCCATGCCTGCTGCTGCCAAGATCCTGGCCGACAACAACCTGTCCGCAGCCAACGTGGCTGGCACAGGCAAGGACGGCCGTGTGACAAAGGGTGACGCTCTGGGTGCCATCAAGGCCGGCGCAGCCATCCCCACCGGCGCTCCCAAGGCGGCTCTGCCTCAGGTGGCAGCTCCCGTGACCAAGGAAAACCTGGGCGATCGTCCCGAGCAGCGCGTGCCCATGACACGTCTGCGTGCCCGTATTGCCGAGCGTCTGCTGCAATCCCAGGCGACCAACGCCATCCTGACCACGTTCAACGAAGTGAACATGGCTCCCGTGATGGAACTGCGCAAGAAGTTCCAGGACCAGTTCACCAAGGAACATGGCGTCAAGCTGGGCTTCATGTCCTTCTTCGTCAAGGCTGCAGTGCATGCCCTGAAGAAGTTCCCCGCAGTCAACGCCTCCATCGACGGCAACGACATCGTCTACCACGGCTACTTCGACATCGGTATCGCTGTGAGCTCGCCCCGCGGTCTGGTGGTGCCCATCCTGCGCAATGCAGACCAGATGAGCTTCGCCGACATCGAAAAGAAGATTGTCGAATTCGGTCAGAAGGCCAAGGAAGGCAAGCTGGGCATTGAAGAAATGACCGGCGGTACCTTCTCCATCTCCAATGGCGGTACCTTCGGCTCGATGATGTCCACCCCCATCATCAACCCCCCTCAGTCCGCCATCCTGGGCGTGCACGCCACCAAGGACCGCGCCGTGGTCGAGAACGGTCAGATCGTGATCCGTCCCATGAACTATCTGGCCATGTCCTATGACCACCGCATCATCGACGGCCGCGAAGCCGTGCTGAGCCTGGTGGCCATGAAGGACGCGCTGGAAGATCCTTCTCGCCTCCTGTTTGATCTGTAATTCAGCAGATCGAGCTTCTACAAAGCCCACCACCAAAAGCGGTGGGCTTTTTTCGAGTTAAACAGAGAAAAGATTCAAATCATGAGCAAGCAATTTGACGTCGTCGTGATCGGCGCAGGCCCCGGCGGCTACATCGCTGCCATCCGCGCAGCACAACTGGGTTTCAACGTCGCCTGTATCGACGAGTGGAAGAACGCTGCCGGCGGCGCTGCTCCCGGCGGTACCTGCACCAACGTGGGCTGCATTCCCTCCAAGGCGCTGCTGCAGTCCTCCGAGCATTTCGAGCATGCCAAGCTGCACTTTGCCGACCATGGCATCTCCACCGGCAAGGTCGAGATGGATGTGGCGCAGATGATCGCCCGCAAGGACGCCATCGTGAAGCAGAACAACGACGGCATCCTGTACCTGTTCAAGAAGAACAAGGTCACTTTCTTCCACGGCCGCGGCTCCTTCGTCAAGGCGGTTGAGGGCGGCTATGAAATCAAGGTTGCCGGCAAGGAAGAAGAAGTCATCACCGGCAAGCAGATCGTGGTGGCCACCGGCTCCAACGCCCGTGTTCTGCCTGGCGTGGCCTTCGACGAAGAGAACATCCTGTCCAACGACGGCGCTCTGCGTCTGGGCAAGACTCCCAAGAAGCTGGGTCTGATCGGCGCCGGCGTGATCGGTCTGGAAATGGGCTCGGTCTGGCGCCGTCTGGGCACGGAAGTGACCGTGCTCGAAGGCATGGACAAGTTCCTGCCCGTGGTTGACGAGCAGATCGCCAAGGAAGCCAAGAAGGCTTTCGACAAGCAAGGTCTGAAGATCGAGCTGGGCGTGAAGATCGGTGAAGTCAAGTCCGGCAAGAAGGGCGTGACCGTGGCCTACACCAATGCCAAGGGCGAAGCCCAGACGCTGGAAGTGGACAAGCTGATCGTGTCCATCGGCCGTACCGCCAACACCAATGGCCTGAACGCCGAAGCCGTGGGCCTGGCCCTGGACGAGCGCGGCGCCATCGTGGTGGACGATCTGTGCAAGACCAATCTGCCTGGCGTGTGGGCCGTGGGCGACGTGGTGCGCGGCCCCATGCTGGCGCACAAGGCCGAGGAAGAAGCCGTGGCCGTGGCCGAGCGCATTGCCGGACAGCACGGTCATGTGAATTTCGCCACCATCCCCTGGGTGATCTACACCAGCCCTGAAATCGCATGGGTGGGCCGTACCGAGCAGCAGCTCAAGGCCGACGGCGTCAAGTACAAGGCAGGCTCCTTCCCCTTCCTGGCCAACGGCCGCGCGCGCGCCCTGGGCGACACGACCGGCATGGTCAAGTTCCTGGCCGATGCCGAGACTGACGAAATCCTGGGCGTGCACATGGTCGGCCCCATGGTGTCCGAGCTGATTTCCGAAGCCGTGGTGGCCATGGAGTTCAAGGCATCGAGCGAAGACATCGCCCGTATCTGCCACGCTCACCCCTCGCTGTCCGAATCCACCAAGGAAGCGGCACTGGCTGTGGATAAGCGCACCCTGAACTTCTAAGTTTTTTCAGTCTTGCGCGCAGGTTTTGACATGGCTGTGAAGTGCCCGTGCGCAGGCTGAGTTTCTTTTAGAATTCAGAACAAAATGGCTGCTAACGCTTAGTGCATAAGCGGTAGCAGCTATTGTTTTTTGAGCATCTGGAGACAAGACGGTGAATGTAAGACAAGCCTACGAGGCGGAGTTGGCCGCCAAGGGTTTCAAAAGCGATCCTGCTCAGTTACGTGCAGTCGATGCGTTGCAGCGCTGTGCCGACGAGTGGGCCGTGTACAAGGGCAAGCGCTCCAATGCTCTCAAGAAGCTGATCAATCACCCCGATCTGCCCAAGGGCGTCTATATGTACGGCGGGGTGGGGCGCGGCAAGAGCTTTCTGATGGAATGCTTCTTCAATGCCGTGCCCCTCAAGCGCAAGGTACGTCTGCACTTTCACGAATTCATGCGCGAAGTGCACCGCGAGATGCACCTGATGCAGGGCACGCAGAACCCGCTCGATGCCCTCGGCGCCAAGATCGCCAAGAAGTACAAGCTGATCTGTTTTGACGAGTTTCATGTCGCCGACATCACCGATGCCATGATTCTCTACAAGCTGCTCGAGTCGCTGTTTGCCAACGGCGTGGGCTTTGTGACGACCTCCAACTTCGAGCCCGATGGTCTCTATCCTGGTGGTTTGCACCGCGACCGGATCCTGCCTGCGATTGCCCTGCTCAAGGAGCGCATGGAAGTGGTGAATGTGGATAACGGCACCGACTATCGCCGCCGCACTCTCGAAGATGCCAAGCTCTATCATTGCCCGTTGGGCCCGGAAGCCGATGCTGCGATGCAGGAGACCTTCGATCGCCTGGCCGAAGCCCATGACGAAGAGCCGGTGATGCAGATCGAAACCCGCAAGATTGCGGCCAAGCGCCGTGCTGGCGGTGTCGTGTGGTTTGACTTCCGCGAACTCTGCGGCGGCCCGCGCTCGCAAAATGACTATCTGGAAATTGCCACGCAGTTTCACACCATCTTGCTGTCCGATGTGCCCGAGTTGCATGTGAACATGGCTTCGGCCGCGCGGCGCTTCACGCTGCTGGTGGACGTGCTCTACGATCGTCATGTCAAGCTCATCCTGTCGGCTGCAGTGCCGCCCGAGAAGATCTATACCGAAGGTCCTCTGTCCCACGAGTTCCCGCGCACCGTCTCGCGCCTCAACGAGATGCGCTCCAAGGAATATCTGGCGCTTGAGCGCCGCGTGGTGGACACCAGCTTGACCTGATCGCCTGCAGGCAGCTGCCCGCGGCTTTAAGATGCCAGCCTGTACTTCGAGTTCTGAGTTGATGACGATGTCCACTATCCTTGCCCAGCTGATCCGCCGCCGCATTGCAGGCTTTGCACTGGCGCCCCTGGCCGCCGTCTGGCTGGCTTGTGTGCCGGCCATGGCCCAGGTAAAGGCAGATTCGGCGCAGCAGACCGACAAGCAGGCGCAGAAGGATGTTGCCGAAAAGGCGCGCCAGCAACTGCACCATCAGCGCGAAGCCGAGCGCGACGAGATTCTCGGCAAGCGCGCCGTTATCGAGCAGCAGCGGGTGGCTGATGAAAAGCTCTGCTACCAGAAGTTTGCCGTGGAGGGCTGTCTGGCCGATGCCCGTAGGGCGGCACGTGAAAAAGATGCGCCCCTGCGTGCGCGCGAGCTGGAAATCAACGACGCGGAGCGCAAGGAGAAGGCTGCGGCCAAGCTGCAGGCCATTGAAGAGAAAAAAGCCGAAAACGCTGCTGTTCCCATGAAGTCTCAGCAACGCGAGAAGAACGGCAAGAGCCAGCCCCAGCCCACTGGCTCGGGCGCCAAACCAGCAGTTGACGAGCAGGCGGCGCAGGCCCAGCGCCAGATCGAGGCTCAGCAGCGTGCCAGCAAGCAGGCCGACTATGTGCGCCGCCACGAGCAAAACCGTGCCCAGGCCGATCAGGGGCGAGCCGAACGTGAAGCCAAGGCCCGGGCAGATCATGAGGCCAAGCTAAAGGCTGCAGCCGAACACAAGGCCAGGGCTTTGCAGCAGGCCAAGGAGCGCGGGCAGACGGCGGCGCCACTGCCAGCACCTGCCCCCTGATACATTGCGGATCGACAGTGCTCTGCAGCAGGGCGCTATCGAAAGCATTGCTGCAAGCGCCTGTTCCCAAGGCGCTCAAGCGGTCTTGTCTGGGCTGAGTAGCTCTTCAAGCGTTTGCTGCGGCGGCCGAGGTATCCAGCTTGAGTATTGCCAGCGAGAGGTTGTCACCACCCCCGGCCGCGCGCCGCCTGGCTTTTTCAATCAGAAATTGCGAGGCTTCGCGTGGCGAGAGTCCGTCCAGTACAGTGCCCAGCTCCTGTGCGGTGAAGTAATGCCACAAGCCGTCCGAGCAGGCCATCAAGCTGTCGCCCGGCAGCAGTTTCTCAATCATGTGGTGGCTCATGGGCGGCGGCGGCTCGGCACCCAGGCAGCCCAGCAAGATATTGGACTGCGGGTGGTACTGGGCCTCGGTTTCGGTGAGCTCGCCGCGGTCGACCAGTGCCTGTACATAGGAGTGATCAAGCGAACGGTGCATGAGGGAAGAGCCGCGAAAATGGTAGAGCCGTGAATCGCCGGAGTGCATGAAGTGGCAGCGACTGTCGGGCAGGACCACAAAGACCGCGATGGTGCTGTGGGGCTCCTGTTCCGCTGCTATGGCGGTAAGGCGAATGACGGTGTGGGCATCCTGCACAATGGTGCTCAGCATGCGTGTGCAGTCTTCCTTGGCGGGCTCAAAGCGCTCGAAAAGCTGTCGGGCCGTCAGCATGACCTGATCGGAAGCCTTTCTCCCGCCGCTGCGCCCGCCCATGCCATCGGCTACCACGCCGAGAATGCAGCCCTTGGCATAGGGATGCGCCATGAGCAGAACCTGGTCCTGCTGGTATTCTCGGTCACCGCGATGAATGCCGGTGGCCGCCTGAATGCGGTAGCTGGATGACATGAGTGTGTGCAAGTGCGCTCGCAGAGCGAGATTTAACGTTGCGTTACATTTTATCGGGCAGAGGCTGGGCCTCGGCGAATATTTGCGATCTTATGTGAGCTTGCGCTGACTTGGCTTGTTGGAAGGTGAAACGGTTTTGACTCATTTGCAGGAGGCGGTCGCGCAGGTGTTTGCACAGCAAGGTGCGCTCTCTCTGGCTGAACCCGCATTCACGCCACGCCCAGGCCAGACCCGTATGGCGCTGGCGGTGGCTCAGAGCATAGAGGAGGGCGGGGTGCTGGTGGTGGAGGCCGGCACGGGTGTTGGCAAGACCTACGCTTATCTGGTGCCTGCCTTGCTCAGCGGTCAGCGCGTGCTGGTGTCCACGGCCACCAAGGCGCTGCAGGACCAGTTGTTTGCCCGTGATCTTCCGCGCCTGGTTCATGGTCTGGGCCTGCCTCTGCGCATGGCCAGGCTCAAGGGGCGTTCTTCCTATCTATGTACGGAGCGGCTGGAGCGTGTGCGTCAGGGCCGTACGGCTCCCCAGGATCCGCAGGTGCTGCGCGCCGTGGCGGATGTGGAGCGCTGGGCCAGGGTCACGCGTACCGGCGATCTTGCGGAGCTGACGGCGCTGGATGAGCGCTCCCCTGTGATACCCTTGGTGAGCTCCACCAAGGACAATTGCATGGGGTCTGACTGCCCGCACTGGCAGGGCTGCCATGTCAATCAGGCGCGTCAGCAGGCGTTGGAGGCCGACGTGGTGGTGGTCAATCATCACCTGCTGTTTGCCGACCTCGATGTGCGCGACAGCGGCATGGCTCATCTTTTGCCCAATACCGGCGTGGTGGTGATCGATGAAGCCCATAGGCTCAACGACATCGGCGTGCAGTTTGCTGGAGAGGCTCTGTCCAGTCAGCAGTTGGTGGGGTATGCACGTGATGCCCTCAGGCTGACGCAGGAACATGCACGCGGCATGGCCGACTGGCTGGTGCTCTGTGCCACGCTGGAGCAGGCCATGCGCGAGCTGCGCCTGCAGGCCGGCAAGCCTCCGGTCGGAGGGCGGCTTGCGTGGCAAGCGGTGACCCCGCAGGGACTGGATGCGGTGAAATGGCGTGCGGCACTGGTGCGGCTGGGGCAGAGCCTGCGTGCCCTGTTGATTCCACTCTCAAGCCTGGAGGGTGCAGGGGCCGAGTTGCAGCGTCTGTATGAGCGCGGCGCAGAGTTGCTCGCGCGACTGGCACGCTTTGCTGCTCCAGCAGATGATGAATGCGTGCGCTGGCTGGAGGTCGGAGCTCAGTATCTGCGCATGCTGGAGTCTCCGCTGTCGATTGCCCGCATCATGCAGCAGCGACTGCTTCAGCGCTCGCTGGAGGTTGCAGGCGCGGATCAGGACAAGGAGCCCGATCCTTCAAGGAAGAAGGCCTGGATCTTCACCTCGGCCACATTGGGCAATGACGCCCAACTGAGCTGGTTTGTCGAGTCCTGCGGCCTGCGCGGAGCGCAGGTGCTGCAGGTGGAAAGCCCGTTTGACTACCATCGGCAAGCCGGTGTCTATGTGCCACAGCCCTTTGCTGCGGCCGGCAGCGCACAGCACAGCCAGCAGGTCGCCCAGTTGGTGCTGGATGCAGCGCAGCGCATAGGCGGCCGCACCCTGGTGCTGACTACCACCCTCAAGGCCCTGCATGCGATCAGCGCATCGCTGCGCACCAGCCTGGGCCTGTTTGCTGATCTCGATGTGCTGGTACAGGGCGAGGGGCCCAAGCTGGCCTTGATTCAGCGCTTTATGGCCGCCGGGGCAGTCGCCGGGCGAGGAGCTGTTCTCGTGGCTTCCGCCACTTTCTGGGAGGGGGTGGACCTGCCCGGCGACATGCTGCAGTTGGTGGTGATCGACAAGCTCCCGTTTCCGCCGCCTGACGACCCGCTGGTCGAAGCCCGTTCGCGACTGCTGGAGAGCGTGGGGCGAGGGGCGTTTCATGATTACATGCTGCCCGAGGCGGCACTGGCCCTCAAGCAAGGGGCCGGACGTCTGATCCGCAGTGAAGCCGATCGTGGCGTGCTGGTCATCTGCGACAGCCGCTTGATGACCATGGGATATGGAGCGGAGTTGATGTCGGCGTTGCCTCCCATGCGCGTGCTGGGCAGTCAGCTGGAGTTCGAGGCGGCGCTGGAGCAGTTGTCCGCGCAACACGCCAGGCGTGACGGCGATCAGGCGTCGGCGCAGGATTCAGAGGCGTGGAAATGAAAAAAGGATGCGTATGACGCATCCTTTTGTCCCCTGGGCGGAAAACGCTGCTTACCAGAGCTTCCACCAGGATTCTTTTTTCTTCTCCACGCTTTGCTCGGTGTTGGCGCCATAGCTGCTCTCCAGCACGCGCTGGGCGTCGTCACGCAGCTGAGTCATGCCCAGGGCGTCGTAGGATTTGACGAGGATCACCATGGCTTCGCGCACCGCTGGCACGTTCTGGTAGTCCTTGATGGCAGCCTGCGCACGGGCAATGGCCGCCACATAGGCGCCGCGACTGTAGTAGTACTTGGCGACATGGACTTCGTACTGGGCCAGCGAGTTCACGATGTACTGCATGCGCTGGCGGGCATCATCGGAGTACTTGGAATCTGGAAAGCGGGTCACCAGTTCGCGGAAGGACTCGAACGAATCCTTGGCGGCTTTCTGGTCGCGTTCGGACAGATCCTGGCGGGTCAGCCAGCCGAACATGCCCAGGTTGTCATTGAAGTTGACCAGGCCCTTGAGATAGAGGGCATAGTCCATGGCGGGGCTGGCAGGATGCAGCTTGGTGAAACGGTCCAGCGTGGCCAGAGCCTGCACTTTTTCGCCGGCCTTGTACTGGGCATAGGCTTTTTCCAGCTGGGCTTGCTGGGCCAGTGGCGTGCCGGCGGCACGGCCTTCGAGCTTTTCAAACAGCGGAACGGCCTTGTCATAGGCACCGGAGGAAGATTCATCGCGCGCTTCGGTATAGATGCGCTCGGGTGTCCACTTGGCCGTCGGGTCGTCCTTGGTGCTGGAGCATCCCGCCAGCGTGGCGGCGATTAACACGGCAGGGACTAGAGTCAGTGAAATACGCGGCATGGTGGACAGTTTTCTGACAATCATTAGCGGTAATAGGAGGCAGGCCCGTCGCATCTGGCGGCAAGGCGCAAAACCTACACCATACACCACCAGGCCCGGACCTTCCTGAAAAAGGATCGACGCATTGTAATGGGCAGCCGGATCGCGCTCGCGAGTTGCTGGCGTCTTTACGCTACGGCCACAGCGAATCTAGAGGCATTGAGTCCGCAGGGACGAAGCGCTCTTCCTACAATAGCGGCCATGTTTGTCCATCTGCGCCTGCACACCGAATTCTCCGTCGTCGACGGAACCACCCGCGTCAATGCCATGATCAAGGCCGCTGCCGAAGACGGGCAGGTGGCGATGGCCATTACCGACTTCAACAATCTGTTTGGCGGTATCAAGTTCTACCGCGAAGGCCGTGGCAAGGGTGTCAAGCCTCTGCTGGGGGCCGAGATCATGCTCGAAGGGCTGGGCGATGCGCCGCCTTCGCGGATCATCGTTCTTGTGCAGAGCAAGCAGGGCTACCACAATATTGCCGAGCTGCTGGCACGTGGCTGGACGCGCAATGTGGTGCGTGATCAGGCGCAGCACAAGTGGGAATGGCTGCAGGAGTTGGGCGAGGGACTGATCGTGCTGTCCGGTGCGCAAGCCGGCCCCGTGGGCATAGCCCTGACCCGTGGTGATGAAAAAGGGGCGGCCGAGATTGCCCAGCGCCTGGCCACCATGTTCCCGCACCGCTTCTATATCGAGTTGCAGCGCGCGGGCCGTGCCGATGACGAGTCGCATGTGCTGGCGGCCGTGAAGCTGGCCAGCCGCCTGAATCTGCCGGTGGTGGCGACCCACCCGATTCAGTATGCCAAGCCCGACGATTACGAGGCCCACGAGGCCCGCGTCTGCATCGCCGAAGGCGAGATCCTGGGCAATGCCAAGCGGGTGCGCAAGTTCACCCGCGACCAGTATTTCAAAACCGCTGCCGAAATGGAGCAGCTGTTTGCCGACATTCCGAGCGCGATCGAGAACACGGTGGAAATTGCCCGCCGCTGCAGCCTGACGCTGGAGCTGGGCAACCCGCAACTGCCCAACTTCCCCGTGCCCGATGGCATGAGCATGGACGAGTTCTTCCGTCACGAGTCCTATCTGGGGCTGGAAGAACGTCTGGCCCACCTCTATCCCGATGTGGCCAAACGCGACGCCCAGCGTTCGCGCTATGTGGAGCGGCTGGAGTTCGAGCTGGGAACCATCATGAAGATGGGCTTTCCGGGCTACTTCCTCATCGTGTCGGACTTTATCAAGTGGGCCAAGGCCAATGGCTGCCCGGTGGGGCCGGGCCGCGGCTCGGGGGCCGGTTCGCTGGTGGCCTATGTGCTCAAGGTGACCGACCTGGATCCGCTGGAATACAACCTGCTGTTCGAGCGTTTCCTGAACCCCGAGCGCGTGTCCATGCCCGACTTCGACGTGGACTTCTGCCAGCAGAACCGCGACCGCGTGATCGACTATGTGAAGGATCGCTATGGCCGCGATGCCGTGAGCCAGATCGCCACCTTCGGCACCATGGCCGCACGTGCGGCCATCCGCGACGTGGGCCGCGTGCTGGACATGAGCTACACCTTCTGCGACGGCATCTCCAAGCTGATCCCGAACAAGCCCGGCCTGCATGTCACGCTCAAGTACCCGCCCAACCCGCCCAAGGAAGGCGACAAATACACCTACGCCATCAAGGAGGAGCCTATCCTGGCCGAGCGCATCGAGCGCGAGGAAGACGTCAAGACCCTGATCGAGATGGCGCAGAGCCTGGAGGGCATGACCCGCAACATCGGCATGCATGCCGGCGGCGTGGTGATTGCGCCGGGCCGGCTGGCCGATTTCTGCCCGCTGTACCAGCAGCCCGGCAGCACCTCGGCCGTGGCCATGTACGACAAGGACGACGTGGAAGCCGTGGGCCTGGTGAAGTTCGACTTCCTGGGCCTGGCCACGCTGACGATCCTGGAGATTGCGCGCGAATTCATCATGAAGCGCCACAAGGGCCAGGAGAACTTCCAGTTCGAGAACATTCCGCTGGACGACTACCCGACCTACAAGCTGTTCTCCGACGGCAAGACCGAAGCCGTCTTCCAGTTTGAATCGCGCGGCATGCAGCAGATGCTCAAGGAGGCCAAGCCCTCGCGCCTGGAAGACCTGATTGCGCTGAACGCCCTCTACCGTCCAGGCCCCATGGACCTGATTCCCACCTTCATTGCCCGCAAGCATGGGCAGGAAGTCGTGGAGTACCCGCATCCGCTGGTCGAGTCGGTGCTGGCCGAAACCTACGGCATCATGGTCTACCAGGAGCAGGTGATGCAGACCGCCCAGGTGCTTGGCGGCTACTCGCTGGGCGGCGCCGACTTGCTGCGCCGGGCCATGGGCAAGAAGAAGGTCGAGGAGATGGTCAAGCACCGGGCCATCTTCCGCGAAGGCGCAGCCAAGAACGGACTAAGCGAGGAAAAGGCCGACGAGGTCTTCGACTTGATGGAGAAGTTCGCGGGCTACGGCTTCAACAAGTCGCACGCGGCAGCGTACTCCCTGCTGGCCTATCACACGGGCTGGCTCAAGGTGCATTACACGGCCGAGTTCTACTGCGGCAATATGACCGTGGAAATGGACAACACCGACAAGCTCAAGGTGTTGTACGAGGACGCGCTCAAGATGGGCATCACTTTCGAGATGCCCGATGTGAACCGCGGCGTGTACCGCTTTGAGCCGGTGACCGACAAGGTCATACGCTACGGCCTAGGCGCCATCAAGGGAACGGGGCAGGCAGCCATCGAAGCCATTGTGGCTGCGCGCAACGGCGAGGGCACAGGCCCCAACGGCCACGAGACGGGGCCGTTCAAGAGCCTGTTCGACTTCTGCCTGCGCGTGGACCGCAGCCGCATCAACAAGCGGACGGTGGAAGCGCTGATCAAGGGCGGCGCCTTCGACTCGATAGACATGAACCGCGCATCGTTGATGGCGACGCTGGACACGGCCTTCGGCTTTGCCGCCACATCGATTGCCAACGCCGACCAAGGTGGTCTGTTCGACATGATGGGCGATGACGCGCTGGGCTCGAGCACGGCGGAGCCACCCATGGCCGATGTGCTGCCCTGGGGCGTCAAGGAAAAGCTGACGCTGGAAAAAACGGCCATCGGCTTCTATCTGACAGGTCATCTGTTCGACGAAGTCGAGGCCGAAGTGCGCCGCTTCGTGCGCACCCCGATCGGCGAGATGCGCGACAGCCGCGAGCCGCAGACCATGGCCGGCATCATCGGCGGACTGCGCACCATCAACGGCCAGCGCGGCAAGCTGAGCATCTTCACGCTGGACGATAAGTCGGCAGTGATCGAAGCCTCGGTCGACGAAAAGACCATGGCTGCTTGTGCCGATGTGCTCAAGGAGGACGAGTTTGTCGTGGTTTCGGGCCGTCTTCAGCCCGACCGCTTCAGCGGCGGCCTGCGCATGAAGGTGCAACAGATGTGGAGTCTGGCCGATGCACGCTGCCGTTTTGCGCGCTATCTGCAGGTCAGCGTGGGAGAGAAAATGCCCGATGTGCCGGCGCTGCTGCGCCAGTTCCCGGCCAAGGTCGAGGAGACCGAGAGCGGCAATATCAACCATGGCGTGAAAGTACGTCTGGACCTGATCTGCCGGGATGAGCGTGGTTCGGCCAGTTGCGAGCTGGCGCTGGGCGAGAGCAGTCGCTTCTATCCCTCGGATGCCGCACTGGCCGCCTGGTATGGCTCGGCCGCTGCGGGCCAGGTCAAAGTGGTCTATGAATAAAAAGCATGGACTGCCTTTTCGAGCTGCTTGCACTCGAATGTCGGATAGGAGCCTGATTTTTTGATAGCGCATAGCGCTTGCTGGGCAAGGGATTCCCATGGATTTCCCTTGGTTCTGCCAATTTTGCTTTCAGCCGCCTTGAAATCCCTAACAATGCTATGCATATGCCAGCGCAAAAACATTGCAACGGCTCGCTAGAATGGATTTCATGGCTACCCAACTCCCATCAATTCCCCCGGTCTCGCCAGCGATCAGAACGCCTGACGATGGAGATTCCTTGGTGCTTGAACGGCGCCGCCAGCGGCTGCAGCCGCCACGCATGTATCAGGTGGTGATGCTCAATGACGACTTCACGCCCATGGAGTTCGTGATTGCCGTGCTGCAGGAGCTGTTCGGAAAGGACCGCGAATCGGCCACGCAGATCATGCTCAAGATTCATTTGGACGGCCGTGGTGTCTGCGGCGTCTACAGCCAGGATGTGGCGGCGACAAAAGTCGAGCAGGTGCTGCAGGCGGCCCAGAAAGCGGGCCATCCGTTGCAGGCCACATTCGAGCCTGTTGAATAAGCGCAGTCCGCCCTCAGATTAGTTAGCAGAGAGTCAACCAAGCAAGCCGAAAGGAGTCGCACATGATCGCTCAAGAACTGGAAGTCAGCTTGCACATGGCGTTTGTCGAGGCCCGTCAGCAGCGCCACGAGTTCATCACCGTGGAGCATCTGCTGCTCGCCCTGCTGGACAACCCAAGTGCAGCTGAAGTGCTGCGCGCATGCGCGGCCAATATCGACGACCTGCGTTCATCGCTGTCCAACTTCATCAAGGACAACACACCGCAGGTGGACGGCACCGAAGAGGTGGATACGCAGCCCACGCTGGGATTCCAGCGTGTGATTCAGCGCGCCATCATGCATGTGCAGTCCACAGGCAATGGCAAGAAGGAGGTGACGGGCGCCAATGTGCTCGTGGCCATCTTCGGCGAAAAGGACTCCCATGCCGTGTACTACCTGCACCAGCAGGGCGTGACGCGCCTGGACGTGGTCAACTACATTGCTCATGGCATCAAGAAGGGCGAGCCGCCCGAGCCTGCCAAGGCCGAGTCTCCCTCCGAGAGCGAAGAGGGCGCGACCGGAGAGCGCAATGAAAAGGCCTCGCCGCTGGAGCAGTTCACGCTGAACCTGAACCAGGCCGCCAAGGAAGGCAAGATCGATCCGCTGATCGGGCGCGAGTACGAGGTCGAGCGCACCATCCAGATCCTCTGCCGCCGCCGCAAGAACAACCCGCTGCTGGTGGGCGAGGCCGGTGTGGGCAAGACGGCCATTGCCGAGGGCCTGGCCTGGCGTATCACCGAAGGCACGGTGCCCGAGGTGCTCAAGGAAGGCGTGGTCTACTCGCTGGACATGGGCGCGCTGCTGGCCGGCACCAAGTACCGCGGCGATTTCGAGCAGCGCCTCAAGGGCGTGCTCAAGTCGCTCAAGGACAAGCCGCATGCCATCCTGTTCATCGACGAGATCCACACGCTGATCGGCGCCGGTGCGGCCTCGGGCGGCACGCTGGACGCGTCCAATCTGCTCAAGCCTGCGCTGTCCAGCGGCCAGTTGCGCTGCATCGGTGCGACCACCTTCACCGAATACCGTGGCATCTTCGAAAAAGACGCGGCCCTGTCGCGCCGTTTCCAGAAGGTGGATGTGGTCGAGCCTACGGTGGCCGAGACGGTGGACATCCTCAAGGGCCTGAAGTCGCGCTTCGAGGAACACCACAGCATCACCTATGCGCAGGAAGCCCTGCAGGCGGCGGCCGAGCTGTCGGCCAAGTACATCAATGACCGCCACCTGCCCGACAAGGCCATCGACGTGATCGACGAGGCGGGCGCTGCCCAGCGCATCGCGCCCGAAGCCCAGCGCAAGCAGACCATCGGCAAGGCCGAGATCGAGGCCATCGTGGCCAAGATCGCCCGCATTCCGCCGGCCAATGTCAGCAACGACGACCGCAGCAAGCTGCAGACGCTGGAGCGTGACCTGAAGAGCGTGGTCTTCGGCCAGGACAAGGCACTGGAAGTGCTGTCGTCGGCGGTGAAGATGGCGCGCTCGGGTCTGGGCAAGCCAGACAAGCCGATTGGCTCCTTCCTGTTCTCCGGCCCCACGGGCGTCGGCAAGACGGAAGCTGCCAAACAACTGGCCTACATCCTGGGTGTGGACCTGATCCGCTTCGACATGTCCGAGTACATGGAGCGCCATGCCGTCAGCCGACTGATTGGTGCGCCTCCCGGCTATGTAGGTTTTGATCAGGGCGGTCTGCTGACCGAGGCCGTGACGAAGAAGCCGCATTCGGTGCTGCTGCTCGACGAAATCGAGAAGGCGCATCCGGATATCTTCAACGTGCTGCTGCAAGTCATGGATCACGGCACGCTGACCGACAACAACGGACGCAAGGCCGACTTCCGCAACGTGATCATCATCATGACCACGAATGCGGGTGCCGAGACCATGAACAAGGCCACCATCGGTTTCACGAACCCGCGTGAGGCCGGTGATGAAATGGGCGATATCAAGCGCCTGTTCACGCCCGAGTTCCGCAACCGTCTGGATGCCATCGTCAGCTTCAAGCCGCTGGACGAGCAGATCATTCTGCGCGTGGTCGACAAGTTCCTGCTGCAACTGGAGCAGCAGCTGGCCGAGAAGAAGGTGGAGGTCACCTTCAGCGACGACCTGCGCAAGCACCTGGCCAAGAAGGGCTTCGATCCGCTCATGGGTGCACGCCCCATGCAGCGTCTGATTCAGGACACCATCCGCCGCTCGCTGGCCGACGAACTGCTGTTCGGTCGTCTGACCAATGGCGGACGCCTGGAGGTGGACTGGGACGAAGCGGGCAACGAAGGCAAGGGTGATGTCAAGCTCACCATTACCGAGCTGCCCAAGGACGCCCCCAAGGCCGAGCCCGAGCAGGCAGTGGCCGACTAAGGCCTTCGCCAGCGCCGCCTGAAGGGCGCTGATGCCAGAGACCGGCAGTGGAAACACTGCCGGTTTTTTCTTGGGCGCCTGGCCGGGGTTTGCTCTTCTTTTCGTCCTGTGGCCCACGATAGAGCCCTGCATGAATGCCAGGGCAGAGCTGCCTGATCAATCGCGCAGGTACAGCAGCAGCATGAAGACCGGTGTGCCGATCAGAACGCCGATGATGCAGAACAAGGGGCCGTAAACCAGCAGGCTTATCTCGAGGGCGCGCATGCACCCCGAGATGCCCTCATTGAAGCAGCTGACACCGTCGGGCGGCAGGAAGATGCTGTGAAACGGCAGAAAAAGCGCCGCCACGGCGATGCTGGCAAGCAGTGCCAGAAAGGCGGAGAAAACAAGTCGGCCCAGGGTTTTCATGATGTGCATCTCCGCAGCAACTATAGATGGTGGAGCCATGAATGCCGGGTTGCGGCGAGAAAACGGTACGGGAGCCTGCCTATGGCTTGCCTGCAGTGCCGCGTGCGGCCTGGCTGATGAAGTTGAGCGCAGCGACGATGATGCCCTTGGTCAGAGGCAGCAAGGCAAAGAACAAAAAGAAGAGGTGGTTGGCTTGCCACAGCGGCATGGTGCGCAGATGTGCGAGCCAGCTTTGAACATGGCCGCCGGCCACGGCGGTCGCGATGGCGGCGGCAAGCAGGGCCAGCAGCGTGACGGCCAGGGCCTTGGCACGCCTGGACGCGCGCTCGAAGGCAAGCGTGACAGGGCGGATGAGGCAGCAGCCAAAGACCAGGGCGCAGAGAAAAGGCACCAGGTCCACGGCTTCGCCCCCAAGCAGCCAGGGGCGGTCGCATACGACAGAAGCAGCAGGCCGAGGCCGGTGGCTCCTATGAGGCGCGGTGGCCGCTGTTGCTGCTGTTTCATGGGCGCCTGCCGGTGCATTGGGGCGAGGCCGCGAAACCAATGAAAAAAGGAGCTGTTATCGCTTGCTGCATAACGATTTCAGATACTTCTGTATTTGAAAGGCAATGCTGAAAAGCGGAGCCAGCTATCAACATTGCTGTTCGGGCTTGATGCCGCTCACTTGACCTGGCGCTTTTCCAGCTTGCGCGCCAGCGTGCGCCGGTGCATGCCCAGGCGGCGTGCGGCCTCGGAGATGTTGAAGCCGGACTCGGCCAGGGTCTCGTGAATATGCTCCCATTCCAGCGTCTTGATGGAGGTGGTCTGGCTGCTGACCTCCACGTCGGTGCGGCCCTCGACCCGCCCGAAGGCGGCTTCGATATCGTCGGTATTCGAGGGTTTGGCGAGGTAGTGGCAGGCGCCGAGCTTGACGGCTTCCACGGCCGTGGCAATGCTGGCGTAGCCGGTGAGCACCACGATCAGCGCATGGGGGTTGTGCAGATGCAGCATCTGCACGCAGTTCAGGCCCGATGCATTGCCGGCCAGCTTCAGATCCATGACCGCATATTGCGGCCGGTGCTGGGTCAGCAGCAGCTGCACTTCCTCGCCGCTGGTGGCATGCAGCACACGGTAACCCCGGCGCTCGAAGGAGCGCTTGAGGGTGCGTGCAAATGCCGCGTCATCTTCAACCAGCAGCAGTAAACGGTCTTCTTCCATGCAAACCACTATGTCTTAAATCGCGAGAGCGGACTGGGGCAGGCTGACCTCCACCAGAGCGCCGCCGCCTTGCTGAGCCGGCAGATTGCCGGCATGAACGCGGCCGCCCAGGGCGCGGGCCACGTTGGTGACAAGGAACAGGCCCAGGCCGCGACCGGGGCGCTCCTGCTTGGTGGAGACATGGCACTGGCCCAGCTGCTGCAGCACGGCGGCATCGAAGCCCGGGCCGTGGTCGCGCACCTGGATGCGTATCTGGTCGTGATCGCTGCTCAGGGTCAGCTCCACCCAGTCGGGCGAGGCTTCGAGGGCATTGTCCAGCAAATTGCAAATCATTTGCTGCAATGCAGTATCCGAGAGCATGGCGAAGTCCTTCACGCCCTGCTGGTGCAGCGCAAAGTGCTGCAGGCTGTTATGCGCCTGCCAGTGGCTGACCACGCCCTGCACAAAGCTCGCAAACGTGGTGCTTTCCGTGCCCTCGGCCCGGGTCTCGCCGGCAGACAGCAGCACGCCCGAGACGATGGACTTGCAGCGCAGCAGCTGGCGCTGCATTTCCTGCAGGTCTTCGCGCAGATCCTCGTCCTGCATGAGGGCCGGCATATGCTGCCAGTCGCCCAGGATCACGGACATGGTGGCCATGGGCGTGCCCAGCTCGTGGGCCGCGCCGGTGGCCAGCAGGCCCAGGCGCACGATGTGTTCCTCCTCGCTGGCGCGCTGGCGCATATTGGAGATGCGCTTGTCGCGGCGGCGCGTGTTCTCGACGATGCGGGTCAGAAAGACGATGGTCAGGATGCTGGTCAGCGCAAAACTGATGAGCACGCCCACCACGTAGAGGCTGGGCAAGCCTTCCTGACTGGCGAACTGCACATGCAGGGGCTGATGAAACAGGGTCAGGCCCATGACGCCGACAAAGGAGGCCGCGACCACGCACCAGGTGTAGTGGGCGGGCAGCAGCACGGCACTCAGAATGCCCTGCAGCAGATACAGATAGATAAAGGGGTTGCTGGCACCGCCGCTCAGGTACAGCTGGATCGTCAGGGCCAGCACATCGGCCAGCAGCGCATAGAAGACGCTGCGCGAGGTCACGGGGCGGTGCAGGCCCTGGCTCCAGTAGATATAGGCCAGGTTGGTGGCGACCAGGGCCACCAGCACCAGCGCCATGGGCAGCAGGGGCAGTGCAATCTGAAAGCCGTAGTGCACCAGCGAGATGGTGACGACCTGGCCGACCACGGCAATCCAGCGCAGCTGAATCAGCAGCTGCATGTTCTGCCGCTCGGTCAGGCGCTGTACGCGAAACAGGGAATCGGAAATTTGGCTCACCGTGCAATTGTCACCGAGCAGGCCTGCCACGGACGCTTCTGGGGCTATGCCTTTCTGATGTAGGAGCAGTCTGCAGGGGGCGAAAAAAAGCGCTCCGGGGAGCGCTTTTCAATGGTCGGCATCAGCTTCTGGCTGCGGCCTTGTCATGCCGGCGTACCAGCCAGGCCGCTCCCAGCACCATGATGGCCAGCCCATACCAGGTCAGGGCATAGACCAGATGGCTGTTCGGGAAGCGGATGACCGTCATGCCGGGGCGCAGGACTTCGCTGTCGGCGCCGGCCTGCGCCTGGGTATGGGCCGGGTTGCTGGCAGGCACGCCCTGGTCTATGAAGTAGGGTGCGGCCCGGCTCAGACCCTGGGCCTGGGCAATGGCGGCGACATCGCGCGAGTACCACTGGTTGTTGGCAGGGGCGTTCTTGCGCAGAAAACCGCCACCGGGCTCGCTCATGCGCATCAGGCCGATGACGGTGACAGTCTCGGCGGACGGGTCGGCCTCGGCGATCTGCTTGAGCCACTGGCCGCGCAGCTTCTCGGGCGTGAAGCCGCGGTTGACCAGAACCTGCGTGCCATCGGCCAGCTGCAGCGGCGTCATGAGCCAGAAGCCCGCGCCGGCCTCGGTCAAGGCCTTGGCCAGCACGCTTTGCTTGTCCAGCCAGCGGCCTTGCGCCTTGACGGGCAGGTACTCGTGGCTGGCGGCATTGATCTGCGGCCACTGGCCGGGCTCGGGCAAAGCCACGGGGGCGCTGTGCACGCGCTGCTCCACGCGCTCTATGAGATCAAGCTTCCAGGCGCGGCGCTGCACCTGCCAGGTGCCCAGAGCCATGAACCCTAAAAACAAGGCGATGCCCACAAACGCGAGCATCGCCTTGGCGAAGGGAGAGCGCTGCCGCGCAGCGCTCTGGTTCTTCATGAGGCCGGTCAAGGTGTGACAGCTGCGGGAGCCGTGTGACCTGTGTGATCTGCGGCCTGGTGCATTTCATGACCGGGCATCATGTTGGTGTTCATGTGGAACATGACCCAAAGCGTGCCGGAGATCGCAATCGCCAGGAAGATCACCGTGAAGATGGTGGACAGCATCGTCCAGCCGCCCTGGATCTTGCCGTTCATGTGCAGGAAGTACACCATGTGCACGAGCACCTGAACCACCGCGAACAGGCCCAGCACGGCCACGGCCGTGGTGCGGTCGGTGATGACGTTGTTCATGACCAGGTAGAAGGGGATGGCAGTCAGGATGACGGCCAGGATGAAGCCCTTCACATAGTCGCCCATGGTGACGTGCAGGTCATCGTGATCGTGGTGATCGTCATGACCGGCGTGGATATCGTGTGCGCTCATTTACAGCACCCCCATCAGATACACAAAGGTGAACACACCGATCCAGACCACGTCCAAGAAGTGCCAGAACATGGACAGGCAGTTGATACGGCGCACGTTCTCGTTGATCAGGCCGTGCTTCTTGATCTGGATCATCAGAGTGATCAGCCAGACCAGACCGAAGGTCACGTGGATACCGTGGGTGCCCACCAGCGTGAAGAAGGACGACAGGAAGGCGCTGCTCTGAGGCGTTGCACCTTGATGGATCAGGTGGTGGAACTCATAGAGTTCCACGGCCAGGAAGGCTGCGCCCAGCAGGCCGGTGACGGCCAGCCACAGCAGCGTGCCGTTCACGTTCTTCTTCTGCTTTTGCAGCATGGCAAAGCCGAAGGTGATGGACGACATCAGCAGGAAGGCCGTGTTGACCGCGACCAGTGACAGGTCGAACAGATCCTTGCCCGAGGGGCCGCCTGCATAGCTGCGGCCCAGCACGCCATAGGTGGCGAACAGTGCGGCAAAGATCAGGCAGTCGCTCATCAGGTAGAGCCAGAAGCCCAGCGAGGTGCCGTTTTCCGGATGGGGCTCGTGCGCGAGGTGGTACTCGCGAGTAGCCAGGGCGGCCGAGCCGCCAGCGTTGATATGTGTATTAGACATGGGCTGCTGCAAGCTGCTTGGTACGTGCTTCTTCCGATGTGGCCACTTCGACCGCAGGGATGTAGTAGTCACGCTTGTAGTTGAAGGTATGAATGATCGAGGCCAGGATGGTCGCGGCGAACGAAGCGATCACCAGAGGCCACATGTGCCAGATCAGAGCAAAGCCCAGAACGGTGGACAGGCCGGCAATCACCACGCCGGCGCCGGTATTGGCGGGCATGTGGATGGGCTCGAAGCCGCTCAGCGGACGCTGATAGCCGTGCTTCTTCATGTCGGTCCAGGCGTCGATGTCGTGCACCACGGGGGTGAAGGCGAAGTTGTACTGGGGAGGGGGCGAGGAGGTGGCCCATTCCAGGGTACGGCCTTCCCATGGGTCGCCGGTCACGTCACGCAGCTCGTCGCGCTTCCAGATGGACACGGCCAGCTGGATGAAGAAGCAGCCGATACCGGCAGCGATCAGGGCGGCACCGCAGGCAGCGATGATGAACCAGATCTGCAGCGAGGGATCGTCGAAGTGGTTGGCACGGCGAGTCACGCCCATCAGACCCAGGATGTACAGGGGAGTGAAGGCAACCCAGAAGCCGACCAGCCAGAACCAGAACGAAGCCTTGCCCCAGAACTCGTTGAGTCGGAAGCCGAAAGCCTTGGGGAACCAGTAGTTGATGCCGGCAAACACGGCAAACACCACGCCGCCGATGATCACGTTGTGGAAGTGGGCGATCAGGAACAGCGAGTTGTGCAGCACGAAGTCCGCGGGAGGAACGGCCAGCAGCACGCCGGTCATGCCGCCAATGGCGAAGGTGACCATGAAGCCCACCGTCCACAGCATGGGCACCGAGAAGCGGATGCGGCCGCGGTACATGGTGAACAGCCAGTTGAAGATCTTCGCGCCCGTGGGGATGGAGATGATCATCGTGGTGATACCGAAGAAGGTATTCACGCTGGCACCCGAGCCCATGGTGAAGAAGTGGTGCAGCCACACCAGGTAGGACAGGATGGTGATACACACGGTGGCGTAGACCATCGAGGTGTAGCCGAACAGACGCTTGCGGCTGAACGTTGCCACGATTTCGGAGAACACGCCGAAGCAGGGCAGGATCAGGATGTAGACCTCTGGGTGGCCCCAGATCCAGATCAGGTTCACGTACAGCATGGGGTTGCCGCCCAGCTCGTTCGTGAAGAAGTTGGTGCCGACGTAGCGGTCCAGCGACATCAGCACCAGGGCTGCGGTCAGCACGGGGAAGGAGGCCACGATCAGGGCGTTGGTGCACAGGGCCGTCCAGGTGAAGACGGGCATCTTCATCAGGTTCATGCCGGGAGCGCGCATCTTGATGATGGTCACGATCAGGTTGATACCTGACAAGGTCGTGCCCACACCGGCGACCTGCAGGCCCCAGATGTAGTAATCAAGACCCGTGCTGCCGCTCTGGTGACCCAGATTGGACAGAGCCAGCCAGCCGGAGGTGGAGAACTCGCCCAGGAACAGGGAGATCATGACCAGCACGGCGCCGCCGGTGGTCATCCAGAAGCTGAAGTTGTTCAGGAACGGGAAGGAGACGTCGCGTGCGCCGATCTGCAGAGGAACCAGATAGTTCATCAGGCCGGTCACGAAGGGCATCGCCACGAAGAAGATCATGATCACGCCGTGGGCCGTGAAGATCTGGTCGTAGTGGTGAGGAGGCAGGTAGCCCATGTTGTCGCCGAAGGCCATGGACTGCTGCAGGCGCATCATCACGGCATCGGCAAAGCCGCGCAGGAACATGACCAGACCGAGGATCATGTACATGATGCCGATCTTCTTGTGGTCGATGGAGGTGATCCAGTCGTTCCACAGCGGAGCCCAGAGGCGGAATTTGGTGATGCCGCCGACCACGACGAGGCCGCCAAGCACCACGGCAATAAAGGTCAAGAGCACGATGGGCTCGTGCGTCATGGGAATCTGGTCCCATGTGATACGGCCCAACAGCCAGTGGGAGGCCGGGGTTGTTGTTTCAGACATGTTGAGTCTCTTCTGTCGTATTGGAGCGGCTGAGCGGTGAGCGCATCCGCGCCGTGAACTACTTATTGCTGTGCGACAGCTCCGGAGGCGGCGACTTCGTCGAGCAGGGCGACAACGCGGTCAGCGTCTTTGGAAGTGCAGACATCCAGGGGCAGGGGAACGCTGGAGGTCTTGCTGTGGTGTGCAGGTGGTTTGCCGCCGGCGGCGTCGATGGCCATCATTTCGTTCATGCACATCTTGCCGTCTTCCACGCAGCGGTTGAGGACCTTGTGGTACAGGCCTTCGTCCACGCTGGCGAAGCGTTCAACGGGATTGCGCTCGCTGGGCTTGGCCAGATCGATATAGGCATCGCGCGTCAGGGCCTTGCCTTCGGTCTTGGCCTTGGCAATCCACTGATCAAACTGCTCGTTTTCCAGGCCGTGGAACTTGAAGGTCATGCCCGCAAAACCAGCGCCACTGTAGTGAGAGGACTTGCCGCCATAGACACCGGGCTTGTTGATCACGGCGTTCAGTTCGGTCTGCATGCCGGGCATGGTGTAGATCATGCCGGCCAGATCAGGAACGTAGAACGCGTTCATGGTGTGGGTGGAGGTCAGCTTGAAGTGAATGGGGCGATCCACCGGGGCAGCCACTTCATTGACGGTGGCAATGCCTTGCTCGGGGTAGAAGAACAGCCATTTCCAGTCCAGCGACACGACCTGGATCTCCAGAGGCTTGACGCTGGGGTCCAGAGCCTTGGTGGCGGAGATGCGGTCCAGGGGGCGATAGGGGTCGAGCTTGTGGGTGCTGATCCAGGTAATGGCGCCCAAAGCGATGATGATGAGCAGGGGGACCGTCCAGATCACCAGTTCCAGCGCGGTGGAGTGGTGCCATTCGGGGTCGTACTTGGCTTCGGTGTTGGACTGGCGGTATTTCCAGGCAAACAGCAGCGTCAAAAAGATGACGGGGACGATGATGAGCAACATCAACAAAGTGGCCGTAATGACCAGGTCGCCTTGCTGCTTGGCAACGTCGCCAGCTGGGTTGAGGACGACGGCCTTGCTGCAACCGGCGAGGGTTGCGGTCAAAGCGGCCGCTGAGAGCCACGCGGGCCCACGGATTTCCTTGATTTTTAACATGCTTTGGGCGTGACAAAGTCGCGCTTAGGTGTAAACGCGGATTACTGGATCTCGGCAAATGTAATACCAAACCGGGGGTTGTCCATTGGACATTTTGTCCAAGGTCAAGGGTTGGTGGTTGAAAATGCGCTATGCGACAAGGGTTTAGCCATGTTTGAAAGTGCGCAAACTTTGCGCCAACAGGGCTTGAAATTGTCAAATCAACCCTCAGAAACCGGGCCCGCACGGGGCTGGGCTGACAGTGCTCAGGGCAAAAACTCTATTGCAGCTGCACATGCTTGGGCGTAGAACGGAAAGCGTCCCCGGGACTGAAAAGTAAGACAAGGAGTTGTACCTTTATGACAAGCATGAACCCGTCCGTTGGTCTTACTCAGCAAGACTATGAGAACTCGGAAACCCTGGCCTATGCGGATACCGACGAGGATGTGACCCCCGGCGAGATTGCCGTGGGAGTGATCATCGGGCGCTCTTCCGAATACTTTGACTTCTTCGTGTTCGGCATCGCCTGCGTGCTGGTGTTTCCCTCGCTGCTGTTTCCCTACATGTCCAAGCTTGATGGCACGCTGGCTGCGTTTGCCATATTTTCGCTGGCCTTTGTGGCCCGCCCCGTGGGCACGGCGCTGTCCATGGCCGTGCAGCGCCGCTGGGGCCGTGCCACCAAGCTGACTCTGGCGCTGCTATTGCTGGGCGTCTGCACGGTGGGCATGACCTTTTTGCCCAGCTTTGAAGCCGCAGGCATGAAGGCCGTCTGGGCGCTTGTGATTCTGCGCATCGGTCAGGGTCTGGCACTGGGTGGTTCCTGGGACGGGCTGCCCTCGCTGCTGGCCATGTCCGCGCCGCAGAACAAGCGCGGCTGGTACTCGATGATCGGACAGCTCGGCGCGCCCCTGGGCTTCATCATCGCAGCAGCGCTGTTTGCCTATCTGTACTCCAGCCTGACGGCCGACGAGTTCATGAGCTATGGCTGGCGCTATCCCTTCTGCGTGGCTTTTGCCATCAACGTGGTGGCGCTGTTTGCCCGCCTGCGTCTGGTGGTGGGGCAGTCCTATACCCAGCTTCTGCAGGAGCGTGAGCTGGAGCCCATCAGCGTGACCAGCCTCATGGCCAACGAAGGCCGCAATGTGATGATCGGCGCCTTCGCCGCACTGGCCAGCTTTGCGCTGTTCCACCTGGTGACCGTGTTCCCGCTGTCCTGGATTTCCATGTACTCCGATCAGTCCATGACCGAAGTGCTGGTGGTGCAGATCATCGGCGCGCTGCTGGCAGGCGCGGCCATCATGCTGTCGGGCTGGCTGGCGGACCGAGTGGGGCGCCGCAACACCCTGGGCACCATGGCCTGCCTGATCGGCATCTTCAGCTTTCTCGCGCCCTGGCTGCTGGGCAGCGGCAGCACCGGCAACAATGTGTTCATCCTGGTGGGCTTTGTGCTGCTGGGTCTGTCCTACGGCCAGGCATCGGGCACGGTGACCTCCAACTTCTCGTCGCGCTACCGTTATACCGGTGCGGCCCTGTCCACGGACATGGCCTGGCTTATCGGTGCGGCATTTGCCCCGCTGGTAGCCCTGGGCGTTTCGGCCAAGTTCGGTCTGGTGGCCCTGGGCATCTATCTGCTGTCTGGCGCCTTGTGCACGCTGGCGGCCCTGGGCATCAACCGTGCCATCGAGGCGCGCGACCAGTAAGAGGCTGCAAGCTCCACTCAAAACGCCCGGTGCTTGCATCGGGCGTTTTTCTTGATGCCAGAGGACGTGAAAAAGCCGCCTTCAAGAGGCGGCTTCCTTATGGATGGGCGGCTCTATCAGTCCAGAGCCAGACCGGCCTTCTTGATCACCTCGCCAAAGCGCTTGCTCTCCGAAGCCATGAAGGCCTTGAATTCGGCAGGTGTGGGGTTGAAGGACTCGTAGCCGAAGGCGGCGAACTTGTCCTTGACGTCCTGGCCTGTCAGGGCCTGGCGCACATCGGTGCGGATCTTCTCGATCACGGCGGGAGGTGTGCCGGGACGCACGGCCAGGGCATTCCAGCCGATGGCAGTGAAGTCCTTGGGGCCGCCCGATTCGGACACCGTGGGCACGTTCTCGAAGCCGGCAATGCGGCTGGGAGCTGCCACAGCCAGGAAGCGCAGCTTGCCGCCACGCACCAGAGGGCCTGCCGTGCCCAGGGAGCCAAGGGCAAAAGTCAGCTCGCCATTGGCAACGCCCTGGTACAGCTGGCTGGTTTCCTTGTAGATCACATGTTCCATCTTGGTGCCGGTCTGGTTTTCCAGCAGGGCCGAGCCCAGGTGAACAGGGTTGCCCACGGACCAGGAGCCGTAGTTCAGCTTGCCGGGGTGCGCCTTGGCATCGGCAATCAGGTCGCCGATGGTCTTGTAGGGGCTGTTGACGGGCACGCAGACAAAGAAGAAGTTGCGGAACAAGGGCATCAGGATTTCGAAGTCCTTGTTCAAGTCATAGGGCAGCTTCTTGAACAGGTGGGGGTAGGCAGCGATGTGGACGTTGTCCAGCTGAATCATGTCCGTGCCATCGGTGGCACCGCGCTTGAATTCATTGATGGCGATGAAGCCGTTGCCGCCGGGACGATTTTCCACCACCACGGGCTGACCCCAGGCGCGGCCCAGCTTGTCGGCCACCAGGCGCGACAGGCCATCGGGGCCACCGCCTACGGGGAAGGGGTTGATGATGCGCGAGGACTTGGTGGGCCACTTGTCGCTCTGGGCGAAAGAGGGGGCGGCCACGGCAGCGGCAATGGCGCCGAGTGCGAATGCAGCTTGGCGACGGCTCATATTGAGCTTATGGGTCATTTTGTCTCCCTGGAAGGATGTCGATGATGAATTGCGTGTGGACCACGCATTGTTGATATCGTCGGCTGTTATTTTTAGATATTCAGGCCCAGTTAATTACATTGTGTCACTTGGGATATAAACACCTAGGTCTAGCTGAGGCTAGCAGCTATAGCAAAATAGCATAGCTTGTTTTGAAAGGTGTGAGCATGAATCTGCAGCAGATAGAGACCTTTGTTCGGGTGGCCGAAGTGGGGAGCTTCAGCAAGGCTGCAGTACTGCTGGACACCGCCCAGCCGGCGCTCAGCCGTCAGGTGCGGGCCCTGGAAACAGAGTTGCGCGAGACCCTGTTGATACGCACCGGGCGCGGCGTGACGCTTACCGATGCGGGGCGGCGCCTGCTCGAGCATGGTCACGCCATCATGCAGCGCGTGGCCATGGCCAAGGAGGATCTGGGCAGTCAGCGCGACGAGCCCGTGGGGCGTATCACCGTCGGCCTGCCGCCGAGCCTGGCTCGGCGCCTGACCTTGCCTCTGATCGACGGTTTCAGCCGCGAGATGCCCAAGGCCAGGCTGGCAGTGGTCGAGGGTTTCTCCATGAATATCTCGGAGTGGCTGACCTCGGGGCGCATGGATCTGGGCCTGGTATACACGCCGGAGCCGCATCCGCAGATCGAGGTCTCGCCTGTGCTTGAAGAGCGCCTGTGCCTGATCGGCCCGGCCAGCACGCTGGCAGGCCGCACCAGCATCCCGTTCGAGCATCTGGCCGAGTTCCCGCTGATCATGCCTCAGCACGGGCAGATTTTCCGCAAGCTGATGGAGGCGCAGGCCACGCTGTCCCAGGTCAAGCTCAATGTGGTCTGGGAGGTTTCCAGCGTGCCCGCCATTCTGGATCTGGTGCGCGGCGGCTATGGCTATGCGGCGCTGACCGACAGCGCCATGCACAGCCATGCCACCGATGCATCGCTGGTGGAAGTGCCCATCAAGTCGCCGCATATCGTCAGCACCTTGTGCCTGGTGCAGCCCGCCAAGAAGAAGTCCACGCCCCTGATGCGCCGCACGGCCGAGTTGCTGCGCCGCCTCAGCATGCAGGTCTGCTCGGTGGAAAGCGGTCATATCTGAGCGACCGGTCTGCACAGGGGGCATTGCCGCTGCGGATTCATGCTCCTGTTAGGGGAGCTGGTTACGCTTTTTGAGTAAGGATTTCAGATTTATTTGTACCTGAAGTCAATAAAAGACAAGCGCAATAAGCTTCTGAATTGATAGCTTCAAAGTTGGGGGCGCAAGGTTCTCGCGGCCTCCTGCAGCAGTGGCAGTATTTCCTGCTGCATGGTTTGAGGGCTCATGCGCTTGGCCGATGTCACCACATTCAGCGCTGCCACCGTGCGCCCCTGCATATTGCGCAGCGGCACGGCCACGGCCTGAATGGCCAGTTCATGCTCTTCTAGCGCCATGCAGTAGTCGAGACGGCGCACCTCGTCGAGCAAGCCCTTTAGCGCTGCACCATCGGACACCGTGTGTGCGGTGAGCTTGGGCAGGTCATAGGTGGCAAGCCAGTCGTCGAGCTCCGAGCTTGAGAGCGAGGCCAGCAGCACCCGGCCAGTGGACGTGGCGTGTGCCGGCAGACGCGTGCCCAGGTGCAGTCCATGGGCCATCAGCCGCTCGCCTTTTTCATGAACGGCGCTGCGCGCGACGATGACGACTTCACGGCCCTCGCGCACCACGCAGGAGTAGGACAGCCCGGTCTGTGCTGCCAGTCTGTGCAGCACGGGTTGCACGATGCGCGGCAGCCGGGCCGAGGCCAGATAGCTGCCCGACAGGCGCAGTACCTTGGGAGCCAGCCAGAAATAGCTGCCATCGGTTTCCAGATAGCCGAGATAGGCCAGCGTGAGCAGGTGGCGCCTGGCTGCGGCGCGGGTGATACCTGCGCGCTCGGCCGCCATGGTGGCATTCAGACGCTGGCGCTCGGTGTCGAAGCTCTCGAGTACGGCCAGGCCCTTGGCCAGGCCGGCAATGAAGTCTGCCGGGGCGATGGAGGGGGAAGCGGGGTCATTCATGGAGGGGGCCGTCGTTCTTGTTTTGCGCGATCATCGTTCTCATTGTGCGATTATCGCGCAAACAACGCTGCTCGCCTTTGTTTTGATGCAGCACAAAACTTAGTCTTGCTCCGTAGCGCAACCGGCGTCGTCACGCTCGCCGATTGACAGGTTTTTGAGCCATAACAAGGAGTCACAATCATGCGTACACAAGTCGCCATCATTGGTGCCGGTCCCTCGGGTCTGCTGCTGGGGCAGCTGCTCTACAAGGCGGGCATCGACAACATCATCATCGAGCAGCGCAGCGCCGACTATGTGCTGGGCCGCATCCGCGCCGGCGTGCTGGAGCAGGTGGCTGTGGATCTGCTCAAGCAGGCGGGTGCCGACAAGCGCATGAATGAGGAAGGACTGCCTCATGACGGCATCGAGCTGCTGTTCAAGGGCAAGCGTCACCGCATCAATCTGCATGACCTGACCGGCGGCAAGCGCGTGATGGTCTACGGCCAGACCGAAGTCACCCGCGATCTGATGGAAGTGCGCGCCCAGGAGGGGCTGACCACGGTCTACGAGGCCAGCAATGTGCAGCCCGTGGACTTCGAGAGCGACAAGCCCAAGGTGCGTTACGAAAAAGACGGCCAGTTGCACGAGATAGAGTGCGACTTCATCGCCGGCTGCGACGGCTTTCACGGCATCTGCCGTGCCAGCGCTCCTCAGGACAAGATCAAGACCTTCGAGAAGGTCTATCCCTTCGGCTGGCTGGGCCTGCTCTCCGATACGCCGCCCGTGTCGCATGAGCTGATCTACGCCAACACCGAGCGCGGCTTTGCCCTTTGCAGTCAGCGCAGCGCCACGCGCAGCCGCTACTATCTGCAGGTGCCGCTGACCGACAAGGTGGAGGACTGGAGCGACGAGGCGTTCTGGGAAGAGCTCAAGAAGCGCCTGGACCCCGAAGCCCGCGCCAATCTGGTGACTGGTCCTTCGCTGGAAAAAAGCATTGCGCCCCTGCGCAGCTTTGTGACCGAGCCCATGCGCTTCGGCCGCATGTTCCTGGCCGGAGACGCCGCCCACATCGTGCCTCCTACAGGCGCCAAGGGCCTGAACCTGGCGGCTTCCGACGTGGGCTATCTGTCGCAAGCCTTTGTCGAGTACTACAAGGAGCAGTCCGAGGCCGGTATCGACCGCTACTCCGAGCAGTGCCTGCGCCGCGTCTGGAAGGCCGAGCGCTTCTCCTGGTGGATGACCTCCATGCTGCACAACTTCCCTGGCGAGGGCGAGTTCAACACCAAGGTGCAGGAAGCGGAGCTGGACTACATCGTCAACTCCGAGGCCGGCTCGACCTCGCTGGCGGAGAACTATGTGGGCCTGCCCCTGGTGTAAGCCGGAGAACTGATTGCTCTCGTCACTGCCGTGATGAATGCCTGGCCTCTGATCTTGGCGCCAGGCTGTCTGCCTGCATCGCTATATGCGATGCAGGCATTTTTTTCATCCATGCAATTTGGTTGATGCTGCCTTGCGTAAATTTTGATGCCGAGCCACAAGCCGGCAGGGCCTGCGAGGAGTAAGCTTGCCGACCTTATGGCGCACATCATGTTTTCCCCTCCCTATATTGCCGCTGCCGAGGCAGCCCAGTCCTTGCGCACGCGTGGCTATGCCGTGCTGCAGCCCGAGGACTTTGCCCAGTGGATGGGCCTGAGCGTGAGCGATCTGCATGCCATGGATGCGGACTGGCAGGGTTTGCCGCCCGATGCTTTCCTCAAGGATGGCGGCCGCTATCGCCGCCGCCGCCATTCCTGTTTTGTCAGCGAAGGCGATCAGGTGCAGCAGGTGCCCCACCGCGCTCACTGGCAGCCCGTGGAGTACAACGCTCTGCATGGGGGCATGCAGCGCATGTTCGAGCCCATGCTCGACAGCACCACCACCAGCATGGCCTGGCTGGCGATGATCAACGCTCTGGGACAGCTGGCCGATCAGGTGTTCTGCACCGACGAGCTGCATGAGCGCTGGTTTGTCGAGGCGCACCAGTTCCGCATCGACACCACGGACGGCATTGGCCGGCCCACGCCCGAAGGCGCGCACCGCGATGGCGTCGATCTGGTCGCCGTGCTGCTGGTGGGGCGCAAGGGCGTCAAAGGAGGCGAGACTCGCGTGTTCGAGGCGACCGGTCCCAACGGCCAGCGTTTCACGTTGACCGAGCCATGGTCCGTGATGCTGCTCGACGATGCACGGATGATTCATGAAACCACGCCGATTCAACCCGTCGAGCACGGCGGCGTGCGCGATACGCTGGTGCTGACCTATCGTCGTGGCAGCTTCCAGGGCGCCGAGCTCCAGGAGCAGCAGGGCCAGGCCGCTTGATTGAGACGGACGGCTTTGTTCGAAAAATTTGAGCAAAACTGTAACATTCTCAATACGTCAAAGTGACGGCCTCAACACTGCATGATGCAGGCTCGTCGCGACGAAGCTTTCGCCTCTTCAAGTCTTCCCTGCATCCAGCAAGCCAGATCAACTGGCCGACACCACGCCCTGCGGGGCGTGGTTTTCTATATGAATCGCTTTTACGTCCTTGGCATTTCAGTACTGACAGCTCTTGTCACAGTAGCGGCCTGCAAGCCTTCGCAAGACCGCCCTGCGCAGGCGGCCTACATCAAGGAGCCCACGATCTACTTTCGCAATGGTCTCGAGATTACCCTTGGCGATGCCTCGGTGCCGATTCACGGCGTGGAGGAATGTCCATATGGCCTGGCCGCGCCGGCCGGGACTGTGGTCGAGTTCAATGATGCCAAGTGCATTCGACTGTCGGACGATACCGAGCAGATCGTCGTGATGCTGGACATGCCGGACGGCATCGTCCAGGAGGAATGGACCGTGCGCCGCGATGCGCCAAGCAAACCCCATGAGCCAGCCTTCAAGAATGTCTCCCTGTTGCGCCCGGACGGCTCTCGCATCACGATTACCGACAAGTCCGACAGACTGCTGGACAAATGCTACGAATACCAGGCGGCCCATGTCTGCATCTGAGCCAGACCTCGGTCGGTGTGAACTTCAGGGTTGATTCATGTCAACACGCTGAGGCATGATGAAGGCAGACTCTCGCTATCTCAAGAGCGGCATCTGCCCCGGGCCTCTGGCTTGAGGTCCTTGTCGCCTGCAACCTGAAAGGGGAAACATATGTCCATGTTCAATCACATTCTGGTTCCGGTCGACGGCTCCAAGCCATCCATGCTGGCGGCACGCAAGGCCGCCGAGCTCTCCAAGGTCTTCGGCTGCGCCGTGACGGCGGTGTATGTGGTCGATCCCTATCCTTTTACCGGCGTGGGCGCCGACTTTGCCTATGGCCAGTCACAGTATCTGAGTGCGGCCACCGCCGAGGCCAACACCGCCCTGGATGCGGTCAAGGCCATCATGGATGAGGCAGGCGTGCCCGTGAAGACCCTGGTGGGTGAGGGTCATGCAGTGCATGAAGGCATTGTGCGCACCATGGAAAGCGTGGGCGCAGACCTTGTCGTCATGGGCTCGCAGGGGCGTCGCGGCCTTGAGAAGCTGATGCTGGGCAGCGTCACGCAACGCGTGCTGGGCGCAGTCAAAATCCCGGTTCTTGTTGTGCGCGAGTAAGCGCAAGGCGGCTGCCCACGAAGCAACGGCTCCCCAAGGAGCCGTTTTGCTGGTGAATCAGAGTGCTCAGCGATTGAGCAGCCGGGCCAGCCAGCCCTTTTTCTTGCGCTGCAATTCCAGCTCCTGCAGCACTTCCGTTTTGAGCCGTTCTTTTTCTGCCGCGTGTCCGCTTTCTTTGGACATCATGCGTATATAGACCTTGGCCGAATCCACATAGCCATGGTCTTCGTTGCGGATGTGGTTGAACAGCCAGCGCGAGAGCATGCCGTGCAATTCGGCAGCCACATCCTCGCCCGCATCAAAGCGGGTCTGCATCTCGATCACGCGGCGCGTGAACAGCTCGTGCACTTTTTTGTGCGGCCCGGCGAACATGTAGCCAGCGCTTTCGATCAGGCTTTCCTCGAAGACGAAATGCGAGACGGTGTAGTCGATCATCTCGCCGATGACATCCCCCAGGCCCTCTCGGTCGGGCGAACTTCGCAGCTCGTAGAGCCGGTTGATGTAGTCGACGATGCGGCGGTGCTGCCGGTCGATCTCCGCAATCCCGGTGTCCAGCTCGGGGACCCAGACCAGCAATGCCATTGTGTTCTCCAGAAATTTGAGGATTTCCGAAGAAGTATTCACGAGCTTGTCATATGCCGCTTTGATGCAGATCAGTCCGATCCGCAGCCGGGCGTTGTAGGAGCGCGTGCTGGAATCCGCGCTCCGGCGCCCTTTGGCGTCACTCGATCTTGGCGCCCGAGGACTCGACGACCTGCTTGGACTGCCTGAAGTCGGCCTGGAACATCTTGTCGAAGCTGGCTGCGCTCATGGCTTGGGGCTCGGCGCCCTGGGTCAGAATGGCCTCGCGCACCTCGGGCACGGCCAGCAGCTTGTTGACTTCGACATTGACCTTGGTCACGATGGCTGTGGGTGTGCCCTTGGGCATGAACAGGCCGTACCAGGTGCTCACATCAAAGCCCTTGAGGCCGGACTCGGCCAGTGTTGGGGTGTCCGGCAGCGAGGACGAGCGCTTTGCGGAGGTTACGGCGATGGCGCGCAGCTTGCCGGCCTTGATCTGGGCTATGGCCGAGGGTACGGAGGACACCAGCAGATCCACATTGCCGGCCAGTGCATCCATCATCGCGGGGTTGGAGCCTTTGTAGGGCACGTGGGTCAGATGAATGTCCGAAGCCTTTTCCAGCATCACGCCGGCCAGGTGGATGCTGGTGCCGTTGCCGGGCGAGCCGTAGGTGATCTTGGACGGGTTCTTCTTGGCTGCAGCCACCACGTCGGCCAGCGTCTTGTACGGCGAGTTGGCGGCCGTGGCAATCACGATGGGTGTGTAGGCCACGTGAGCCACAGGGGTCAGATCCTTGCTGGGGTTCCAGGGCAGGTTCTTGTAGAGATAGGGGCCAAGGACCACATTGTCCTTCTGGCCCATGACCATGTCATAGCCCGTGGGGGCCGCCTTGACCGCTTCGGTGATGCCGATGGTGCCGCCTGCGCCAGCGCGGTTGTCGGGGACCACGGTCCACTTGCTGACTTCGGTGAGCTTGTTGGCAATCACGCGCGAGAGGATGTCGGTGCCGCCGCCAGGCGGGAAAGGCACGATCATGCGCACGGGCTTGTTGGGGTAGTCGGCAGCGGGGTCTTGTGCAGCGGCTGAAAAGCTCAGGCCCGTGCTTGCGATCACGGCTGTGCTGATGAGAATTTGGCGAATCATGAAAAAGAAGCTCCAGAGACGAACGGGGGAGCGCTGGCCCGCAAACAAGGGCGGCGCAGTCGCGGCTGGTACCTGAGCCTTGAGCTCGGAAGCCAGAGTCACGGAAGGTGGGCTTTTCGATGATCGGGGACGGTGGTTCCGCCATCAATGGGTATTTGTCTTTACCGGGGAGCGCGAGCCATGCCGTACGGACATGATCGCCATCCGCACGCGCTGCACGACAGGGTTGCTGCCGTTGCTAGCACGGGGGCAGCGTACCGATCGGGTGTCGCTGCCGATGTGGCCCACGGGTGCGGATTGTGGTTCTGCGCACAGCCTCAGAGGCTGCTGCAGACCAGTGGAAACATTCTGCCACGCATGAAAGACTTGCCAGGGCTTGGTTCGAGAATAGGCAGGGCCTGTTCCCAGATTTTTTGCCCGGTCCAGTCGTTCACGGCAGCAAGAGCTGCAGGCGCCTTTGGCCTTTGGTTTGGATAAGGCGGTTGCAGCCATGTGTTGGAGTCCGGCCGCTCCGGGTGCGATCTCAGGCCTGGCGTACGTCTGCAATCACCTGGTCGCCGAAGTCCGGTCGCTCCAGCCAGGCCAGCACGCGGGCTGCGGCGTCATCGGCCGAGCTCAGCTGCCCGTTGCTGTGCAGGCCTGCAAAACGGCCCACGTCGGGGAAGTCGCTTGAAGCTGCGCTGCGCAGTTGTACCTGCATATCGGTGTCGATGACGCCGGGTGCCAGAGACACAATGCGTGCGCCGTTGGGCTTGGCCGCCTCTTCCAGTGCCACACAGTTGCTGAACTGGTCCATGCCGGCCTTGGCCGTGCAGTAGCTGGCTTGCGAGGCCATGGCGCGGCGGCCCAGTCCCGAGGAGATATTGAGCACCTTGCGGGGGATCACCCAGCTTTCGGTCGTGCCGAGAAAGGCGCCGGTCAGGGCCATGGGCGCTTCAAGACCCACGCGCAGGGCATTGATCATGTCAGCGGCAGGCACCTGGGACAGCGGCGCAATCTGCGGCATGACGCCCGCATTGTTGATCAGGGTGATGCTGGTCCATTCACGGGGATCTAGCGTGCCCAGCCAGGTCGCCAGACGCTGCGCCGCCGCAGCGCTTTGTGCCAGGTCCTGCTCCCATTGCAATAGCTGTGCAGGCTTGCTGGCGCTGGAGGCGAGAGCGGTACTGGTCTTGCGGGCAATGCTCAGCAAGTGACGGCCTTGTCGCAGCAGCTGCTGTCCCATGGACAGACCCATGCCGCGAGAGCCACCGGTCAGAATCGTTAAATGCTTTGTCATGCCGGGCATCTTACGGGTGATTGAAGACAGAAAAAGAGCAGACCCCGCAAGACTGGCGTCCGGCGGGGCCTGGCGATGACCTCAGATGAGGTCAGCGGGCTGTCAATGACCCAGATAGGCCTTGCGCACCTCGTCATTGCTCAGCAGATTGACACCGCTGTCCTCCAGCACCACCTTGCCGGTTTCCAGCACATAGCCTCGGTCGGCAATCTGCAGGGCGCGGTTGGCATTCTGCTCGACCAGGAACACCGTCACACCTGCTGCGCGGATGGTCTGAATGATCTCGAAGATCTGCGCAATGATGAGTGGCGCCAGGCCCAGTGTGGGCTCGTCCAGCAGCAGCAGGCGCGGCTTGCTCATCAGTGCGCGGCCTATGGCCAGCATCTGCTGCTCGCCGCCGGACATGGTGCCCGCGCGTTGCGCCGCGCGTTCCTTCAAGCGAGGAAAGAGCTTGAACACATGCTCGACGCCGTCGGCGATCTCGGCCTTGTTCAGGAAAAAGCCGCCCATCTGCAGGTTCTCGGTCACCGTCAGGTCCTTGAAGACACGACGGCCTTCAGGTGAGACGGCAATGCCGCGGCGCATGATGTGATGAGTGGACATCTGGGTGATGTCCTCGCCCTCGAACAGAATGCGCCCGCTGCTGGCACGAGGGTTGCCGCACACCGTCATCAGAAGCGATGTCTTGCCCGCACCATTGCTGCCGATGAGGGTGACGATCTCGCCCTGATCGACATGCAGGCTGACATGATTGACCGCGCAGATCGCGCCGTAGTGGGTGGAGACCTGCTCCAGTTGCAACATATGCTGGCTCATCAGGCCTCTCCCAGATAGGCCTTGATGACCCGTTCATCATTGCGAATCGCCTCGGGCAGGCCCATGGCGATGGGCTTGCCGTATTCCATGACCAGAATGCGCTCGGACACTCCCATGACCAGGCCCATATCGTGCTCGATCAGCAGCACGGCCACGCCGTACTGTTTGCGCAGATCGTCGATCAGATGCTGCAGGTCTTTCTTCTCCTGCGGGTTCAGGCCGGCAGCGGGTTCGTCCAGCATCAGCACACGAGGCTTGGTGATCATGCAGCGCGCAATCTCCAGCCGGCGCTGGTGACCGTAGGCCAGATTGCCCGCCTCGCGGTTGGCAAACTGGCGCAGGCCCATGACGTCCAGCCATTGGAGCGCGTTGTCGATCTTTTCCTGTTCGGCACGGCGATAGCCTGGCGTGTTGAACAGGCCACCGAGCAGCGTCGCGCGCGACTGGCGGTGCTGTGCGACCAGCAGGTTTTCCAGCGCCGTCATGCTCTTGAACAGGCGCACGTTCTGGAATGTGCGCACCACGCCGTGGTTGGCGACCTGGTGGCTGCTGTGGCCTGCAATGCTCTGGCCGTCCAGAACGACCGAGCCGCCCGAAGGCTGGTAGAAACCGCTGATGCAGTTGAATACCGTGGTCTTGCCCGCGCCGTTGGGGCCGATGATGGCAAACACTTCCTGAGGGCGTACGTTAAAGCCCACGTTGTCCACGGCCAGCAGGCCGCCGAAGCGCATGCACAGGTCTTTGACTTCTAGCAAATACTCGCTCATGCGCTTGCCCTGCCTGTGGTTGTAGTTATTGAAATAATAGCGTTCAGGTGCTGCTTCATGACTTCACCTCCACTTGGTGTCGCTTCATGGGCAGCAGGCCCTGGGGGCGCCAGACCATCATCAAAATCATGACCAGGCCGAAGATCAGCATGCGGTATTCGGAGAACTCGCGTGCCAGTTCGGGCAGCACGGTCAGGATGATGGCAGCCACGATCACGCCCAGCTGAGAACCCATGCCGCCCAGCACCACGATGGCCAGAATCAGGGCCGACTCGATGAAGGTGAAGGACTCGGGATTGACGATGCCCTGGCGAGCGGCGAAGAAGGCGCCGCCGAAACCCGCGAACATTGCGCCCAGCGTGAAAGCCGAGAGCTTGATCTTCATGGGGTTGAGGCCCAGCGAACGGCAGGCGATTTCATCCTCGCGCAGTGCTTCCCAGGCGCGGCCTATGGGCATGCGGATCAGGCGGTTGCTGATGAACAGCGTCACCATGGCCAGCAGCAGGGCCATCAGATAGACGAAGATCACCATGTGCATGGAGTCGAACTCCAGACCGAAGAACTGATGAAAGGTCGTGCCATCCTCGGTCAGGGGCGAGCGGGTCATGGGCAGGCCCAGCACCGTAGGCTTGGGAATGCTGGAGATGCCGTCGGGACCGCCCGTGAAGCTGGTCAGATTGGTCAGCAGCAGGCGGATGATCTCACCGAAACCCAGCGTCACGATGGCCAGATAGTCACCGCGCAGGCGCAGCACGGGAAAGCCCAGCACAAAGCCGAACAGGGCCGAGGCAGCGCCGGCCAGCGGCAGCGCTTCCCAGAACGTCCAGCCAGCCCAGTGGAATAGCAGCGCATAGGTGTAGGCGCCCACGGCATAGAAGCCCACAAAGCCCAGGTCCAGCAGGCCGGCAAAGCCGACCACCACGTTCAGACCCAGGCCCAGCATGACGTAAATCATGGCCAGAGTCGCGATGTCGACGGCATTGCGGCCCGCGAAGAATGGCCAGGAGGCGGCCATCATCAGCACCACAAAGATGACGACGTTGCGTGTGCCGGACTTCATCTGCGGGACTGCCGGCAGATTGACCTTGGGCAGCTTGCCTGCGAGCAGGGGCTTGAGCATCTGCACGACGAAGATGGCAAGGCAAGCCCAGCCGGTCATGCTCCAGTCGGGAGTGATGATGGTGCGCACGCCGGCGCGCTCCAGGTGCAGGCTGAAGATGGGAGTGACGACGATGGCCGTCATCACGGTGGCGATCAGCGCATCGCGCAAAGCGGCAGAAAAGCTGTACTTCATCAGACTTTCTCCACTTCAGGTTTGCCCAGCAGGCCCGAGGGGCGGAACATCAGGATGGTCACCAGCAGGCCGAAAGCCACGATGTCCTTGTATTCCGACGAGATGTAGGCAGCAGCAAGGGTCTCGGCTACGCCCAGAATCACACCGCCCAGCATGGCGCCGGGGATGGAGCCTATGCCGCCCAGCACGGCGGCCGTAAAGGCCTTGATGCCGGCGAGGAAGCCGATGAAGGGATTGAGCTTGCCCACAGCCAGCGCAATCAGTACGCCACCCACGGCGGCCAGCACGGCTCCCAGCACAAAGGTGAAGGAGATGACCTTGTTGGTATCTATGCCCAGCAGATTGGCCATGTGCATATCCTGAGCGCAGGCGCGCGAGGCACGGCCCATGCGCGAATGCTTGATGTACATGGTCAGCGCAATCATCAGCACCACGGTCACCGCGATGATGAGCACGCGGGTATAGGGGATGAAGACTTCGAAATTGCCCATGTGGAAATTGATGGCGCCCGGCAGCAGCGAGGGCACGGCCATATCGCGCGCGCCCTGGCCCAGAGCCACCCAGTTCTGCAGGAATATGGACATGCCGATGGCCGAGATCAGCGCTACCAGACGCGGGCTCTGGCGCACGGGCTTGTAGGCCACCTGTTCGACCACCAGGCCATAGACTCCGGTGACGAATACGGCCACCACCAGCATCAGGCCGATGATGGCCCATACGGGAAGGCCGCTTTGCGTGCCAATCGCCGAAAGCGTCACGAGGCCTATATAGGCCCCGATCATGTAGATGTCACCGTGTGCGAAATTGATCATGCCGATGATGCCGTAGACCATGGTGTAGCCAATGGCGATCAAGGCGTAAATGGCTCCGAGTGAGAGCCCGTTGAATAGCTGTTGTATCAGCTGGGGGAAAAAGTCTGACATGTAACGCCACCCTTGAAACAGGAAAAGGCCCGAGGGCCAGATAACAAACATCCGGAGACATGGCCCCTGCCATTGCCTCCGGAGAGAGTGGTGGAATTACTTGGCGAGCGATTTGCTGCCGTCCTTGTGCCACTGGAAGACCTGGAAATCGAAGGAGTTCAGGTCACCCTGCTTGTTCCAGGACACGGGGCCCAGCACGGTGTCCACGCCGGTGGTCTTGTGCATCCAGTCCGCCACCTTGGCGGGGTTGTCGCCAGCGGCCTTGATGGCGGCCAGCAGCGATTGAGTTGCGGCAAACGAGGTCAGCTGGAAGGCACCCGAAGCATTGCGCTTCTTGTCCTGGAAGGCCTTGACCACGGCAGCGTTCTTGGGGTTGGCGGCAAAGTCGGCGGGCAGGGTCACCAGCATGCCTTCGACGGCAGGGCCGGCAATGGCGTTGACTTCGGGGTTGCCCACGCCTTCAGGGCCCATCATCTTGACCTTCAGACCTTGCTCGGCAGCCTGACGCAGCAGCAGACCCATTTCGGGGTGGTAGCCGCCGTAATAGACAAAGTCCACGCCTGCGCCCTTGAGCTTGGTGATGACGGCGGAGTAGTCGCTGTCGCCTGCGTTGATGCCCTCAAACAGTGCCACGTCGATCTTGGCCTTCTTCAGGTCATCGCGCACGGAAGAGGCAATGCCCTGGCCGTAAGACTGCTTGTCGTGCAGCACGGCAACCTTTTTGGGCTTGAGCTTCTCGGCAATGAACTTGGCGGCTGCCGGGCCCTGCTGGTCGTCACGGCCAATGGTGCGGAAGATGAAGTGGTAGCTCTTGCCGTCGGTCAGAGCGGGCGAGGTGGCAGAAGGAGTGACGACCACCACGCCTTCGTTGTTGTAGATGGGCGCTGCGGCAATCGAGGCACCCGAGCAGACGGGGCCGACCACATAGCCGATCTTGCTGTTGACCACGCGGTTGGCAGCGACGGGGCCTTGCTTGGGTTCGCAGGCATCGTCCACGGGTACCAGCTCGATCTTCTTGCCATTGACACCGCCAGCGGCATTGGCCATTTCAACGGCGGTGGTGGCGCCTTCCTTGACCATGTCGCCGTACTGGGTCAGCGCACCGGTGGTCGGAATGACCAGGGCGATCTTGATTTGGGCATGCGCGGTAGACACCAAGGCGGCACCGGCCAGGCCCAGGGCGGCAACAACGGTTTGCATGCGGAACGGAATGCTCATGAGGACTTCCTTAATCTCGAGAGATGTTCGAAAAGCGCGATTGCTGCCATAGCAGTTCGCGCAAAGAAGCTCAGGTTAATCGAGTGGTCAACGAAGGCAACAGGGTATGCAGGGGCTGGTGCAGGCTTTCGGTTTTTGCTATGTCGTGCATAGCAGCTAGTACGCCAGGGCTATGGCGTGGCCTGCATTTGTGATGTATATGCGCAGTCCATGCCTGAACTGTGCGACAAGTGTCTGCATCAGCGGTCTTTTTGTTCAGATTCCTGTCCTGCCTCAACGCAGTTCTGAAGGGTTTTCTGTTGCGGCGTGGCAACTTTGAGAGCTTGACGGATGCTGTCTATTTGAGGGGGATTAAAAAAGTGGATCGCTTTTTAGCTGCAGCAGTCCGCCGGTGACCGGGTGCACCAGCTCCAGTGCTGCCGCATGCAGCAACAGGCGTGGGCTGGCGCAGGCCACTGCTTCGCTGGCATATAGCGCATCGCCCAGCATGGGGTGGCCTATGGCCGCCATATGCAGGCGCAGTTGATGGGTGCGGCCCGTCAGCGGGCTCAGCAGAACCCGGGTGCGGGATATTCCTGGTTGAACGGTGTGCTCGATCACTCGCCACAGCGTCTGGCTGCTTTTGCCGGTTTCGTGGTTGATGACACGCAGCGGCCGACGTTCCCAGTCGGCCGCAATCGGCAGGTCTATCAGTTGCCAGCCCCCGGCATCCGCTGCTTCGCTGTGCGCCTGCAACTCACCGGCCACTACGGCGATATAGCGCTTGTCGACCTTGCGTTCGGCAAAGGCCTGGCTGAGCTGGCGTTGGACGGCCGGATTGCGAGCCATGACGACCAGACCCGACGTGGCCTGATCGAGCCGGTGCACGACCAGCGCATCGCCGAAATGCTGATGGGCACGCAAGCTCAGGCAGTCCTGCTTGTCGGGGCCGCGACCGGGCACGCACAGCAGGCCCGAGGGCTTGTCAAGCACCAGCAGGTGCTCGTCTTCATACACACAGTTCAACGCACTCATTCAAACAGCTATCGATTGTTTCAGGGGTTGAGCAGTTCATGCACAGTGGCGCAGAACTCCTGCACATCGTTGGGCTTGTGGATCAAGGCCCTGGCTCCGGCTGCAATCGCCGCCTGCTCGATTTCGGCTGTCACATAGCCGGAGGCCAGTGCAACCGGCAGTTGAGGGTTGATCTGCAGAGTCTGCCTGAGAAGGTCCAGGCCGCTGAAGCCGGGCATGTTGTAGTCGGTGACTATGAGGTCAAAACGCTGTGGCTCCTCATGCAGGGCGGCCATGGCCTCATGAGGATCGGTAAAGCCCGAGACTTCATAGCCGCGACGGCGCAGCAGGCGCTGAAACAGAAAGACCAGAGCCTGATCGTCGTCCACATACATGACATGGCTGGCGCGCGTGGCCAGGACCGGTTCGGGCAGCGGAGCTTCGGGCTTGTCCATGCGCATGGGCGGCAGCGCACAGTGGCCGGAATTCGGGTCGCTGAGAGGAAAGTACAGCGTGAAGCAACTGCCCTGGCCCAGTTCGCTGTGCACATCGACAGCGCCACCATGGGTGCGCATCACGCCATGTACGACCGAGAGGCCCAGGCCTGTGCCCTGGCCGACCGGTTTTGTGGTGAAAAAAGGCTCGAAGATGCGTCGCTGAGTCACGACGTCCATGCCGGGGCCGGAGTCCTGCACCATAAAGACCAGGTATTCGGCCACGGCCAGACCCAGGCGTTCGCATTGGTAGCTGTCGGGAGCAATGCGCATGGCCCGCATCTGGATGATGCCGCGCTGACTGCCAATGGCCTGCATGGCGTTGTTGCAGAGATTGAACAGAGCCTGTTCCACCTGAGTGGGGTCTGCCAGCAGCGGCGGCAGATCGTTGGACTCCTGCACCTGCAGCTCTATGGAGGGAGGCAGAGTCACGCGCAGCAGGCGAGCCGTGTCGGACATGACTTCCTGCACCTGAACCGGACGGCGTTCGGGCAGGTCATTGCGGCTGAAGGTCAGAATCTGGCGCACCAGGTCGCGGGCCCGGCGACCGGCTTTTTCGATCTCGCGCAGGCTTTCCATGGCAGCCGGGTTGCCGCAGCTATCGGCCTTGGCCAGCTCCACATTACCCAGGATTGCACCCACGATGTTGTTGAAGTCGTGGGCAATCCCGCCGGCCATGGTGCCTACGGCCTGCATCTTGTGGGACTCGCGCAGCTGGGTTTCCAGCGCATTGCGCTGGGCTTCGGCGCGATTGCGGCTGGTCAGGTCGCGCGCAAAGATAGTGGTGGTGTCGCCGCTGCTGTGGTGCTCGAAGGAGACGCTGATTTCCATGGGAATCTCACGCCCCGACAGGGTCAGTCCCGTCATCTCGCCCAGCACGGCCTGTGTGGTCAGCGAGGAAAAAGCCAGTGCCCGGGCGGCATCGGGTAAAAAGCGCTCCAGCGGGCTGCCCAGGGCATCCTGAGGCGAGCACAGAAACAGGGCTGCCGCCGTGGGGTTGAAGACTGTGATGCGCTGATGCTGGTCGACGCAGATGATGGCGTCCAGCGCGGAGTTGATGACCGACTCCAGCCGTCTCTCGCTGGCATAAAGCTGCTGGTTGCGCTCTTGTAGCGCCTTGCGCTCGGCAAGCAGCGGGCCCTGATTGACAACGGCACACAAATACTGCCAGGTGGCCGGACCGTTTTGCTGGGGTACAACCACGCCGGCCACATGCAGGTCGCCGCAGAGCTCAAATTCTTCGGTGATCTGGAACAGAACCTCGTGTACCTCGGCGCGTCCCAGCGCTTTGGCCTGCTCGAAGGCCGTAGTCACGCGCTCTGCGTCGTTGGCATGCACAAAGGGCTTGAAGTTGATCAGCAACCGGTCTTTTTCGGTGGGCTGAAATGCGCGGTGAGCCATGGCATTGGCCTGGACCACCATATCGTATTCATCAACCACCAGCAGCGGCAGCGGAATGCTTGCAAACAGCGTTTCAAACCGCTCCGATGCGCTCTCGGCGACGGCCTGGCTGTAATTGAGCACCTCGTTTTGCAGCTCCAGCTCGTGCTGGTAGTTGCGCAATTCCGCCACCAGGGCCTGCAGCGGGTCTTCATCCTCCGGCACCAATGGCTGGATGTTGGCGCTCGGGCCCAGCGGGGCCGCTCCGGGGGCCAGCAGGGCATGCAGGGGCAGGCCGCCATCAATGACAGGCAGCAAGGGTGGGGGAGTGGGTTCAGAGGAGCTCATGAGACAGGCAGAAGACCTCTGCAGTGTAAGCCGGTCCCCGCACTTGACCTTGAAAAAGGCGGGCAGTCAACCGGTATTCAGGCAACTCGATGCTCGGTTTGGCGGCAGCAACGCAGAGTGCATTGATGTCGTGAATGCATTCACTGCCGGCGAACAGCGATGGGTTGGCAGGTGTTCGATATTGACTGAGCATGAAAAAGCCAGTGCGGCAGAGCGCACTGGCTTGGGGTGGAGAGCTTGGCTATCAGTCTTCGTAGGCGTCCATGGGCACGCAGCTGCAAAACAGATTGCGGTCACCATAGACGTTATCCACGCGGCCCACGGGGCTCCAATACTTGGCGCGGCGCAGGGCAGGCACGGGATAGGCGGCGGTTTCTCGGCTGTAGCCATGTTGCCAGTCGGCGGCAAGCAAGGACTCTGCCGTATGGGGTGCGTTCTTGAGCGGGTTGTCATCCCGGGGCAGTCTGCCGGCCTCCACTTCGGCAATCTCGGCGCGGATGGCGATCATGGCTTCGATGAAGCGGTTTAGCTCATGCAGGCTTTCACTCTCGGTCGGCTCCACCATCAGCGTGTTGGGCACGGGGAAGGACAGTGTGGGTGCATGGAAGCCGTAGTCGATCAGGCGCTTGGCCACGTCCTCGGCCATCACGCCGCAGCTTTCCTTGAAGTGGCGCAGGTCCACAATGCATTCATGGGCCACATGACCATACTCGCCCGCGTAGAGCGTGGGGAAGTGGTCCTTGAGGCGCGCGCTGATGTAGTTGGCGTTGAGGATGGCGGTCTCCGTCGCCAGTTTCAGGCCCGGTTCGCCCATCATGCGGATATACATCCAGCTGATTGGCAGAACGGCAGCATTGCCTAGAGGCGCTGCACTGACAGCGCCCACCTGGCGGACGTCGCCCGCGGTGGCATGCCCCGGCAGAAAGGGCACCAGATCTTCGACCACGCACACGGGACCGACGCCGGGGCCGCCGCCGCCGTGAGGAATGCAGAAGGTCTTGTGCAAGTTCAGATGGCTGACATCGCCGCCGAACTCGCCGGGCGCGGCAAGACCTACCAGGGCGTTCATATTGGCGCCGTCCACATAGACGCGGCCGCCATGGCTGTGCACCAGCTGGCACAGCTCCTTCACCTGGGTCTCGAACACGCCGTGCGTGCTGGGGTAGGTGATCATGATGCAGGCCAGATTGGCGCTGTGCTTCTCGCAGGCCAGCTTCAGGTCAGCCATGTCCACGTTGCCGTTGTCGTCGCACTTGGTGACCACGACCTGCAGGCCCACCATTTGCGCGCTGGCCGGGTTGGTGCCGTGGGCACTGCTGGGAATCAGGCAGATATTGCGGTGCGCCTCGCCGCGCGATTGATGGAAGGCCTTGATGGCCAGCAGACCCGCGTATTCACCCTGGCTGCCTGCATTGGGCTGCAGGCTGATGCCCGCGTAGCCCGTGGCCTGGCACAGCCAGTCGCGCAGTTGCTGGTCCAGCTCGGCATAGCCTTGCAGCTGGCTGGCGGGCGCAAACGGGTGGATGTCGGCGAACTCTGGCCAGGTGATGGGAATCATCTCGCTGGTGGCATTGAGCTTCATGGTGCAACTGCCCAGCGGGATCATGCTGCGGTCCAGGGCCAGGTCCTTGTCGCTGAGGCTGCGTATATAGCGCAGCATGGCGGTTTCGGAGTGATGGGTGTTGAAGACCGGGTGGGTCAGGTAGGCCGTGCTGCGCAGCAGGGATTCGGGGATCAGCGAGGTCGGGCCTTCGTCCATGGCCTCGATGGTGGGCAGCGCCTGACCCTCCTGGGCAAAGATGCTCCAGAGCAGCTCGACATCGGCCCGGGTCGTGGTTTCGTCCAGGCTGATGCAGAGATATTCATCCCAGGCCTTGCGCAGATTGACACCTCGGGATACGGCACGAGCCGCCAGGGCATCGGTCGCCTCCCGGGTATGCAGGCTCAGTGTGTCGAAGGCTGTGTCGTGGTGATGGGCGCTGAAGCCCAGCCGGGCCAGACCACGGCTCAGAATCGCCGTCAAGCGTGCCACCCGCTGGGCAATGCGCTTCAGCCCCTGGGGGCCGTGGTAGACGGCATACATGCTGGCGATCACGGCCGGCAGGACCTGGGCCGTACAGATATTGGACGTCGCCTTTTCGCGGCGGATATGCTGCTCACGTGTCTGCAGCGCGAGGCGGTAGGCGGGCTTGCCGTGCACATCGACGCTGACACCCACCAGGCGGCCGGGCAGGCTGCGCTTGTATTCGTCGCGGCAGGCCATGAAGGCAGCGTGCGGGCCGCCTGCACCCATGGGCATGCCGAAGCGCTGGCTGTTGCCCACGACAATATCGGCATCCCACTCGCCGGGAGGTGTCAGCAGGGTCAGGGCCAGCAGGTCGGTGGCCACGATGGCGGCCGCCTGCTTGGCGTGAATGGCTTGCACGTCGGACTTCCAGTCCACGATCCAGCCGCTGGAGGCCGGGTACTGGATGACGGCGGCGAACAGGTCGCCAGCCAGAGCGGCCTCCCATTCCTGCTGGCTGTTGGCAATCACCACTTCGATGCCTATGGGTTGGGCGCGGGTCTCGATGACTTCAATCGTCTGCGGATGCAGATCGCCGGCCAGCACGATGCGATTGCTCCTGGATTTGACAGAGCGCCTGGCCAGCGTCATGGCCTCGGCGGCAGCCGTGGCTTCGTCCAGCATGGAAGCATTGGCGATAGGCATGCCGGTCAGGTCGGTCACCATGGTCTGGAAGTTGACCAGTGCCTCCATGCGGCCTTGTGAGATCTCGGCCTGATAGGGTGTGTAAGCAGTGTACCAGGCGGGGTTTTCGAGGATGTTGCGCAGGATGACGCCCGGCGTGTGCGTACCGTAGTAGCCCTGGCCGATAAAGCTCTTCAGCACCTGGTTCTTGCCGGCGATGGCCTTGAGTTCGGCCAGCGCCGCTGCTTCGGGAATCGGAGCCGGAAGATCCATGGGCCTGGCGCGAGCAATGGAGTCGGGCATCACATCGCGAATCAATGCGTCCAGCGTGGGCTTGCCGATGGCGGCCAGCATTTTTTGCTGCTCCTCGGCGTCCGGGCCTATATGCCGGGGGATGAATTCGTGGCTGTTTTCCAGCGCTTCCAGCGAAGCGACAGGGGCAGGAGGCGACATCAGCATGGGAGGGACCTATTCTCAAATACTGTGACTGACGGTTTGCATGCCAGGCATGCGTGAAAGCCGTATGCCTGAAGGCATACAGCCGGTGCTTCAAGCAGCGCTGGCTTGTTCCAGCGCGGTGTTCATCAGGGCCAGGCGTGCGCTTTCCTGGTCGGCATATTCCCAATCGGGATATTTGCTGCGTGCAACGGTGTTCAGCCATTGCTGGCAGGCCAGGGCAAGCAGGGCCTGCTTGTGCAGATCGGCATCGATGCTGCCCGTGATCTTGAGCTGACCAAAGGCTGTGGCCACGTGGGCGCGGCAGACCGAGAGGAGATAGCTCTGGTTCATGTCGTCGCTGGCCAGCCATTCGGCCTTGGCCGCATCGTCATGAGCCAGTATGTCCCTGGGCACGGGAAGATCCCAGTCGCATAGTTGCTGTTGCAGAAAGCGCAGGGTCTTGGCGGACTGGCCACCCGTCTGCTCCTGGTACCACTCTTCGAGTGAGGCCAGTGTGTCGCTGCCGTCATCGTTGCCGAAGGGGCTGAAGTCGTCACCGCAGTCGTAGAAGAAGTCCTGGGTCGCAATGCGCGCAAACGCAGGGTGGCTGGTCTCGCGGGCGAGACCGACTTCCGGATCGTCGAAATACAGAATGGTGCTCATGGCTGCATGCAAAAACGGCCTTCGCAATGCGAGGGCCGTTGATATGCTTAGTTGTCCTTGGCGAAATCGTTGTAGGCGGTCTCTTCCATCAGAGCTTCGAGCTCGCCCACATTGCTCATCTTGACCTTGAAGAACCAGCCAGCGGCCAGCGGGTCGCTGTTGGCCAGCGACGGGTCATCGCGCAGGGCTTCGTTGACTTCGACGATCTCGCCGGTCACGGGCATGTAGACATCGGCAGCGGCCTTGACGGACTCGACCACGCCAGCCACGTCGCCGGCCTGGAAGATGGAGCCCACGCCGGGAAGATCCACAAACACCACATCGCCCAGCGCATCCTGTGCGTGTACGGTGATGCCGACGATGGCGGCATTGGTGTCGGCGGCGTTGATCCACTCGTGTTCTTTGGAATACTTGATGCTCATGGAAAGCTCCAGATGGGGGGGATTCAGGGGAATCGGGTGTTGTTTGAGAAAGGTCCAGTGCGCACTTTAGCGGTGTTCTGGCTGCTGTTTGGCAAACTGGCCCGTCTCATGCGCGGAGGCAGACTAGCCGCGGTGATAGCGGGTGGGAACGAATGGTGTGGCGACCACCTTCATGGGCACCGGCTTGCCGCGCACCACGGCGAAGATTTCCGTATCGATGGCGGCGTAGTCGGGCTTGACATAGGCCAGCGCCACGGGCTGGTTGAGCGTGGGACTGAGCAGGCCGCTGGTGATGTGGCCGATATGCTGTCCGTCCATGTTTTCCAGCACGGCGGGCTCGCGCACGGGAATGCGCTCCAGCGCGATCAAGCCCACGCGCTTGCGGCGCAGCGACTGAGGGTTCTGCAATTGCTCCAGCACGATGGCCGCACCGGGAAAGCCGCCCTCGCGCTCGCCGCCGCTGCGGCGCACCTTCTGCATGGCCCAGTTCAGCGAGGCTTCCACCGGGGTGGTGCTGGTGTCTATGTCGTTGCCGTACAGGCAAAGCCCGGCTTCAAGGCGCAGCGAGTTGCGCGCGCCCAGGCCGATAGGGGCCACCTCGGGCTGGGCCAGCACAGCTTCGGCAAAGGCTGTTGCCGCTTCGCCGGGAAGTGAGATTTCGAAACCGTCCTCGCCCGTATAGCCGCTGCGCGTGATGTAGAGCGCATGGCCCTGCCAGTCGAAGTGGTTGCCGGTCATGAAGACCAGTTGCGTCACTCCAGGAATCAGGCGCGAGAGGGCGGTGGCAGCTTGCGGGCCTTGCAGGGCCAGCAGGGCGCGATCGGGCAATGGGACGACCTCGCAGCAGCTACCGATGCGGTTCTGGATATGAGCGATATCCGCCTCTTTGCAGGCACCGTTGACGATGAGGAACAGATCATCGCCGCGGTTGACGAACATCAGGTCGTCGAGAATTCCGCCTTGTTCATCGAGCAGCAGGCCGTAGCGCTGCTTGTGCAGGCCCAGGTCCATGACATCGACGGGCATCAGTGATTCGAGCGCGGCGGCGGCATCGGGGCCGCGCAATAGCAACTGGCCCATGTGCGAGACATCGAACAGGCCGGCAGCCTTGCGCGTGTGCAGATGCTCGGCCATCAGGCCTTGAGGGTATTGCACGGGCATTGAGTAGCCGGCAAACGGCACCATGCGGGCACCCAGTTTCTGGTGCAGGGCAAACAGCGGTGTGGAACGCAGATCGGAAGAAGTGTCAGCAGCAGTCACAGGCAAGCGCTCCGGTGGTCAAAACCAAATGAGTGGCCATGCATGACGGGGCCATGCTTGGCGGGCTTGCCCTGCTGTCCGCTTTACCTGAGAGATTCACTGCCTTTGTTTTCGCGGGCAGCTTGCTCCTTCGGTGGATGCTGGCACACATACGAAATGACGGCCTGCATCTCTCTCCAGCAAGGGACGCTGCAGGTTTGCACACCTGCAGCGCTTGTCAGTCCTTTTGCCTGAGCGTTTTGACTCCGGGTGGGGGTCTGCGCCTTCGGCGGTGCGGGGCAGCTTCAGCTGCAGGCACTCTCTCCTGACGCTGGCGATTCTAGCGGTGGGCAAGGGGCTTGCACCACCGAATCGTGCGGATTTTGGGGTTTTCGAGCACAGTTCGTCCGGATTGGGTCTGTGTACTCACCGTGTCTCGGTATTCAAGGACGGAGATTCTGGGGATTCGATCTCCTGGCGCGGAAACACCAGTTGGTAGGGCTGCTCGAAGCAGGCAGTCACGGCCTGGCCCTGGCGCATGCCGGGCTTGAATTTCCAGCGCTCGAGCGAGCGCATGATGGACTTCACGATGCGGGGATCGGTATCGGCGGGCTGATAGGCCACACGGCCGAGTTCGCCCTGAGCAGTGACCTCCAGGCGGAAGATCACCATGGTTTCCAGTCCTTGAGGAAACCAGCTGGCACTGATGATCGGCGTGGTGTGGCGGCGTGGCTGTGGTTGCCGATCGAGCTGGGCGACGGGTGTGCAATCTGCCTTGATCCATGCAGGCCATTCCATGCTCTGTGACCGCCTGTGCTGCGTGTCCAATGGCGGAGCCGGCGCAGGCTCCGGCCGCTCGGAAACCGTGCTCGCGGTGCCGGCGCCCGGAGGCAGCTTGGTCCGACTGCCATCGGAGAGGTGGGAGCAGGCACTGAGCAGCAAGGCGGTCAGTGACGCGGCGCAGGCTGCGCCAAGGTGTGAAATGCGCGAAATGTCCATGAGGGCATTGTCGGCCATGTCGGCAGCATTTCAGGGTTGCGCAGGGCGCAGGTCCAGTTCCTTGATATCGGCCTCGGCGCAGGCGCGCCACCAGGCCGAGCCCGCATGCGGAGCGCCCAGGTCCAGGCGCTCGCCCATCATGGGCGTGGCGATCTCTATGCCGTGCTGCCTGCCCAGACTCATAATCTGCTCGAAGGGGTCCCACCAGGCATGCATGGCCAGGTTGAAAGTGCCGTTGTGTATGGGCAGCAGCCATTGGCCGCCGAGATCCCGGTGTGCCTGCACGGTCTGGGCCGGATGCATATGGACATAGGGCCAGTGGGCATCGTAGGCGCCGGTTTCCATCAGCGTGACATCGAAGGGGCCGAAGTGCCTGCCGATTTCGGCAAAACCGTCGAAGTAGCCGCCATCGCCGCTGAAGAAGACGCGCAGCGGCCTGTCGGCCCGGTGATCTTCTATGGTCCAGGATGCCCATAGCGTGCGGTTGCCGTCGCGCAGGCTGCGTCCCGAGAAATGCTGGGCCGGCGTGGCCGTGAAACGCAGGCCGTCGAACTCGCTGCCTTGCCACCAGTCGTGCTGCACGATCTTGTCGGCCGGCACGCCCCAGGCTGCCAGTCTGTCTCCCACTCCCAAAGGGCACAGAAAAACGCCTACCTTGGGCGCGAGCACGCGGATGGTGGCGCGGTCCAGATGATCGTAGTGGTCATGCGAGAGCAGCACGCCGCGCAAGGCAGGCAACTTGTCCAGGGCGATCGGCGGGGCATGGAAGCGCTTGGGGCCGGCAAACGGCAGTGGGGAGGCTCGCTCGGAAAACACGGGGTCCGTCAGCCACCAGCCGCCGCGCAGCTTCATCAGCAAGGTCGAATGGCCCAGGCGATAGAGGCTGCGCTCGGGCGCGAGGTTCAGCTCGGCCGTGCTCAGTGGCAAAACGGGCAGTGCCTTGCCTGGCTGGGAATCGGCCGGCTTGTTGAATAAGAACTTCCATAGCGTCCCGGCATCGGGCTTGGGACTGTTGGCAGGACGTGGATACGTGTTGCGAAAGCGCCCGCCGGAATACTGGGGCGAGTCCTCGTAGTCGGAGATGGAGGTGGAGAGACTTGGTTTGCGAAACAAGATCAGGCGCCTTATTGAGACATTGGCCGCAGTTTGGGACGGTTTGCGGCGCTGCAAGAGCAGGATTGCAAGAGGCCGTATCGCCGGGACGGCCATTCCAATGATCCGACGGGGTGAATGCGACACTCGCTGTCTGAGGAGCAAATGCACATGAATCCCATGGTTCACAATCTGGAGAGCATGCTGGCGGCCGGCAAGGACGGTGCGCTGCTGCGCTATACCCTGGGCAAGGCCTATGCCGACGACGAGCAGATGGCCGTGGCGCGCGAGCATCTGCGCAAGGCCACGGCACTGGATGCCGAATACTCCGTCGCCTGGAAGCAGCTGGGCAAGGTGGAGCTGGCGCTGGGCGATGCGCAGGCGGCGCGAGCCGCCTGGCAGCAAGGGTTGAGCTGTGCCCTGGCCAGGGGCGATACCCAGGTCGTCAAGGAGTTGCAGGTTTTCCTGCGTCGCTTGACACCGGCATCAAAATCTGCGTTTGCAAGGGCAATACTTTGACCGGGAAACTGGATTACATTATAACCTGTTCAGGTATTATGACCCTGATATAGGACGGTTTACGCAGCAGGATCCGATTGGGTTGGCGGGGGGGAATTTGTATGCGTATGCACCGAATCCCCTTACTTGGATTGATCCGTTGGGGCTGAAATGCTGGAGTACAGCGAAGAAAGATTTCTGGAAAAATGAAGCGAAAACAAATCCCCATAAATATTCGCAGAAAAATCTAGAATTGATGAGTCAGGGTAACGCATCCTAAGATGCGGGTGCAGGTTTATAATAAAACAAAGGGATTATTGAGACAAAAGATATCCGAATGGAGATTCACCACAAATATTTACCACAGCGTAGTGGTTCTCCTAAAGCGCATGAAGTTTGGAACCTTGAACCGACAACGCCGTGGGGCCATGCTTCGATGGATCCATATAGGCATACGGGTTATGACTTAATTAAGATTATAAAAGGGACCAACTCATGGTAACGACTATTGATTTAAGAGAGTTCGTGAAAACAGATAGTTATATTAACTTGCTCAACAAGGTTACTGTTGACCTTTCGTTGAACGTAAATCCTGAGATACCACCAAGCCAAGTATTTAATATTGAAGCTGGAATGGTCAATAAATCCGGGCTATCACTTGAAGATCTAGGTCTCCTATGCACAAGCGATAAAGACAAGCTTGTCAAGTTCGTGGGAATGACGTTAGCAGAAGTGAGTGATGATGAGGATGATCAGGATAAAGACGAGGATGAACGAGACGAAGTTATAGAGGTTTTACCCTTTTATAATAGCTTTTTAGTTGGTTATTTAATCCGATATTACTTGTTAAAATATAAACCAGATCAACTTGATAATTACTTGAAGGCGCTGAGAATACCCAATCAAAAAAATTCTCGGCTGAGCTAAGAGATATTTACCGTCGGTTGTAGTAAGGCGAACATAAAAAACCGGAGGATCCTCGATCACTCCGGTTTTTTTATGCTTAATCCGCTGTTGCTCTATCGTGGCGCAAAGCCTGCCCAGGCCAATGTTTTTTGCAGTTGGTAGATAGCATCCCGGATCAGATAGGCTTCTTCGTCATTCACTGCATAAGCCCGCATACCGATCCAGTCCACCTGCTTGACGAACTGGGCCAGCGTCCAGGCTGATCGGGGGTGAGTTCCGGCTCGTTAATGATGATTGTCTGCATGCCTTCTTCCCCCTCCGATAATTAGCCCGCTGTGCTGTACAGGATGTACGAATACCGCGAGCGCAGGGATGCGCAGGAGCGGCCGCCTGCACCATCAATCCATTGATAATCAGTGCCAGTTGTTGCTATGCCGCTTCCGACAGGTGCGCTATTGCTGGAAGCAAAACGGATGCGCTGGCCAGCAACGGCGTTACAGCCGTGTTCAGTTTGGACAAGTCATCGAGTATACGGATGCCAAGGGCGGCACCAGCCAGTTTACCTATAACATGCGTGGGCAATTGGTCAAGAGTACTGAGTGTTCTGCACAACCTACCCATTATCGTGATGATAAACGGCATTTCTTGGTGGAAGTGACCGACGCACAGGATGAAAGCCTGCAGTATGACTACGATAAGGCAGGCCGCCCTATCGAAGCCCGGGGGGCGAGGGGGGCGCACCCGGCTGGTGGCCTTGCGCAATGAAAATGGCGAATCAAACACTATCAGGGTATCCGTTATCAGTACAGTGCACCGCGTAACTACCCGGAGAACGAAGTTACCGTCCCCACTGTTACCTCAGAGACCCGGTTTATCTGGGAGGGGCTGCGATTGCTGGCGGAAGAGCGCGACGGGTGCCGATGGTCTACGTCTATGAAGACCAGGAGAGCTATGCGCCACTGGCCCGGATAGATGGCAGGGAAACAGCCCAAGTCTATTATTATCACTGCCAGCCCAATGGCCTGCCAGAAGCGCTGACTGACGCCCAGGGCAACGAATACTGGCGGGGTACGTGCAACTCCTGGGGTAAAGCCAGCCTTGAAACGGGGGATGCCAACCTCCATCACCGGCATCAAAATCTGCGCTTGCAAGCGCAATACCTTGACCGGGAAACTGGATCACATTATAACCTGTTTAGGTATTATGACCCTGATATAAGACGGTTTACGCAGCAGGATCCGATTGGGTTGGCGGGGGGGTGAACCTCTATGCGTATGCGCCGAATCCGCTGGGTTGGGTCGACCCGTTGGGTCTTAAATGCGTGGAAGTTAAGTTTAAAAAATGGAAAAGAGGTGATGCAATTGACAAGCCTCTACCTGATGGAAGCACTCCGAGTTGGGATGTTGTAAGATCCCGATACTAGAAAAATAGACACGCTGCCACGAAAGGTACTAATGAATTTAGTCCTAAGAATATGGAAAGAATGAATCGAGGTAGTGCTCCTCTCGATAAAAATGGAAATCCGATAGAATTGCATCATCATAATCCACAGCGTAATGGTGGACCGGATGTAAACAATCCTATAAATCTTCGAGAAGTGACGCGAGAACAACATGCAGCACTTGACCCATATAGGTATTTATAATGGTAGAGAATATGAAACCTTTAGATATCATTTGTGGTTTTGTTCGAGGAGATATATCTCCTTCTGAATTTGAGTCGGCCTTATATAAGGATAAAGAGCTAGAGGAAAGTTTATCTAGAAATACACCTCTTCCTCCTTATGTAGGTGAAAATGAATTATATTATTTTTTGATTGAGAGAGATTACAAATCATTTGGAGAACTTTGGGATGTGCAGGAATTGCTAAGTCAGTTTTTAACTTGTCAGGGAATAAAAATAGAAAAAACACCAAAATATAAAGATATAGTTAAGCTGATTATGAAAGTGCAGCCTAAATGGCTGGATATTCCAGGTGGCTACATTGAATATCTTGTTGGTTTGTCTGACCATAATGGAAATAAAGAGCTTGAAGAGTTTTTAAAAAAACAGATAAAAGATAATTTTAAGTCATTAAAAAAACCACCAAAATGGCTTCAATCACCAAATTGGCCAATTGAAAATAACCATCCATTGATTTTTGTGGGGCAAATTGATATATCTGAAATTCGGCATGACATTTCATATTTATATATATTCCTGAATGAAGAAAAAGAGTCTTACGTGACCATTGAACAATCAATGTAATTAGATGCTGTTAAATAACTGGAAGCGAGCTTAACGCTCCTTCCTGCTTCGGCCTTTAGTGGAAATCGGGGCAGAAACAAAGCTGCACATGATATTAAACGGAATGGCTATAAAATCGTTGCTGAAGAAGTGACAATGAAAGTCAATGGTAAGAGAATTCGGGCTGACTTTGTGGCAATCGACTCAAAAGGGAATTACCACATCTTTGAAGCTAAGCATGGCTCTGGCGGGTTGACGAAAAATCAGAAAGGGGCGGGAGTCTTTGATATGAGTAGCCCATCGAATACAACGCAAGGGATCGGCGGTGGAACAATTAAGCCATCAGCAGGGCAACAGGGGAAATTTGAGATTGCTACCGGAAATGCTGGTATTAATGAAAAAATAGGCTCTAGAGGTTCTGTGCATGATGGCACATTCCACGTCTTGAAATATTAAAGAGGCCTATATTGATATGTCTATGGAATTACGGAAAATTTTTGAAAAAGAACTGCAAGACTACTTGAAGGATACTTTTTCCTCTTTTAAAAATGTAAAAGTGATCAGAAATGAAATTGGTGTCAAGGTTGGTGACGCCATTGGAAGAATAGGGTTTAGGTTTTTAAACAATGCTCAAGGTTATAATCTTTCAATGAGCGTATCTTTGCCAGAGCTACGCAATTTTTACATGGAGATCTCACCGCCATACAGACCAAATGTGGCAACTGATTTTGAACTTGTCATGAATACTTCAATGGAAATTGGGTTTAAGTCATTCGCTCCCAATATGGGGGGAACTGTTGATTTACCTCGAAATGAAGTGGAGCGAAAAAAGGCTTGTGAATGGATAGCGGGAAAGGTTCAAGATATTTATTTTCCCCGATTAATGAATGTCATTGAGCTGAAGCCAGCCCTGATCGACGATGTGCTAGCTCATCCTGATTACTACGCTTACCCGTTCTTAACGATTTTATACGTTATCAAAAAGAATAATATCCAGCTGGAAAGCTTGAATATGGAAGCCATTATGAGCAAAAGAATGATGGGAAATAAAGCGTTTGATAAAAATCTATTAGAGACGTTTTTATAACCTAAATATATTAAAAAGCCGGAGTTTATCTTATCCCGGCTTTTTTATTTAATCTGTTGTTGTGTTATCTCGGCGCAAATCCCACCACGGCCAGCGCTATCTGCAACTGATAGATCGCATCCCAGATCAGATAGGTCTCTTCCTCATTCATGGGGCTTTGTTGAATAAATCGAACTTTCAGGAGATTGCCGAATCTGATCGCTACAGATGCAAGAAAATTAGGAGAAGCTTTTGTTGGACCAGATTATAAAGTGGTTAAAGGTTATGGTTCTGATCTTTTAATTTCAGCGGATGGATTACGTCAATATAGGGGGCCTTCTCTCAAAAGAGGAGTTAACAGAATGACGGGAGAACCTTGGTCAAAAAACTGGTACGCAAGTTAACTTCCAAAACCGAAAAATTCCTGAAGGAACGTGGGATAATAATGTTCATTTAGATGTGGAGCTATAAATGAAAAATCAGAAAAAGAAATTTGAAGTCAAACATTATTGGTCTCCTGACATATATGATCCTTGGGGTTGGGAAGCGGAAAGTAACTCGGTTTTTTACTTGTTGGAAATGAATATAGGCCTTACCAATGATGATAAGTCTGATGTCTATTCGATTATTATTGCCACACCTGAAGGGATATTTAATCTGAAAGAGAATCAGATAAAAAAACCTAAATTATATAAGATGTTATTATTGGAAACATATGACTGGAATACGGTTAGAAGAACAATAGATAAAAGATTGTCTTGTATAAAATCATTAGACCCCATCCAATCTTCAAATGAATTGGCTGATATTTTTTTATTGGGAATATGAAGGAATGAAATAACTCAAAATCCGGAAAGATTCCCCGATCCTTCCGGCTATTTTTTAGCTGCTACCGTGGCGCATAGCCCACCTCAGCCAGTGCGTTCTGGAGCTTATGAACGGCATACTTTATCTCATAGGCTTCATCGTCACTGACGGCATAGGCGCGCAGTTCTGACCAGCTCAGGCGTTTGACCAGTTGGGCTAATGCGGTTGCGTCAGTGTGGGTTAAATAAATATTTTGTAAATCGGTAATGGCAAATTTCATAATAAGAACCTCGAGTTTATTGGCATAAATCATAAAGTGATAACTGTGTGGTAGCCGTTTAACACTTCAACTCGGGTTCAATAATCAACTTGCTTGCTCTGGATGAAATGCCCATTACCGAATTTACCCGTGACCGGCTGCACCATGAAACGGGCCGTACGATGGGGAAATTATCTGCTCACTTGCAGTATGACCGGTTGGGACGCGTGAGCAAACGCGCGGTATTCAAAACCCCTTATCCCGCACCGCCGGTGCAGGAGCAGAGCTGGCAATATGATCTGCGCCATAATCTCACGCGTGAACAACAGGCAACAGCCCCGTATGCCTGGCGTCACTATGATTATGATGCGGCCGATCGTCTGCAACAGCGTGAAAGCAATGCATTTTCACCGGAAACCTGGCACTACGACCTGGCCTCGAATTTGCTGGACACGCCAAGCTCAGGGCATTGGCAACATAATCAGCTCAAACAATATCAGGGTATCCGTTATCAGTACAGGGCACCGCGCGACTACCCGGAGAACGAAGTTACCGTCCCCATTGTCACCTCAGAGACCCGGTTTATCTGGGAGGGGCTGCGATTGCTGGCGGAAGAGCGCGACGGGTGCCGCTGGTCTACGTCTATGAAGACCAGAAGAGCTATGCGCCACTGGCCCGGATAGATGGCAGGGAAACAGCCCAAGTCTATTATTATCACTGCCAGCCCAATGGCCTGCCAGAAGCTCAGGGCAACGAATACTGGCGGGGTACGTGCAACTCCTGGGGTAAAGCCAGCCTTGAAACGGGGGATGCCAACCTCCATCACCGGCATCAAAATCTGCGCTTGCAAGGGCAATACCTTGACCAGGAAACTGGATTACATTATAACCTGTTTAGGTATTATGACCCTGATATAGGACGGTTTACGCAGCAGGATCCGATTGGGTTGGAAGGCGGGAGCAATCTTTATAGATTTACAAAGAACCCAATGGTTTGGGCTGATCCGTTTGGATTAGATGAGTTGTATGCATTAACTGCTCTTAAAGATGGTTGGTATGATGTTATGGAGTGGGGGGGAAATCACCTGTTGGTCAGGTGTTCTTAAAAAAAGGGGAGCTTTGGAAAATAGGTGAGACAAAAAACCCGACAAAACGATACTCTGCATCTTGGCTTAAGAGAATGGGACTTAAATATGAGACAATATTTAGTGGTAAAAATAAAAGCACTAATCGTTTTTGGGAACGATTGAAAATTAAGGGTTATGAATCTTGGAAAGGACACAAGCCCCCAGGAAAAAAATGTAGCCATTAAGTATGGAGTAATATGAAAATACAACAATCATCAGACACTTCTGGGTTGACATTGGTTTCTCTTATTTCTGAGGAACTAGAGTCTGTGTTTGAAAAAATAGAAAAAAAATATTCAAAATGTAATATTGAGATGTTCTTTGTTTTTCGATGCCTCCCTGATGAGTATAAAAGGGCCTCAAGCTTGAGATTCGTCAAAAAAGATAATACTCTTTACTGTGACATTACTGTCAGCGAGGATAAATATCAAACTCTTTCTAAAGATTGGCAACGATTTTATTTGAGCCATTATTTTTATGATTTCTTTTGTACTAAATTTAAGAAATATAAATTTGAAAATTTAGATGTGAAAGATTTTTTGGCTAATATGAATTTATGGTTAAAAGAAATAGGTTGGTTAAAGGAAGAAGTCGAAGTTTATGTTGATGAGTATGAGGTACCGAGATGAATTTGAGTTGCATATATACCCAAAATACTTCGAGTTGCTTGTAGGCGGCAAGCGATGGAGTCCCAGGTGCATAAATAGCTATATGGCTGGGATGATAGAGTGCAGCCAACACCCAAGTAACTCACCGGCATCAAAACCTGCGTTTTTAGGGGCAATACCTTGACCGGGAAACTGGATTACATTATAACCTGTTTAGGTATTATGACCCTGATATAGGACGGTTTACGCAGCAGGATCCTATAGGACTGGCGGGGAGTGAACCTGTATACATATGTGCCTAATTCTCTTACTTGGATTGATCCGTTGGGGCTGAAATGTACTCTATCAGGAAATAAAATCAAAAGAGTAGACGGCTCAGAACTTATTACCATTCCTGGTAATGCAAAAGTACGTAAATTGACCCCTCCAAAGGGCCATACCGGTGATTACGGATATGAGTATAAATGGAAAAATGCAGACGGTGGCACTACAACAGTCCGTATCCATAGGATAGATCCTTCAGCACCACCAGGCTACAATGCCAGTAAAGGATGGGTCGTCAGAATACTTGATGGTAAGAAGAGTATGGATGCGAGTGGGACTTATAACCCTCCTGGTGTATTTAATCCCAGCAGCCCACATTACAATTCAAAAACAAGTAATGACGTTCACATTCCGATAGAACAACCAACTAGGTTTCCCGGAGTTAACTGATGCCTGAAAATTATAATGATTTTTTAACAAAAAAATAAATGAAATACAGGATGGTATAGGTAAGAAAGAGACTGATGTGTTTGACTTAATTGGTTCTGTAAGGGATCTATTCTCGTCTCCTTATAATAATCATCCAATAGCCAGTGAAGGGATTATTGTAAAGCTATGGTGTTCATTGTTTGATGTTTTTATCGATGATACTGATTATGACAATCAATTTGATGCTCTGTCCACTATGAGCGATATTTTGATGTATGCAAAAAGGCAACACATTGAACTTAACTTGAACCCATTAAAAATGTGGAGGGAAAAGCATGACATTAATAGTACAACATCAGAGATATTAGAGTGTGCATGATGACATGCTACTTTGATAATATTCGGCTGCTAAACAAAGAGGCCAGCATTGCTGGCCTCTTTGAATATCTTACTCAGCGATTAGCGTGGCGCAAATCCCGCCACGGCCAGCACCGTCTGCAACTGATAGATCGCATCCCAGATCAGATAGGTCTCTTCCTCATTCATGGCACAAGCCCGCATGCCATCCCAGGTTAGCCGTTTGGTGAACTGTGCCAGTGCCCAGGCTTGATCGGGGGTGAGTTCCGGCTCGTTAATGATTATTGTCTTCATGTCTTTTCCCCCTCCGATAATTAGCCCGCTGTGCTGTACAGGATGTACGAATACCGCGAGCGCAGGGATGCGCAGGAGCGGCCTCCTGCACCATCAATCCATTAATAATCAGTGCCAGTTGTTGCTATGCCGCTTCCAACAGGTGCGCTATTGCTGGAAGAACACAGGTTAGAAGGGACCGTCACCCGTTATCAGTATGATCCCTGTGATCGTCCGGTCTCACGTTTCAGCACCCTGTGCCGGTGGCAGCGAGATTTGAATGTTTAGATTCCATACTCCCCCAGCAAAGCAGGCTTGCACCTGCTGGTTGATTCCACGGGCATCAAGTTTCTGGGTGAAGGCGAGTGGAAGTGCAAAAAGCACGGTGCTGAATACCGCCGTCAGTGGCGCAAGCTGCACATAGGCATTGATGCCGACACCTTGCAGATTCGAGCAATCTGCGTGACGAGCAATAACGTCAGTGATGCTTCGGTGCTATCAGACTTACTAGAGCAGTTACCGCCAGATGAAGCGCTCAAGAGCCTTACAGGCGATGGTGCCTACGACACACAGCCTGCCTACGAAGCGGTCGTCAGGCACGGCGCCATTGCCATCATTCCTCCGCGCAAGAATGCTCGAATCCGCAAGGGGGCTGTGTTTGGGTATCGCAATGCTGCGATTGACTCGTGCAGGCGGCTGGGTCGAAGCATCTGGAAGCGCTGGATTGGCTACCACCGGTGAAGCTTGGTGGAGACCAAGATGAACTGCATTAAACGATTGGGTGAACGAGTGATGTCTCGCACCTTTGAGCGCCAAGTCAACGAGCTGCAATCAGGGCAGCCATATTGAACCGATTCACTGAGCTGGGCAGTCCTCAGACGGCAGCCGTGGCCTAGCCACGGCCGGGTTTGGGGAGGCTCGCCTCAAACTTGATTTATGCAACAGCGCCCATTTTCACCGGAAACAAGCAGGCTGCCGGTAATTGAAAACTATCAAAAAAATAGCTGAAAGCGCTTGTTGTTCAAGCGTTTCCAGCCAATTTTTTCTAAAGTCCTTCAGTGTGCGCCGGCGGCCGCGTCGGCGCCTCCTGCGGCAGAGGCCGGGCGCTTGGTGAACCAGATCAGCACGATCAGGCTCAGGAACAGAAAGGACGATGCCAGAAAGATGTCGTCGGCGGCCCGCGTGAAGGCCTGCTGATCGATCAGCCGGTTGATCTGAGCATAGGCCTGCTCGGCACTCATGCCTGCTGCCTGCAGGTTTCTGACCGTGCTGGCAAACGTTCCCTGGCCCTGCACCAGCAGCTCGGTCAGATGCGCATGGTGCATGTAAGCCCGGCTTTCCCAGAGCGTGGTGGCAATCGAGGTGCCCATGGCGCCGGCCGTGATCCGCACGAAGTTGGACAGACCTGCGGCGGCAGGAATGCGGTCCGGCGTCAGTCCGCTCAGCGTGATGGTGGTCAGCGGAATGAAGAAGAAGGCCATGGCGCCGCCCTGGATCAGCGTGGGAATCAGGATATGGGCGAAGTCGGTCTCCACGGTGAACTTCGAGCGCATCCACAGCACCATGGCAAACACGATGAAGGCAATCGTGGCCATCTTGCGCGGGTCCCAGACACCGACCTTGCGGCCCACCATGGGCGTGAGCAGGATGGCCAGCAGGCCAACGGGCGCCAGGGCCAGGCCGGCCGAGGTGGAGGTGTAGCCCATCCATTGCTGCAGCCACAGCGGCAGCAGCACCACATTGCCGAAGAACAGACCATAGGCGATCGACAGCGCGATCGAGCCGGCCGCGAAGTTGCGCCTCTTGAACAGGCGCAGATCGACGACGGGATGGGCGTCGGTCAGCTCCCAGACCACGAACACGGCAAAAGCCACGACAGCGATCACCGCAAAGGCGATGATTTCATTGGAGGCAAACCAGTCCAGTTCCTTGCCCTTGTCCAGCATCAGCTGCAGCGCCGCCACCCAGAGCACGAGCAGGGACAGGCCCACGGTGTCGATAGGCAGCTTGCGGGTGGGCGTTTCGCGGTTGCGGTAGATGCTCCAGGTCATGAGGGCCGAGAGCAGGCCCACGGGCACGTTGATGTAGAAGATCCAGGGCCAGGAAATATTGTCCGTGATCCAGCCGCCCAGCAGCGGCCCCACCACGGGCGCGACCAGCGTGGTCACACCCCAGAGCGATAGCGCCACACCGGCCTTGGCGGGCGGATAGCTGGACAGCAGCAGAGTCTGCGACAGCGGAATCATGGGGCCGGCCACGGCGCCTTGCAGCACGCGGAACAGCACCAGCATCTCCAGCGACGAGGCAAAGCCGCAGAGCCAGGAGGTCAGCACGAACAGCAGCACGCTCATGGTGAACAGGCGCACGGCGCCGAAGCGCTGGGTGAGCCAGCCCGTCAGCGGCACGGAGATGGCATTGGCCACACCAAAGCTGGTGATGACCCAGGTGCCCTGGCTGGGGCTGACGCCCACATCGCCGGAGATGGCCGGAATGGCCACGTTGGCGATGGAGGAGTCCAGCACGTTCATGAAGGTGGCCAGCGATAGTGCCAGCGTGCCCAGGGCGAGCTGCGCGCCCTTGAGCGGGGCGATGGCTGGTGGCATGGGGCGGGCCGCCGGAGCCGGTGGCGAGGCGCCCGCACCGGGGTTGGCAGAGGTCGTGGAAGTCATGGCTGATTCCGCGTCTTATTGCGCAGGCTGGGCAGTGGGCTGGGCGGCAGCGGCCGGTGCCGGGGCGGGCAGATCGGCCAGCTGGGTCAGCGCAGGCAGCTTGTCGCCGGCGATGATGTGCTGGATGCGCTGCTCGGCCTGGGCCAGGCTGCCGTCATAGACGGTGGTCTGGGCCACGGGCTCGGTGCGCGGCGTGCTGGCCAGGGCCTGGCCATCCTTGTCGCGGATATCGACCTTCACGTCCATGGACAGGCCCACACGCAGCGGGTGCTGCTTGAGCGCTTCGGGCTCGAGGCTGATGCGCACGGGAACGCGCTGCACCACCTTGATCCAGTTGCCGGTGGCGTTCTGCGCGGGCAGCAGCGCAAACGCCGCACCCGTGCCCGCGCCCAGGCCCACGACCTTGCCTTCGTACGTGGTCTTGTCGCCGTAGACATCGGCGGTCAGCTCCACCTTCTGGCCCATGCGCAGATCGGCCAGCTGGCTTTCCTTGAAGTTGGCATCCACCCAGAGCTTGTGCAGATCGACCACGGTCAGCAGCGGCGAGCCGGCGGCCACGCGCTGGCCCAGCTGCACGCCGCGCTTGGCCACAAAACCGTCCACAGGGGCGATCAGCCGCGTGCGCTGCAGGGCCAGATAGGCCTCGCGCACCTTGGCTGCGGCCGCCATGACGGCAGGGAAGTCCTCGGCCGTCGTGCCCTTGGTCTGGGCTTCGGCGGCCGTTAGCTGGGCCTTGGCAGCGCGCACGGCGGCTTCGGCGGCCGCCACGGCGTTGCTGGCGGCCGTGGCCAGCGCCTTGGCATGGTCAAACTCTTCCTTGCCCACGGCGCCGGTGGCCGTGAGCGGGCGGCGGCGTGCCACATCGTCGTTGGCCTTGGCTGCATCGGCCTTGAGGCGCAGCAGATCGGCCTCGCGCTGGGCGACCTGGGCGGCCAGCGGGGCGTTGTTGGCATACAGGGTGCGGGTCTGGCGCGCGGTCTGGGCCAGCTGCGACTCGGCCTGGGCCAGTTGCACCAGATAGTCGGCAGGGTCCAGCTGCACCAGCAACTGGCCGGCCCGGACATAGTCGGTATCGTCGGCGCCGATGCTGATCACGGTGCCGCCGACCTGGGGCGTGATCTGCACCACATTGCCGGCCACATAGGCGTTGTCCGTGGTCTGGTAGTTGCGGGCCACCATCCAGTGCCAGCCGCCCCAGGCGATGGCGGCCACGGCGACCGCGGCCGCCACGATGGTCAGGCCCTTGCGGCGGCCCGCAGGGTTGGCGCTGGGCGTAGCTGCCGCAGGAGCTTGGGGAGCGTTCTGAGTAGGCTTGGTATCGGTCATGATGTTGGCGCTTTGTTATCTGTGAAGCGGTTTTGCGCTATTGAAAAAGAGGAGCTTCTGACGCTTGTCAATCAATGAATTGAGAGTGTTTCTGCCTTGAATTCAATGGCAGTAAAGCGGTAGCAGCTATTGATTTTTTTGAGCCCGATGTCTATTGCACGGCAACAGCCGGGGTGTCGTCGCTCCAGCCGCCGCCCAGGGCTGCGGCCAGGGCCACGCGGGTGTCCAGCTCGCGCGCCTGCAGGTCCACGGCCAGGCGACGCTGGTTGATGAGCTGGGTTTCGGTGTTGAGCACGGTGATCTGGCTGCCCAGGCCGGCCTGATAGCGCTGCACGGCAAAGTCATAGGCCCGCTCGGCCTTGGACAGCGACTCGGTTTGCAGCTGCTGCTGGCGCTGCAGTGATTGCACGGAGGCAATGGCGTCGCCCGCCTGTTTGACGGCATCGAGCACGGCGCCGTTGTACTGGGCGATGGCGGTGTCGAGATCGGCCTGTTTGCCGCGCAGCTGGGCGCGCAGGCGCTTGCCGTCGAAGATCGGCAGGCGCAGCGCAGGCGTGATGCCCATCTGGCGCGAGCTGCCCTGCAGCAGATTGTCCAGGCCCAGCGCGTTCAGACCCACAAAGGCCGTCAGATTCACATCGGGGTAGAAGTCGGCCCTGGCGGATTCAATGCCTTGTGTGGCCGCTTCCACGCGCCAGCGCGCGGCAACCACATCGGGCCGGCGGCCCAGCAGATCCGCGCCCAGAGCCTGGGGCACGGGCTGGATGCGCAGCACCGACAGTCGGGGCGAGAGCGTATTTTGCGCATCGGGCGCCTGGGCGCAGAGCACGGCAATCGTGCGGCGCGCCAGCGTGATCTGCTCGCCGAGCATCTCGATCTGGGTCTGGGCATCGGGCATGCCGGCCTGGGCCTGGGTCAGCTCCACCTGGCTGTCCAGGCCCGCCCTGGTGCGCTGCTCGCTCAGGTTCAGCAATGACTGGCGCTGGCCCAGCGTGCGCTCTGCCACATCCTTCTGGGCAATCAGCCGGGCCAGCGCGATATAGCTGCGCGCCACCTGTGCGGCCAGCTGGTTGGCGGCGGCGGCGCTGTCGGCCTTGGCCGCGCGTGCCTGGCCCAGTGCGGCCTGCAAGTCAGCGGCATGCTTGCCGAAGAAATCGGGCGACCAGGACAGGCCGGCCTGCAGATTGCCGCTGTTGTAGATATTGCCCGCAATGGGGGCGGGAATCATGCCGTTGGCCGTGTAGCGCTGGCGTGTGGCGTCGGCGCTCAGCGTTCCGTGCACATCGCCGGCCGTGCTGCTGGCCGTGGCCAGGGCTGCGGCTTTTTCAAAGCGGGCGTTGCTGGCGGCCAGGCTGGGGCTGCCGGCCAGGGCCTGATCGATGAGCTGGTTGAGCTGGGCATCGCCCAGACCTGTCCACCATTGGGAGGAGGTGAGGGCCGTGGCGTCCGCAGCGCTGAGGCTGGCGGAGTCGCTCAGGCCGACATCGGCCGAGCCCAGCCGTGCCAGCGGCTGGTGCGCCGGCCCTTGCGAGGCACAGCCTGCCAGCGCGAGCACGGCGGCCAGTGCTGCGATTGCCAGCAGCGAACGGCCGGGGGTGTACCCGGTGGCGGGTTTGCGTGAAGGTCTAGAGGTCATGGAAAAGTGCCAGTGGTTTTTATTGAAATAGGGCGGTGAAAGAAGCAGGCAGCAGGCCAGACTAGTCCCTGGGGACGCGGCCTGCCTCGTTCGTTTGGATGGGGGGCTTGTCCGGCTCCTGGGTCAGGGCCTCGCGCAGCGCATCGCCGTTGACCAGCATGCGCTGCAGCATGGACAGCATCAGCGTGCATTCGCTGTGGCTGAAGCCGCGCAAATGGCCGTTGAGCACCTTGGTCAGCACCTTGGGCACCTGGGTGGCGACGCTGCGCCCCTCCTCGGTGAGCACCAGATGCACCACGCGCCGGTCGGTGGTGGAGCGCTCGCGACGCAGCAGCCCCTTGGCCTCGATGCGGTCCAGCGCGCGCGTCACCGAAGCCGGGTCCATGCCCAGGTCCTTGGCCAGCGTGCTGCTATTGGTGTCGGAGCAGATCAGCAGCTTGTACAGCGGCAGCCACTGCACATAGGTCAGTCCTTGCTCGGCCAGCTGGGCGTCGGCCAGCTGCAGGATGGAGCTGAGTACGCGCCGCATGAGAAAGCCTATGCTTTTGTCCGGCGCGTAGACCCCTGCCTGGTAGAAGAAGCTGGACTCGTCCTGCGGGTCGATGATGGGGTCGGTCTGGTTTTGCAATGGCGCCACCAATATTTGTTTGATCAATGATTGAGTTGGCAATTATTGTGCAGCTGCAAAAAAATGTCAGCAAGGTTTTGAATGGAGCCTGGCCTGCCTGTGCAGTACCTGTTTTTGTTGCTATGAAAATAAAAGCAGTTTGCGCATTGTTGGTATACGCCAGAGCTTTTCCGGGCTCATAAAAAAGCCCGGCCATGAAGACCGGGCTCGCAAAGACTGCTTCAGGATCAGAGCGGCACGCGCAGCACGACCACGATCACCAGGCCCAGGGCCAGATTGAGCGAAACCCATTTGCGGATGCTCTCCAGCGCCTTGCCGCCCGCGGGCCAGTCCTTGAGTTGCACGGCCGCATCCAGGCGCTTGAACAGTGCGAAGCGGATATGACCGAACACGGCCATCATCACCAGGCCCAGAATGCTCATCACGATCCAGTTGACCGGCATGTTGAACCGGCCGCCGGCCTGGGCGGCCATGGCGTGAATGCTGCCAATCATGCCGATGCCGGTGGCCAGCACGACGACCACCAGCACCATGACCCAGGCAAAAAAGCGCTGCAGCACGCCATGCATCAGCGTCACGCGCTCGGGCGGCTGCAGACCCTGGACGGCAGGACGCAGAAAGAAGTGCGCGAAGAACATGCCGCCCACCCAGATGATGATGGCCAGAAGGTGCAGAAGTTTGAACAGAATGAAAAGCATGGTTTGTGGTGCCTGATTGCGGAGATGTCGCTAGCCTAACGGAGATCGTCCTACGGGCGGAACACACAGGCCGCCATAGCAGGACTTCGCCGAGCCCTGGCCTGATTAGACTTGGCTGCAACCAGCAACAGCCAACAATAGCGAAGGAGTCCTTATGTCAGAACAAGCCACCGTCGTCGCCTTCAAGCAGTCTTCCGGGCGGGTCGCCTTGCGTACCGGCAGCGGCCGCTATGTGCTGGCCGAGCAGACCGATTCCAGCGCGCTGCGCGAAGGACTGAGTCTGAACGGCAATATGAGCGAGTTCGGCCCCGAGGTCTGGAGCGATGACAGCGGACAGAACCAGTACCGTGTCTTTGTGCTGGGCTGGGATCTGTCGCAGGAAGCGGTCGAGCTGGAGATGTGATGTGTTGCTCCTGAAAAAAGAGCTGCCAGCGCTTGATTGACAGGCGCTGGCAGCTCTTTCTTTTGGGATTTTCTGGAGCCGGGGCTTTCACCCCGGCGCGCCCCATTACTTCCTCAGGTCGAAGCGGTCCAGTTCCATGACCTTGACCCAGGCAGCGACGAAGTCCTGGTAGAACTTCTGCTCGTTGCCCTTCTCGGCATAGACCTCGGCCACGGCGCGCAGAATGGCGTTCGAGCCGAAGACCAGATCCACGCGGGTGCCGGTCCACTTCCTGGCGCCGCTCTTGCGGTCCACGCCTTCGTAGTTGCCATCCTCCAGGGGCTGCCATTGTGTGCCCATGTCCAGCAGGTTGACGAAGAAGTCGTTCGTCAGCTTGCCCGGAGTCTGGGTCAGCACGCCGTGGTTGCCGGCGGTGTTGATGTTGATGGCACGCAGGCCGCCGATCAGCACGGTCATCTCGGGTGCCGTGAGCGTCAGCAACTGGGCCTTGTCGATCAGCAAGGCTTCGGCGGGTGCCGGGAAGCGTCCTTGCAGGTGGTTGCGGAAGCCGTCGGCCTTGGGCTCCAGCGGCGCGAAGGATTCGGCATCGGTCTGCTCGTCGCTGGCGTCGCCGCGACCGGGAGTGAAGGGCACGTTGATCTTCACTCCGGCGTCTGCGGCCGCTTTTTCAACGCCCGCGCTGCCGGCCAGCACGATCAGGTCGGCCAGCGAGATGCGCTTGTCGCCCTCGGCCGCCTTGTTGAACTCGCGCTGGATTTCCTCGAGCTTGCCCAGTACCTTGGTCAGTTGCGCGGGGTTGTTGGCTGCCCAGTCCTTTTGCGGAGCCAGGCGGATGCGGGCACCGTTGGCGCCGCCGCGCTTGTCCGAACCACGGAAGGTGGAGGCCGATGCCCAGGCCGTGGCCACCAGCTCCTGCACCGACAGGCCCGATGCCAGCAGCCTGGCCTTGAGGGCGGCCACATCGGCGTCGTTGACCAGTTCATGCTTGACCGCCGGGATGGGGTCTTGCCAGATCAGCTCTTCCCGGGGTACTTCGGGGCCCAGATAGCGTGCACGCGGGCCCATGTCGCGGTGGGTCAGCTTGAACCAGGCGCGGGCAAAGGCTTCGGCGAAAGCCTGCGGGTTTTCGAGGAAGCGGCGCGAGATCTTCTCGTAGGCCGGGTCCATGCGCAGCGACAGGTCGGTGGTCAGCATGGTGGGCTTTTTGTTGGGGCCGCCATGCGCGTCGGGGATGACATCGCCAGCGTCCTTGGCAACCCACTGAATGGCACCGGCAGGGCTTTTTTCCTGCACCCATTCGTACTTGAACAGGTTCTCGAAGAAGAAATTGCTCCACTGTGCAGGAGTCTGGGTCCAGGTCACTTCCAGGCCCGAGGTGATGGCGTCTCCGGCCTTGCCTGACTTGTAGCTGCTGGCCCAGCCCAGGCCCTGGGCTTCCAGGCCGGCGGCTTCGGGTTCGGCGCCCACATGGCTGGCGGGGCCCGCACCATGGGTCTTGCCGAAGGTGTGGCCACCGGCGATCAGCGCCACGGTTTCCTCGTCATCCATGGCCATGCGGGCAAAGGTGTCGCGGATGTCATGCGCGGCCGAAAGGGGGTCACCATTGCCGTCCGGGCCTTCGGGGTTGACATAGATCAGACCCATCTGCACGGCGGCCAGCGGGTTCTCGAGGTCGCGCTCGCCACTGTAGCGGCTGTGTGGGTTCTGGGTGGGGGCCAGCCATTCCTTCTCTGCGCCCCAGTACACGTCCTGATCGGGTTCCCAGGTGTCGACGCGGCCGCCGCCGAAGCCGAAGGTGCGGAATCCCATGGTTTCCAGTGCGACGTTGCCGCACAGCATCATCAGGTCGCCCCAGGAAATCTGGCTGCCGTACTTTTGCTTGATCGGCCACAGCAGGCGGCGCGACTTGTCGATGTTGACGTTGTCAGGCCAGCTGTTGAGCGGGGCAAAGCGCTGCTGGGCGCGGCCCGCGCCGCCTCGACCGTCCTGAATGCGATAGGTGCCGGCTGCGTGCCAGGCCATGCGGATGAACTGAGGGCCGTAGTGGCCGAAGTCTGCAGGCCACCAGTCCTGCGAGTCGGTCATCAGGGCACGCAGGTCGCGTTTGACGGCTTCATAGTCCAGCTTCTGGAAAGCCTGGGCGTAGTTGAAGTCTTCACCCAGGGGGTTGCTTTTGGCGGAGTGCTGGCTCAGCAAATCCACGCGCAGCTGATTGGGCCACCAGTCCTTGTTGCTGGTGGCGTTGCCTGCGGCGGCGGTTTCGCTGTTCTGTCCTTGGTGGAAGGGGCACTTGGATTCAGTAGTCATGGGGCTCTCCGTTTCAACGATCCGACAGGTCGGTAGGTCCAGGAAACAGATATCAATCAATGATTGATATCAATCAATTCAACTCAATAGCTATTAGCGATTGGCTGAGATGAATTATCGGTGCGCGGCTGGCCTGAAGGGCGTGTTGTGCTATTGAAATTACTAAGCAGCGCCATAGAAAGAAATATGGGTCGAGTCTTGAGCCGACGCAAAGTCGGGTTCAGGTACTTCGCAAAGTGACTGAGACTGTGACTTTTTGAGCGTATGCGAGCCTGCCTGTTTGCACAAGCATGAGCCATCAAATCAGGTCGTTGACCTACCTGGCCTCGACTGTGGCAGCGGCTCAGCCGGCTACCAGCTTGTGCACCAGATCGGCTGCGGTGGAGGCACCATATTTGCGCATCAGCCGGGCGCGGTAGATTTCCACGGTGCGATGGCTGATGGCCAGTGCCTTGCCGATTTCCTTGCTGGTCATGCCTTCGAGAAGACGTGCAGCCACTTCGCGTTCGCGGCCCGTGAGCTCGGCCTTGACGGGGCGATGGGCCGAGAGGTCCTCGAAGCTCCAGATGCCCGAGGCATGGGGGTCGTTGCGGTCCAGCGTGCGGCCGCTGACATGGCACCAGAACACCTCGCCATTGGCGCGCTTCATGATGCGGTTGTCGGAATAGATGCCCGTGGTGTTCAGGATGGGAGCGATGCGTGCGCCCAGACGCTCGTATTCGTCAACGCTGGGGTATAGCACCTGGAAGGTCTGTCCTATGAGTACCTCGCGCGAGGCATGGAACATTTCACACAATTGCCGATTACAGTCAATCATGATGCGGTTGCGCGAGATGACGAGACCTACAGGGGCGGCATCGAACGCCAGCCGGTAATCCACAACCATGGTACTGCTCTTTACGAAAAACTACTTACTCAAGTACGTAGTATCGTAGCGCATCCAATTTCAAGGAGACATGTGTGAAAAAGCTCTACCCATCCGCAGAAGCGGCGCTGCAGGGCGTGGTGGCCGACGGGCAATTGCTGGCTGTTGGCGGCTTCGGCCTGTGCGGCATTCCCGAGGCCCTGATCGATGCGGTTTGCGCCAGCGGCGTCAAGAACCTCACGGTGGCATCCAACAACGCCGGCGTGGACGGCTTTGGTCTGGGCAAGCTGCTGGACACCCGCCAGGTCAAGAAGATGATCTCCAGCTATGTGGGCGAGAACAAGGAGTTCGAGCGCCAGTACCTGGCCGGTGAGCTGGAGCTGGAGTTCACGCCTCAGGGCACGCTGGCCGAGAAGATGCGCGCCGGCGGCGCCGGCATTCCCGCCTTCTTCACCAAGACCGGTGTGGGCACGCTGGTGGCAGAGGGCAAGGAATTGCGCGAATTCGACGGCGAGACCTATGTGATGGAGCGCGCCATCGTGGCCGATGTGTCCCTGGTCAAGGCCTGGCGTGCGGACAAGAGCGGCAATCTGCAGTTCCGCCTGACGGCGCGCAACTTCAACCCTGCGGCAGCCACCTGCGGCAAGGTCTGCGTGGTGGAGGTCGAGGAACTGGTGGAAGTCGGCGAGATCGCCCCCGACGACATCCATCTGCCCGGCATCTATGTACACCGCATCGTGCACAACGCCAACCCCGAAAAGCGCATCGAAAAGCGCACCATCACCGAGAAGAAATAAGGAGCTGTCATGCCTTGGACCCAAGACCAGATGGCCGCGCGCGCGGCCCAAGAACTCGAAGACGGCTTCTACGTCAACCTCGGTATCGGCATTCCCACACTGGTGGCCAACCACACGGGTGACAAGGAAGTGTGGCTGCAGTCCGAGAACGGCATGCTGGGCATCGGCCCCTTCCCGACCGAAGACCAGGTCGACGCCGACCTGATCAACGCCGGCAAGCAGACCGTGACCACGCTTCCCGGCTCGGCCATCTTCGGCTCTGACCAGTCGTTTGCCATGATTCGCGGCGGCAAGATCAATCTGTCCATTCTGGGCGCCATGCAGGTGTCCGAAAAAGGCGATCTGGCCAACTGGATGATTCCCGGCAAGATGGTCAAGGGCATGGGCGGGGCCATGGACCTGGTGGCGGGCGTCAAGCGCGTCATCGTGCTCATGGAACATGTGGCCAAGAAAAAGGACGGCACGACCGACCTGAAGATCCTGCCCAGCTGCACCCTGCCGCTGACGGGTCTGGGCGTGGTGGATCGCATCATCACCGATCTGGGCGTGATGGACGTGACTCCCGAAGGTCTGAAGCTGGTGGAGCTGGCCGATGGCGTGAGCTTTGACGAGATCCAGTCCAAGACGGGTGTGACGCTGCTGAAATAAGCGGTGCCGCTCTCACGGGCAAGAACCGCTGCGGCGGTTCTTTTTTTGCGCCTTTTTCTGCCGCATTGGCAGAATTAATAGCTGTCGGGGTCGATAGGGCAAGCGATGCAAGCTGTTTTTGCTTTAATTGCGGCCCACAAATTATTGCAATCTGCAACAATTGGGTTTGATTGAGCAGACAGAAACAGAGCGCTTTGATGAGTGAGAACGCTGGTGCGCAAGGGCACGAGACCGATGTACATTTTTTGCGCACAGTCACCGATATGGCCGAGCATACGGAGGTGATGACGGGCGATGCAATCTATACCGACAAGGGCATGAAACTGGTAGACAAAGGCACACGTGTTGACAGTCGTCTCTATGACCGTCTGGTCATGCACAAGCTGCGTGACCCGATCGATGCCAACCTGATCACGGGCGATCTGGTCGACGTGGCGTCCCTGGTCGCGCTGGCGCGCCAGTTGTGCGAGCAGGTCGATCTGTTGCAGCGCATGGTGGCGTCCCTCGGCGATATCGAGCGTCTGCTGGCGCCGCTCAAGGGCCTGCTGCTGCCTCGGGCCATTGCCTTCAAGCTCACCGTCATGCGCGAGCAGCGCTCCGACCTCTACCAGCACAGCCTGCAGATGACGCTGGTGGCGATCTTTCTGGCGCTCAAGAACGGCTGGACCGAGCGCGAATGCGTGCCGCTGGCCACGGCCGCGCTGCTGCACGATGTGGGCATGCTCTACATGGACCCCGTCTGGACCGACCCGGACTATCGCTTGAGCGGCGAGGAGCGCAAGCATCTGGTCGCGCATTCCGTCACGGCCATGCTGGTGGTGCGCAGCACCGAACTGTATTCGCGTGCAGTGGAGATTGCCGTGCTCGAGCACCATGAGCGCATGGATGGTTCCGGCTATCCGCGTGGCATCAAGGGCCATGCCATTTCGTCCATGGGTCAGGTGCTGTTGCTGGCCGAGGTGGTCTCGGCCTTCTTCGAGAAATTCACGGAGATGCCGGGCCAGCGTCTGTCGCTGATGCTGCGCATGAACCACAAAAGCTATCCGGCCGATCTGGTGCACCAGATTCTGCCGCTGCTCTACGACGAAATCAGTCCCGGCAAGCCCTTGGCGCCGCTGCAGGCCGAGTTCTCGCACAGCATTGCGGCCCTGGAGGCTGCGCTGCGCAAATGGAGCGAACTCAGGCTCGATTTTCCCGAGCAATGGCAGCAAATGCCCGATGCACAGCCGGCGGTGGCCGTGGAGAGCAATCTTGCGCAGCTGCAAAAGCAACTGGCCGAAGCAGGCTCTCATCCCAGTCAGCAACTGGATGTCTTGAGATTCTTCAAGGATGACGCTCTGGGCATGAGCGAGCTGGCCCTGGTCAACCGTGAGGCCTTGTGGCAGTTGCAGGCCATCATGAACGACTGCCTGCGCCGCTGGCCCACGCTGGGGCAGGGAGGCTCCATGCTGGAGGTCGCCGTGGCCGAATGGTGCGAGGCCTGCGCCCAGTTGATGCCAGATGCCGGTCGCAATTCGGTCCTGAATGTTGACAGGGCGTCGCTGAATTGAAGGCATTGGCCACGAGTTCCGCCCGGGACGGCTGGCCTCAAGTTTGATAGCTGCAGGCGCTTGATTGACGGGCACTAAGCCGGTATTTCTTCAAAATTCTGTGCATCACGCCGCAGTGCGGCGTGCGTTGCCGCGTCTGCGTGCGTCATCCTGAAAAAGTATTTTTGATAGCGAACGACGTCCGGTCTACAAGAGCCGGCCGTATCTGCTGCCGATATTAAGGTCTTGTTTTGCGCTAAAACTTGAATAACTGTATATTTGTACAGTATTTAAGAATTTTCGCATGCACACCCAGTCCCTGACATCCTTTGCCCATCCTGGCTCACCGCCCGGAATGATGGAGTCTGTCCGGCAGCAAACAGGGGCAGAGCAGGGCGTGCGGCCAGGTCTGCCCGCTGCGGGCAGCCCGCATTTGTCCGCCATACGGATTCCCGGTGTCTGGCGCGGAACGGACTGGCAGGCCGGCGCCGGCCCTCAGGTCTGGCCCAGCGGTCATGCTGCGCTGGATGCCGAGTTGCCGGGCGGCGGCTGGCCCGGCAATGCCTTGATTCAGCTGCAGCAACCCGCGCACTGTCATGCGGAGTGGGCCTTGCTGTTGCCCGCGCTGGCCGCCCGTGTCCGGCAGCATGCGGCTTCACGCGGGGATGCGCGGATGGGGCAGCTGGTGCTGGTGGCTCCACCCTATCTGCCTTTTGCTCCGGCCTTGCAGGCCGCCGGTATTGACGCAAAGCGGCTGTGCGCGGTCAAGCCGGGGCGCGGTGCCCAGGAGCTGGCCTGGGCCTGCGAGCAGGCTCTGCATTGCCGGGATGTGCTGGCGGTGCTGGCCTGGTTGCCCGAGCTTCCCGCGTCCACGCTGCGCCGCTTGCAGTTGGCCGCCGCTTCGCAGGGCCGGCCTCTGTGGCTATGGCAGGAGCTGTCGGCCGAGCCGCTGAGCTCCCCCGCCGCATTGCGGTTGAGACTGGAGAGAGTTACGGCAGACACCGTTGCCCAGCAGGCACCGGGTTTGCGGATACAGCTTCTGAAGCGCCGTGGGCCTTTGCTGGAGCGCCCCATACAGCTCGCGCTTTCGCAGTGGGCCTGGCAGCCCGTGCTGCAGGCACAGGCCCAAAGACATGCGCGCCAAAGCGAGGAGGCCGCCATGCTCATGCAAGGGCGCATGACATCCGCCGCTCCTGCAACGGCCTCGCCTTGGATGACGGAGGCATGAGATGGGCAGTGCAGAGCACTGGATGGCCTGGCCTCTGGCCTGCCTGAGCGAGTCAAGCACGGTGGCTGAGAGTGCCTGCTGGTGGGCGCTGGAGTTTTCGCCGCGTGTGGCATTGCTCGAAGACGCCTTGCTCATGGAGACCAGCATGGTGCAGCGTCTTTGGGGCGGGAGAGAGGTCTTGCTGGCACGGCTGGACAGTGCTTTTGCGCAAGCCTGTCAGGCCGCTGTGCCCGGCCTGCCGGAGTCCGGGGGCGGCGATGCGGCATTGCAGCCGCTGCGCGGACAGGGCGACACGGCCTGGCAGGCTTTGGCTCGGCTGCGGCTGCAGCAGGGCCGGCCTTGCGGCTGCGTCCCTGTCTCCTTGCCCATGCCTGAGCCATCGCAGCATGCCGATGCGCTGCCGCTATGGACACTGAGCGCCCTGGAGCAGAACAGCGCCGTGCTGCTGCGCCTGGGCTGTCGGTGCTGGGGCGATGTGCGCGCACTGCCGCGCGCGGGGCTGTCGCGCCGTATTGGAGCCAAGGCTCTGCGTGCGCTCGACGAGGCCTATGGTCTGCTGCCCCAGCCGCTTGACTGGCTGCAGCTGCCTCAGCAGTTCGAGCTGCGCCACGACCTGGGTTATCCGGCTCACCATGCCGATGCCGTGCTTCATGCCGCGCAGCCGCTGTTGCGCGCGCTGCAGTCCTGGCTGCAGGCCCGTCACCATGCGGTGCTGGCGCTGCAATTGCGCTGGCACCATGACCTGCGCCGTATTGACGGCCAGGAGCTGCCAGCCTGGGAAGCCCTTGTCATCCGCACAGCCCAGCCCACGCAGGGCATGGCGCATTTGCAGCGCCTGCTGCGCGAGCACCTGGGCCAGCAGCGCTGGCTAGCACCCGTGGACATGCTGGAGTTGCAGGCGCTGGAGACGGTGCCCTGGGCGGCTGAGCCGCTGAGCTGCCTGCCTGCCGCCCAGGGTCAGAGCCCGTCGGACAGCCTTGCCTGGCATGAATGGGTGGAACGCCTGAGCGCCCGCTGGGGCGAGGAGGCCGTGCAGATGGTGCAGCCGCTGGCCGACCACCGCCCCGAGCGCATGCAGCGCTGGCAAGCTGCTGCACCTTTGCTGCAGAGCAAGAATCCGGCTGCTGCAAGAGACGCTACCCAGGCTGGAGCAGGAGCGCAGCTCAGGCAGCAAGCCATGCATCGCGGCCGTCAGCCCGATTGTTCCGACCCCTGGCAAGCCCTGTGGCCGCCCTGGCTGCTGCCCCAGCCCCAGGCCTTGCCCGTGCAGGGCAATCGTCCTCAATGGCATGGGCCGCTGCAGCTCAGGGCCGGGCCCTACAGGCTGGAGTCCGGCTGGTGGGATGCGGTTGGCGATGCCCAGGCCGGCGCGCCGGCCGGTCTCGTCGAGCGTGACTATTTCGTGGCCTATAACGCCGTGGTCGGACATGTCTGGATTTACCGCGAGCGCGCCCGTAGCGAACACCTGATGAGCATGACAGCCAGCCCTGCCAGCTGGTTTGCGCAAGGCATGTATGGCTGAGCAGATCATGGCCGAGCCACCGGCTCCCGCTCTGCGGCTGGCGGGGCCGCCGCCTGCCGCCATACCGGCCAGTCCCGTGGCTCAGGGTATGGGCAGGGGGCCGCTGGCCTATGCCGAGCTGCACTGTCTCTCGCATTTCAGTTTCCTGCGCGGTGCTTCATCGCCTGCCGAGCTGGTGCACCGGGCCAAAAGCCTGGGCTATGCGGCGCTGGCGCTGACCGACGAATGCTCGGTAGCCGGTGCCGTGCGCGCCTTTGAAGCGGCGCGGGACTGCGGCCTGCACCTGATTCAGGGTAGCGAATTCGCCTGGGGACCGCTCAGGATCGTGGTGCTGGTGCGTGATCTGCAGGGATGGGGCAATCTCTGTGAATTCATCACTGTTGCACGCAGCCGGACTGCCAAAGGGGAGTATCTGGTCGATGAATCCAGCCCCTGGCAGTTGCTGAATCAAGGCTGCGAGTGCCTGCTGCTGCCGCAGCGCGGGATGCTGGATGCATCGGATTTGATGGCTGTAATCGCTTGCTTGGAAAACGCTTCAGGCTATCTTGATGCCGGAAACCTCTGGCTGGGTGCGGAGCTGCACCTGGCGCCCGACGACAGCCTGTGGCTGCAGACTCTGCAGCAGGCGGGCGCGGCGCTGGGGCTGCGCTTGCTGGCCTGCGGGGATGTCCATATGCATGCGCGCTCGCGCAAGCCGCTGCAGGATGTGGTCACGGCGATCCGCATGGGGCGTACCGTGGCCGAATGTGGCTTTGCACTGCAGCCCAATGCCGAGCGGCATCTGCGCTCGCGTCTGCGGCTGGCTTCGCTCTATCCCAGGGCCATGCTGGAGGCGACGCTGGAGCTGGCCGGGCGTTGCAGCTTCAGTCTGGACGAGATCTGCTACCACTATCCGCAGGAGAGCGTGCTGCCCGGCATGACGGCCACGCAGACCCTGGCCTGGCTGACCTGGGAGGGCGCGGCGGGACGCTATCCCCAGGGCATTCCCAAGGACGTGCACGATCAACTGCACAAAGAGCTGGCGCTGATCGAGGATCAAAAGTACGAGATGTACTTTCTCACCGTGCATGACATCGTGCGCTATGCGCGCAGCGTCGGCATTCTCTGCCAGGGGCGCGGCTCGGCGGCCAATTCTGCGGTCTGCTACTGCCTGGGCATCACTGCGGTAAACCCGCATGGAGGCAATCTGCTGTTCGAGCGCTTCATCAGCAAGGAGCGCAGCGAGCCACCCGATATCGATGTGGACTTCGAGCATGCGCGGCGCGAAGAGGTCATCCAGTACATCTACGGCAAGTACGGGCGCGATCGCGCCGCGCTCACGGCCGTGGTCAGCTGCTGGCGCAGCCGCAGCGCGCTGCGCGATGTGGGCAAGGCGCTGGGCCTGCCTGCCGATCTGATCGATGCCCTGGCCAAGGGGCAGTACTGGTTCAGCGAGCATGCCCAGGCGCAAGCACAGACGCATGCCGAGGCAGCGGATTCGGCACAGGAGGATCAGACGCCCGAAGCACTGCCCGAAGACTGGGTGCAGCGCAAGCTCCAGGAGGCCGAGGTGCTGGCGCGCGAAATGCATTGCGCTGTGGGCACGCATCGGCTGCGCCTCTGGATAGAGCTGGCCTGGCAGCTCAAGGACAGCCCGCGCCACCTCAGCCAGCATGTGGGCGGTTTTGTGCTGACCGAGGGCAAGCTCACGCGGCTGGTGCCCGTGGAGCCTGCCACGATGGCCAGGCGCTCCGTCATTCAGTGGGACAAGGACGATCTCGATGTCGTGGGCCTGCTCAAGGTCGATGTACTGGCCCTGGGCATGCTCACCATGTTGCGCAATGCCCTGAACGAGCGCGCCCGCTGGCGTGGCGAGCCATGGGAGCTGCACCAGATTCCGCAGGAGGATGCCGCGACCTACGAGATGATCTGCCAGGCCGATACCGTGGGTACTTTCCAGATCGAAAGCCGCGCCCAGATGAGCATGCTGCCGCGCCTGCAGCCGCGCACTTTTTATGATTTGGTGGTAGAGGTCGCCATCGTGCGCCCCGGCCCGATTCAGGGCGGCATGGTCCATCCTTATCTGCTTGCGCGCGAGCGTGCACGTCGGAAGCTGCCGCTCAAGCTGGAAAAGCCGGAGCTCGAAAATGCGCTCAAGCGCACTTTGGGTGTGCCTATTTTCCAGGAGCAGGTGATGCAGATCGCCATGGATGCTGCCAAGTTCTCGGCCGGCAAGGCTGATGAGCTGCGCCGCTCCATGGCGGCCTGGAAGCGCAAGGGCGGCGTACACAAGTTCGAGCGCCCGTTGATCGACGGTATGGTGGCGCGTGGCTACAAGCTGGAATTCGCTCAGGCCATCTTTGCGCAGATGCTGGGCTTTGGCGAATATGGCTTCCCCGAAAGTCATGCCTACAGCTTTGCGCTGCTGGCCTATGCGAGCGCCTGGCTCAAGCGCCATGAGCCGGCCATCTTTCTGCAGGCGCTGCTCAATGCCCAGCCCATGGGCTTTTATTCGCCGTCCCAGCTGGTGCAGGATGCGCGCCGACACGGAGTGCGCGTGCTGCCGGTCGATGTCTGTCATAGCCACTGGCATTGCACGCTGGAAGCTCCTTTGCAAGCCATGCGCGGCGTGGCTCAGCCCCAGCCTGCCGTGCGCCTGGGGCTGAACCGGGTGGCCAGATTGGGCAAGGCTGCGGCACTACGCATTGAGGAGCAGGCGGGGAAATCCCCATTGGTGGATGTGGCCGATCTGGCCATCAGAGCCCGGCTGGACAAGGCGGATATGGAAGCCCTGGCCGCGGCCGATGCGCTGCGCAGCCTGGCCGGCCACCGCCGTCAGCAGATGTGGGATGCTGCTGCGCAGGCCAGTCTGCCGCCCATTTTTGCGCAGGCCGCCATTCATGAGCCGAGGCTTGAGCTGCCCCAGGCCGCCGAAGGCGAGGAAATCATGTTCGACTATGCCGCCACCGGCCTGAGCCTGCGACGCCATCCGCTGGCCTTGCTGCGTCCCCGGCTGGCGCGCCACGGGCTGAAAACTGCAGCCGAGCTGCGTCAGATGCTGCCAGGCCAGAAGGTGCGCGCCTGCGGCATCGTCACCGTGCGCCAGCGACCGCCTACCGCCAACGGCACACTGTTCATCACACTCGAAGACGAAACCGGCGTCATCAACCTGGTGGTCTGGAGCCAGACCTTTGCCCGCTGGCGCTCTGCATTGCTGGCCTCGCGTCTGCTGGCCGTGGAGGGCATCTGGCAGCGCAGCACGGCCCCGCAACTGGATGCGTCGGAATCAGCAGGGGATATGCCTGTGGTCCGGACAGGGGATGAACCTGCGGTTCGTCATCTGGTCGTGATGAAGGCCAGGAATGTGACCCGCTGGCTGGGGCGGTTTGCCGAGGTCGGACTGAACAGCCGGGATTTTCATTGAGCCCGCCGAGGCCGCTGCGGCTTCAGGACGCTGCCGGCAGCTTGGCATTTTGCAGCGCATGTTCAATGAGCTTTTCCACGGCCCGGCTGCCCGGCGCGGTCGAATGCACCAGTGCAATGCCCACATGAAATCCGGGCGGGTTGTCCAGCAGGGACAGGCATTTCACGCCGCGTGGCTGAACGAGGTGCGATACGCCTGCGACCAGTCCCACGCCCAGGCCGGAAGCCACCAGGCTCATGATGGTCTGCACCTGCATGGCCTCCTGGGCGATGCGAGGGGTGAAGCCCGATTGCTGGCAGCGTAGCTTGGCCAGCGCGGCGAGGCTGGGTACCGTGTCCTGCGGATACATCACAAAAGGTTCGTGTGCTGCCTCGGATAGAGCGATGGCATCGCGCTGCGCCAGGGGGCTGCTGTCCGAGACGGCCAGCACGAACTCGTCCTGATCCAGCGGCGTGAGTTCAATGCCTTCGTCAAGCTCCAGCACAGGGTAGCGAAGCAGGCCGGCATCAAAGCGCCGGGTCGTCAGCCCTTCCAGGATTTCGGCACTGGTCGCCTCATAGAACTCCAGGCCCACCTTGGGGTAGCAGTCGCGAAACGAGGGGATCAGGCGCGGCAGCAGTTCGTAGGTGGCCGAGCCGACAAAGCCCAGCCGTATCAGACCGCCTACGCCTTCCCTGGTATCGCGCACAGCCTGGCGACATTGCTCGGCATGAAACAGGGTGGCGCGTGCGCTCTCCAGAATGGCCTTGCCGGCAGGCGTCAGCACGACGCCGGTGCTGGTGCGATCGAACAGGGCGCTGCCCAGCTCCTCTTCCAGCTTGCGAATCGAGATGGACAGCGGCGGCTGAGCCATATGCAACTGCTCTGCGGCTCGGTGGAAGTTGCCGGTTTCGGCCAGAGCGATGAACTGGTTCAGTTGCTTCAGGTTCATTGATATTCAATGGATATCAGAAATGAAATTTTTAATATTAGACATTAATTTTGCGTCTGCCTAAAGTGAGCTCACAAGAAAAGCACGGCAGCAATTCCGTATCAGGAGACAAACTTGAAGCAAGCACGCAGATACCTGCTGGCGGCCTTGCTGGGCTACGGCCTGCTCGGCGCCGGCATGCCCTCCATGGCTCAGGCCCAGGCCTTCCCTTCCAAGCCGATCAAGCTCATCGTGCCCTTTGGTCCGGGTAGCGGCACCGACACCTCGGCACGCTATTTCGGGCGCAAGCTTCAGGAACTCACCGGCCAGCCCGTGGTCGTCGAAAACAAGGCAGGAGCCAACGGCTTCATCGCCGTCAAGCAGGTGCTGTCTGCGCCCGCGGATGGCTATACCGTGTTCATCGGCAGCAATTCGACGCTGGCGGTCAATGCGGCGCTGTTCAGGCATCTGCCCTACGATCCGTTAACGGACTTTGCGCCGCTGACCATGATGATGCGCTCGCCGGCCATGCTGGCCGTCATGCCCCAAGCGGCCTACTCCGACCTGAAGGGCCTGATCAGCCATGCCAGGGCCAACCCGGGGAAGGTGAATTTCGGGGCCGGCTCGGCAGGCTATCAGCTTATGGGCGAGCTGCTCAACGACGCTGCCAGGATCGAAACCGTGCATGTCCCGTTCAAGGGCGCAGGGGAAACCACCACGGCTGTCGCTTCAGGGACGGTGGACTACACCTTCGCGGAGGTCACGGCAGTGCAGGAGCTGGCCCGGGGAGGGCGTGTCAAGATCCTGGCGGTGGCCTCCGACAAGCGGGTGAGCACCTCCCCTGAGATACCCACGGCCACGGAGGCCGGTCTGCCCGGATTCGAGGCCTACACCTGGGTGGGAGCCATGGTGAGTGCCAAGACACCAGCCGCCGAGACTGCCAGGCTCGCCGAGCTTTTCACCGCCATCTCGAAGATGGATGAAACCCGTGCCTTCTACGAGCGTCTGGGGGCCATTCCCATGACCGGCGGCCCGGCACAGATGCATGAATTCCAGAAGAACGAAATCGCGCTGTGGAAGCGCATCGTCGTCAAGGCCAAGGTTCCCCTGCAATGAAAGCCAATGACAGCCAGCCGGCACAGGCGCTGCAGCACATCAAGGTGCTCGATCTTTCGCGGGTATTGGCGGGCCCGTGGGCGGCACAGACCCTGGGCGACCTGGGCGCCGAGGTGATCAAGGTGGAAAGACCCGGCAGCGGTGACGACACCCGTGCCTGGGGCCCGCCCTATGTGGCCGACCCCGAAGGCCTGCCGACGGGGGAGTCTGCCTACTATATGTGCACCAACCGCAACAAGCAGTCGATTGCGGTGGACTTCACCCGCGGCGAAGGTCAGGAGATCGTGCGCCAGCTGGCCGCTCAATGCGATGTGCTGATCGAAAACTTCAAGACTGGCGGTCTGGCGCAGTACGGGCTTGACTATGCGAGCCTCAGTGCCCTGAATCCCCGCCTTGTCTACTGCTCGGTCACGGGCTTCGGCCAGGACGGTCCCTATGCACATCGTGCGGGCTACGACTTTCTGATCCAGGGCATGGGGGGGCTGATGAGCATTTCGGGCCATGCCGATGGCCAGCCCGGAGGCGGCCCCATGAAGGTCGGTGTGGCGCTGACCGACATCCTCACCGGACTTTACGCCAGCACGGCGATTCTGGCGGCCCTGCAGGCCCGCGAGCATACGGGGCGCGGCCAGCACATAGATCTGGCTTTGCTCGATGTCGGCGTGGCCTGTCTGGCCAACCAGAGCATGAACTATCTGTACGGGGACCAGGTGCCGCAGCGCATGGGCAACGCGCATCCGAACACGGTGCCCTATCAGGAATTCCCGACCGAAGACGGCCACATGATCCTGGCCGTGGGCAATGACGGTCAGTTTGCCCGTTTCTGCCAGGCGGCAGGCAGGAGCGAATGGGCCGAGGACGAGCGCTTCCGGAGCAATGCGGCGCGGCTGGCCCATAGAGCCGAACTTGTGGAAATGATCCGCCGTGTGACGCTCACGCGCAGCACCAGGGCCTGGGTGCTGCTGCTGGAGCAGCACGCCGTGCCATGCGGTCCCATCAACACGGTGCGTGAGGTGTTCGAGGATCCGCAGGTCAGGGCTCGCGGCATGCAGATCGCCATGACACACCCCAAGGCGGGCCAGGTGCCGCTGGTCGCCAGTCCCATCCGTTTGTCGGACACACCGGTGACGTACCGCCATGCACCGCCTCAGCTGGGCCAGCACACAAAAGAGCTGCTGGAGCGCCATCTGGGTCTGTCTGTCCAGCAGATGCAGGCCTATCACGACAGTGGAGTATTGGGATGAACAGCCAGGAGTCGTTAAAGCACGCGCTCATCGCGGGCCAGGACGAAGCCCAGGGGGCCTTGTCAGGGGTGCGGGTGCTGGACCTTTCCAGCGTGATTTTCGGCCCCATGGCCAGCCAGGTGCTGGCCGACTACGGCGCCGAGGTGATCAAGATCGAGCCGCCGGAGGGCGACTCCACGCGCCACACCGGCCCGGCGCTGGAGCCTGGCATGGCGGCAATGTTCATGGGCTCCAACCGCAGCAAGAAAAGTGTGGTGCTGGACCTGAAACAAGAGAAGGCGCAGGCCGCGCTGCATGCGCTGCTGCAGGGGGCCGATGTGCTCATGCACAGCATGCGCCCGCAAAAGCTGGCCAGGCTAGGACTCGATCCGGACAGCCTGCGCAAGCAATACCCGCGCCTTATCTATGTGGGCCTGCACGGTTTTGGCGAAGACGGCCCCTATGCCGGGCAGCCTGCATATGACGACGTAATCCAGGGCATGAGCGGCCTGGCCGATCTCATGCAGCGCCAGACGGGCGAGGCCCGCTATCTGCCCACGATTGCGGCTGACAAGACCTGTGCTCTGGTAGCCGCGCATGCGGTGTTGGCGGCGCTCTACCAGCGCGAGCGCAGGGGCGAGGGCAGTTATGTGGAAGTGCCCATGTACGAAACCATGGCGGGCTTCAACCTGGTGGAGCATTTCTACGGCATGCATTTCACCCCCGCGCAGAGTGGCGCGGGCTATCCGCGCGTGATGGCGCCCTGGCGCAAGCCTTACAGGACACTGGACGGCCATGTCTGCCTGATGCCTTACACCGATGCGCACTGGCGCCGTTTCTTTGCGGCCGTCGGTCAGCCCCAGCTGGCACAGGACCAGCGTTTTGCCACCCAGGCGATGCGCACCCGCCACATCGCCGAGCTGCTGGAGACGATGAGCGGCTACGTGGCGCAAAAGGACACCGCCTATTGGCTGGCCAGCTGCGAACAGCTGGAGATTCCAGCAGCACCGGTCACTCGCATGGACGATCTGCCCCATGACCCGCATTTGCAAGCCACCGGCTTTTTTGTCGAGAAGAAAGACGCCGCAATGGGGGTTGTGAAATTTCCGCGTTCGTCCGTGCGCATCAACGGTACCCAGCTCCCCATAGGCATGCCCCCGCGCCTGGGCGAGCACACACAGGAATTGCTGCGCGAGGCAGGCTGGGACGACGCGCGCATTGCGGCCTTGCAGTCGAAGGACTGCTGAACAAACAGCATCAAGCGGAGACAGAATGAGCGTGAGCAATTTGATTTCTTCTACTGAAAACCGGGCCGCGACGCTGGCAGACACGCCGCGCATGGGCCAGGGTTTTGTCTGGCAGGACCTGCGCGTAGGCCAGCAACTGCGCACCTTTCGCCGTACGGTGACCGAGACCGATCTGGTCAACTTCATCAACACCACGGGCATGCTCGAAGCGATCTTCATCGAAGACGGCTACGACGGCGGCGCCATTCAGGGCCGCCCGGTGCCGGGCGCACTCACCTATACCTTGATCGAAGGCTTCATCCTCCAAAGCATGATCCAGGGCACAGGCCTGGCCATGCTCGAGCTGCACCAGAAGATTCTGGCTCCTGTACTGGTGGGCGACACCATTGAGGCGCTGGTCGAGGTGATCGACATCAAGCCAACGAGCAAAGGCGGTCGCGCGGTAGTGAGCTCGCGGATCGAGGTCTACAACCAGCGTCGCCAGCAGGTGATGGTCTATACCGCCGTACGTCTGCTGGCCGGCCGTGGAGCTTAGGTCCGCGCTGCTGCGGATGCCGTTGCACCGGTGTGCACTTCTCTGCGCGCCGAGATGAGAAAACTACAGGAGACACAAGATGAGTTATCGATTTTCACGTCGGTCGTCGCTGCTCGCCGTTGCCGCGCTGGCCGCTGCCGCGCTGGCCGTTTGCGGTGCGGCGCAGGCGCAGGACAGCTGGCCCAGCAAGCCGATCACGCTGATCGTCCCTTTCCCGCCTGGCGGTCCGACGGACATGGTGGCACGGGTGCTGGCGCAGCAGGTCGGCCAGCAGCTGGGGCAGTCGGTCATCGTGGACAACCGGCCTGGTGCCAACGGCAATATCGGCAATGCGCTGGTGGCCAAGGCGCCTGCCGACGGCTACACCGTGCTCTACAACACCTCCTCGATTGCGCTTAGCTCGTCGCTCTACAAGAAGATGAGCTATGACGTGACCAGGGACCTGCGTCCCGTGGCCTTGACGGCGGTGGTGCCGCTGGGACTTGTCGTCAATCCCAAGGTACCTGCCAACACCGTGCAGGAGCTCGTGAAGTACGCGCAGGACCACAAAGGCAAGCTCTCCTACGGCTCGGCGGGCAACGGCAATGTCACGCATCTGGCGGCTTTTCAGGTGGTACAGCACTACAACATGGATGCAAGTCATGTGCCTTATAAAGGCAGCGCCCCTGCCGATGTGGACCTGGTGGCAGGCCAGATCGATTTCATGACCGACACCATCAATTCGGTGGCGCCTTTCATCAAGGACGGCAGGCTCCGGCTGCTGGCCGTCAGCACGGCCGGACGGATTCCCAATTTCCCCAATGCGCCTACGCTGGCCGAAAGCGGCATGACCGGGTTCGAGGCCGGAGCCTGGCAAGGCGTGATGGTGCCTGCCAAAACGCCCGATGCGATTGTGGAGCGCCTGAATGCCGAGCTGATGAAGGCACTCAGGAACCCCGGGGTGCTGGAGAAGCTGCGCGTGCAGGGCACCGAGCCGCTGGGATCCACGCCCAAGGCCTACGGCGAATACATCCAGAGCGAAATCAAGCGCTGGGCAGGTGTTGTCAAAAGCACAGGCGTGTCCCTGGACTGAGAGAAAGCAAGACTATGACCATTCTCGATGGACTGAGCCTGACAGGCATCCCGCCGGAGGGGGAGGCACTGCGCGCCGAGGTGCGTGCATTTCTGCAGGATGCGGTCAAAGACATTCCTGCGCATGTCCGTGCCAAATCCTGGAGCGGATATGACCCGGCCCTCAGCCGCAAACTCGGTGAAAAGGGCTGGATCGGCATGACCTTGCCCAAGGCTTATGGCGGAGGCGAGCGCAGCGCGTTCGCCCGCTATGTGCTGGTGGAAGAGTGTCTGAACTTCGGCGCGCCGGTAGGTTCGCACTGGATTGCCGACCGTCAGAGTGCGCCGCTGATCCTCAAATACGGCACGGAAGCGCAAAAGCAGTTCTACATTCCCAGAGTTTGCCGGGGCGAGGTGTTTTTCTGTATCGGCATGAGCGAGCCCAATGCAGGTTCGGATCTGGCAGGTGTGAGGACTAGAGCGGTTCCCAACGAGCGGGGTTTCTTGCTCAATGGCCAGAAGATCTGGACCACCAACGCGCATCACTGCCAGTACATGATTGCTCTTGTGCGGACTTCCGGCAGTGCCGAGGACCGTCACAAGGGCTTGTCGCAAGTCATCGTGGACCTGACATTGCCCGGTGTGATGGTGCGTCCCATCCAGGATCTATCGGGTGACAGCCATTTCTGCGAGGTTTTTTTCGAGAATGTGCAGCTGTCTGCCGATGCGCTGATCGGTGCCGAAGGTCAGGGCTGGGAACAGGTTACCGCAGAACTTGCTTTCGAGCGCAGCGGCCCGGAGCGCCTGTTCTCCAGCATCGTGCTGTTCGATCAATGGCTGCAGTATGCACGCACGCCGCAGGGACGCACCGAGTCGGGCATACGGCTTGCGGGAAAGGTGCTGACGCAACTGGCACCGCTGCGCGCGATGTCGGTATCCGTGCAGCAGAAGCTGACCCAGGGAGCAAGTCCTGTTGTCGAAGCTGCGCTGGTCAAGGAGCTGGGCACGACACTGGAGCAGATGATCCCGGCGGCGATTGCCGAGGAGCTGTTTGCCCGGCCGGTCGAGGATGTGCCGGTGGAGCTGTTGCTGACGCTCAAGTACGTCACCGAAGCTTCTCCCTCGTTTTCCTTGCGCGGTGGCACGCGTGACATTCTGCGCGGCATGATCGCCCGCGGCCTGGGTTTGCGCTGATCGGAGACAAGTTCATGAGCAATAACGATTTGTTTGCAGATGCTGCGCGCAGGGTGCTGGCAGACTGGTGCACCCCTCAGGTGATTCGCGAGATCGAGAGCACTGGCAGCCGCTCAGCGGCCGTTGCCCGGCTATGGCAGCAGCTGGAGGAAACCGGCTTGGCCGATGCCTTGCTTGCCGAAGAAGAGGGCGGTGCCGGTCTGGGCCTGGGCGAGATATTTGGCGTGCTGGAGCAATGTGGAGCCCACGCCCTGCCTCTGCCTCTGGGAGAGACCATGCTGGCACGGGCTATGCTGGCGCAGGCGGATATGGCCTGCCCGGCTGGCAGCATTGCGCTGGCGCAGGGAGCGGTGCAGGTCGATGGCGGTGTGCATTGCGCGCTGGTGCGAGGCGGGCAAGTCGCGGACTCGGTGCTGGTTCAAGTGCAAGCAGAAGCCGGGGTCTGGCATCTGCTGAGTGTGTCTCAGGCTGGGCTTGCGCCGCACGCTCTGGTGCTTGACGCGTCGTTGACCTGGGCGCCGGAGCAGTTGCGGGCCGCAGGCGTCATCCGGCCCGGGTCGCAATTCGATGCCCGGAGCCTGCAGGCCGCCGTGGTGGCTGTGCAGATGGCGGGGGCCATGCGCGACGTGTTCCAGCGTAGCTTGCAATATGCGAACGAGCGTCAGCAGTTTGGGTGTGCTATCGGGAAGTTCCAGGCGATCCAGCATCAGCTGGCAGTCATGAGCGAGCATGTTTTTGCCGCCCGCATGGCGGCTCAGCTCGGTTGCAGCGGTGACGGCATCGTGCCTGACAGATTGCGTGTAGCCGTTGCCAAGGCTCGCTGCAGCGAGGCGGCTTTGGTTGTCACGGAGCTTGCGCATGCAATTCATGGCGCGATCGGCTTCACCGAGGAATATGACCTGCAGCTGTTTACCCGCAGATTGCACGCATGGCGGCTGACGGCCGGCAGCGAAGCCTATTGGCAGGCATTGGCAGGGCAGGCCCTGATGTCGCACGAGGGCATGACACTGGATCTGATTCGACGGATCACCGATGTCGAGGCCCTGGCTTGAAGCAGCTCAACAACTACGGAGATCTGGAGCATGGCATTTCTGAACATTGAACGCAATGGCGGTATCTTGACCGTCACCATGAATCAGCCTGAGACACGCAATGCGCTGACCGGCAATACGGCGGTGGCGGAATTCGTGCAGCTCTGCGCAGATGTGCGCCTGGACGCCAGCGTGAAGGTGCTGATCCTGACCGGCGCCGGCTCTATCTTCAGCTCCGGCGGCAATGTCAAGGACATGAGGCGCTATTTCGATGACGCACTCACTCCCGACATGATTCGCGAGGAATACCGTCAGGGAATTCAGCAAATTCCGAATGCCCTCTACCAGCTGGATGTTCCCGTGATCTGTGCCGTCAACGGCCCGGCCATCGGCGCGGGTCTGGATTTGAGCTGCATGTGCGATATCCGGATTGCGTCGGAGAATGCCACTTTTGCGGAGAGCTTTGTTCGTGTGGGCATTGTTCCCGGTGATGGCGGGGCCTGGTTGCTGCCGCGCGTGGTGGGGATGTCCAAGGCCAGCGAAATGGCTTTCACGGGAGAGGCGATCAGCGCTGCCCAGGCCTTGGCCTGCGGTCTCGTGAGTCAGGTGGTGCCTGCGGATGAGCTGCTGCCGGCCGCCAGGGTATTGGCGCTCAAGATTGCTGCCAATCCAGGCGGGGTGATGCGCATGACCAAGCGTCTGCTGCGCGAGGGCCAGAACGCCACGCTGGCCTCGCTGCTGGAAATATCGGCCGGCTATCAGGCGATTGCCCATAAAACGGCAGATCATCGTGAAGCTGTGACGGCCTTTATCGAGAAACGGGCACCCCGTTTCTCGTGAGTCAGCAGGCTCTCCTGAGCGGCTCGAGCAGCAGACATATCCAAGGGTGCATTTCGCGCCTTTGGGTCATTTGGCGAGGCTGTGATCCAAGGCTGGCGGCGTTCAGGTGTCAAGTCGCTCCATGTAGTGGTGCAAACCCTTGATAATGCTCATTACATTGTGTTGCGATTTGCGCTAAGCGAGTGACGCGGCAAGCGGCTTTGCGGATTGGCCCATTTCATGTATCGGAGTGGCCGCTTTGCCGGCTATTTACTTTGATATGGAATGGATGAAGCGATGAGATTGACCAAGCTGAACATTGGTGCCCGACTGGGCCTGGGGTTCGCAGTGGTGTTGGCATTTGCCGTGGCGATCACGGTTATCGGCATCTGGCAGTTGCACTCGGTGGGCAAGGCCACGCAGCAGATGATGCAGGAGCCGTTGACCAAGGAGCGCTTGATCAGCGACTGGAACAGCAATGTCAGCGTGGCCGTGGCACGCACCACGGCCATCGCCAAGAGCAGCGACGCAAGTCTGGTGCAGTTTCTGGCGGCGGATGCGGCTGCTACCACCAAGAGCACGGCCAATGTGCTCAAGCAGATAGAGCCCCTGATCTCCGAGCCTGCGGAGCGCGAGATCCTGGACAGGATCATGCAGGTGCGCAAGACCTATCTTGCCAGCCGCGACAAGGTCAGTCAGCTCAAGGCCGACGGCATGGCCGAAGAGGCTGAGTCCACGCTGATCAACAGCTATGTGCCGGCCGCACAGGGCTATCTGAAGCTGCTCGCAGAGCTGCTGAACCTGCAGCGCGCCAGCCTCGACGCCAAGGCGGCAGAGGTGGAGCAGATCGAAAGCAGCAGCAAGACATATTTCCTGGTCCTGGCCTTGTTGGCCCTGGCCATCGGCACCGTCAGCGCCTGGCGTCTGACGCAAGGCATCACCGCTCCGCTCAAGCATGCGGTCGGCGTGGCCCGTCGCGTGGCCGATGGTGACCTGACGGCCCAGATCCAGGTGAACAGCAGCGATGAAACCGGGCAGCTCATGCAGGCCTTGCACGATATGAACACCAGCCTGGATAGGCTGGTGGGGCAGGTGCGTCAGGGCACGGACAGCATTGCCACGGCATCCGGCCAGATTGCGGCGGGCAACCATGACCTGTCTGCGCGCACGGAAGAGCAGGCCAGTTCCTTGCAGCAGACGGCTGCATCCATGGAGCAGCTGACTTCTACCGTCAAGCAAAATGCCGATAACGCCGGTCAGGCCAATCGGCTGGCGCTGTCGGCCTCTGATGTGGCCGTCAAGGGCGGCATGGTGGTGTCACAGGTGGTGGAAACCATGGGGGCCATCAGCCAGTCTTCGCGCAAGATTTCCGACATCATCGGCGTGATCGACAGCATTGCCTTTCAGACCAATATCCTGGCGCTGAACGCCGCCGTGGAAGCGGCCCGTGCCGGCGAGCAAGGCCGTGGCTTTGCCGTCGTGGCATCGGAAGTGCGCTCCCTGGCCGGTCGCAGCGCTGAAGCGGCCAAGGAAATCAAGCAGCTGATTCAGGCTTCGGTCACCAAGGTGGAGGAGGGCAGCGCGCAGGTCAGTCAGGCTGGCCAGACCATGGATGAAATCGTCAGCAGCGTGCAGCGCGTGACGGACATCATGGGCGAGATCACTGCCGCCAGCCATGAGCAGACCAGCGGCATCGAGCAGATCAACCGTGCGGTGGCCGAGATGGATCTGGTGACCCAGCAGAATGCCGCCCTCGTGGAAGAGTCCACCGCTGCAGCCCAATCCATGCAGCAGCAGACCAGTGATCTGTCACGGATGGTCAGCGTCTTCCGGCTCAAGAGCGTCTGATTCCGTGACGCTGCCGCAGTCCAGGCTGAAAGGCCTGCTGCGGGCGCTTCTGCTTTGATGATCTCCGAGGCATGAAATATGGTGCGGAGCACTTCCGCCATATTTCGTCCGATTGGCTGCTTGTCTTCTTTGCAGTGGGCTAGGACTCGATGCCGAGATCGGGTTGTCAGCTGCTTGCCCGTCTTAGCGATTGCGTACCTGGGTCAGCAATTGCTTGCAGTTCACATCGTCTTCTGCCGCAGGCACGGTCAGCGGCACCAGTGCCAGTGCTGCTGGTGCAAAAACTGCTGCAGCTACTGCAGCCCCGGCACGGGCTGCCAAGGGGCCAGGCGCCAGGCCCACATCGGGCTTGGCGAAGCTGCCACGCACATACAGCGGCGTGCGCAGCGAGAAGAACTTCCACTTCAGCGATTCGGGGACGATGCGCAGATCGAGCTGCTCCTGTGCCAGATTGATCTCGCCCGCAGCTTCAACAACGGCTTCAGCCGTGGCCAGCTTGGCCATGCGCGGGCGGGCAATGCCTTGTTGCACATTGAGGTCGGCCACGGCACAGCGCAGTTGCACTTCCTTGTCGCTGCCAAACAGCTTGGCGATGACGATGGAGCCGACGTTCAGGCCTGCCAGGTCCAGCAGTTGCGCGCTGAAAGTGCCATCGCGCACATACAGGCGCAGCGAGCCGTTGCCTGTGCCCAGCCACTGTGCCAGTGACTCGCCTTGCCCGGTGAGGGCGACTGCGCCATCGAGCTGGCCCAGGCTTTTCTTCATCTTTTCGATCTTGGGAAACAGCGCGGAGAGCTTGAGCGACTGCACCTGTCCATTGAGGTTGGCAGCTACCGGCTTGGCATGGCTGTCCACGTGGGCGTCGATATTCAGCGTACCTTCGGCGAGGCCGAACTTCAGCGGCGACAGAGTGAGCTTGCCGTTGTCCAGCAGCGCATGCACGCTGAGGTTTTGCAGGGGCAGAGCTTCGGGCCGCAGGATATGGCTGCTTTCATAGCGCAGATCGAGATCCATCTTGTCCCAGTTCTCGGTCTGGAACCGGACCTGAGGCAGTACCTTGCCATTGACGGGCTGGGGCTTGTCGGGGCTGCCGGACGGGACTGCGCCGATGACCGGACCCAGATCCACCAGTCGCAGTTGTTTGGAGCTCAACTGCGCTGTCAGCTTGGGCCTAGGCTGGGCCGAGCGGTACTGGAGATCGCCGCTCAGATCGCTCTGTCCCAGCCTGCCCTGAAATTTTTCGTACTGCCAGACGGCCTTGCCTGGCTGAAGGCTGCCGATCAGGTGGCCGCTGGTCTCGAACGGGGGCGTGGCGGGCAGCAGCAGGCCGGTGAGCTCAAACAGGTCGGCCATGCTCTTGCCGAGAACCTTCACTTGAAAGTCCAGTCCGTCCAAGGTCTTGGGGTTGTCGAGAAACCCCTCAGCGAAGGCTTGCAGGCTACCGACCTTGGCCGAGATGCGCAGTGGAAAGCGCAGCCTGTCCTGGCGCAGATCAAGTACCTGCCCGGCCAGACCCTGGCCCTGAATCTGCGCGCGGGTCTTGCCCTGATGCAGATAGCCAGTGAGGCCGTAGCGCATGCCATAAGGCTGGTCAGCGCTGACCGGCCTGCGCAGCGTGTCGATACGGGCGCGCACGGCCATGTTCCTGATGGCGTCGGACCAACCCAGCACACCATCGCTGATGCGCAACTGGCCTATGTCAAAGCTCCACTTGGGGCCGCTGCTGGTGGGTTTGTCAAACGTCCAGTTGTTCTCGCCCTTGTCATTGCGGGCCAGCACCATATCCGGAGCCTGCAGCAGCAAGGAGTCGAGCTGCACATGGCGGGCCAATAGCGGCCAAAGGCGCAGGCTGGCCGTGGCATTCGCAGCGGTGATCATGGTGCGGGCATTGCGCTCGGGCGGTTGCCGGCCAGCATCGGCTATGGCGTCGTCGTCATCTGCGGCCGTTTTTTTCTCGTTCGCTGTCTGGCCTTGTCCGGGCAGGCGACCGGTGTTGAGTTCCTTGGGCGTCGCAGGCAATACCGGCTGCTTGTCATCGGCTTTTTCAGGCGCCTGTTGAACCAGCCAGCCCTGGGGCTGCGAAAGTGTCAGATCGCTGGCGCGCACCACCACGCCGGGCACCCAGTGGCGCCAGCCCGTATCGAGAGGCTGTGGCCAGGTCCACTGCAGCTGCAGATCGCCATTGATGGCGAATTCGCGGCCCGTGGAAGTGCTGACTTTTTCATTGATCCATGGCCTGAGCCTGTTCCAGTCCATGAAGGCAATCAGCAGTGCCGCCGCCAGAATCAAAGCCAGCAGCAGCGCCATCGCAAGGGCTGCCCAGCGCAGCCAGTGACGTGTCAGGCGCGAATGTGCAGGAGCGGATTCAGGGGCTGAAGTGCTGGTGGTATCGACCATGGCTGTTGCATCCTTTTTGTCGCATGCTATTACGCATAGGTGAAATGCCTCGTCATCCAATTGCCTGATGCATGTCCGCATGTGATCAGCTCGGACGTCGCCGCCATCGCGTAGCCCGTGCGCTGACAAGCGCAGCTGTGCAGCAGCGCTCCGGCATCGTGCAGCGCACGCCAGCTCAGGCGTTCGGCTGCCACGTCTTCCGCCACATTGTCCGGCAGCATGAAGGCAAGTGCCTGGCCGCTTGCCACCAGGCGCCGGGCCATGGGGATGCTGCTGGTTTGCACCAGCGGTAGGGCCTGGCTCAGCGCACCATCGCCCAGGCGCTCCAGCATGCTGCGCAACTCCATGTCGGCAGACATCATGATCAGTGGATAGACCAGGCAGTCACGCAGACGCAGCAGTTGCATGCGCAGAGGGTGATACGGAGCCATCACCACTCCCAGGGGCTGGGCCCAGGAGCGCATTTGTTGAAACCCGTGGCACCAGTAGCCTCTTCGCTGTTTGCGCTTGTCGCCCGCCCGGGTCTTGCTGCAGGCAGTGCGGACGATCTCATTGAACTTGCGCGTGCCTGGCCACGCTGCCCCAAACGCCAAGTCTTTCGGAGACACCGGCCCATCTGGAGGTCGAGGCCTGGCAAGGCCTGCTGGCTCCCGCTCATACGGATGTCCGTATCGTCAGGCGTCTGGCCGATGAAATCGCGGTCTTGCAAGCGGATCTCGAGATGGCCAGAAAACTGATGGAAGCCGGCTTCAAGCCCATGCGAATGGGGCATCCCCAGTTCCTGGTCTATCTGGAGCAGGAGAAAAGAGTTTTGGAGAACACCATTCGCAAAGCGAATATCCGAACGGATTAGCCGGCGCGAAGTCGCATCACTGTCTGGCCAGGGCACAGGCGATCGCTGATCGGGCTGCAGTTGCGCGGAGCATCCATGACGCCCCGAGTTCCAGGAATCAGGTCAGCCACTAAAATTCCGCGCCATGCATAACTCCTACGATCCCAAGGTTCTACCCATACGCGATGGCGTCAGCCCCAGCTGTGTGGTGTTGCCATCGCAGGGCGGGGGCCTGCTGATCGACTTCTTGTGCGAACGCCTGCCCGCTGTCGGGCGCGCAGACTGGCTGCGCCGTATGGCGGCCGGTCAAGTGGTCAGCGAAACCGGAGAGATGGCTGGTCCGGACGCCACATTCATGCCGGGCCTGCGCTACTACTACTACCGCGAGCTGCAGGCCGAGCCGCCCATTCCCTTCGAGGCCGAGGTCATCCATCGCGACGCGCATCTGCTCGTCGCCGACAAGCCGCATTTCCTACCCGTGGTGCCGGCCGGAAGGTACCTGCAGCAGACGCTGCTGGTGCGGCTCAAGCGCGAGTTCGACCTGCCCGAGCTGTCGCCCATTCACCGCATAGACCGCGATACGGCGGGGCTGGTGGTGTTCTCGGTGCAGCGCGCCACGCGCGGCATCTACCAGGCGCTGTTCCGCGACCGCGCCATCCACAAGACCTACGAGGCCGTCGCGCCCTGGCGCGAGGACGTGGTTTTCCCGCGCACGCATGAAAGCCGCATGGAGGAAAGCGGCCATTTCTTTCGCATGCACGAGGTGGCCGGCGCGCCCAACACCCGCACCCGCATGCAGGTGCTGGAGCAGTACGGCCCCTGGGCACGCTACCGGCTGGAGCCCGAAAGCGGCAAGCGCCACCAGCTGCGCGTGCACATGGCCGCCCTGGGCCTGCCGCTGTGGGGCGACGGCTTCTATCCCGAAGTGCATGACATGCCCGAGGGCGACTACTCGCGCCCGCTGCAGCTGCTGGCGCGCAGCCTGGCCTTCACCGATCCTCTGGACGGCCAGTCGCGGCGCTTTGACAGCCGCCGCCAGCTGCTGCCGCTGATCGACCTGTAGAGGCTTTTCCACTGCCGGAAACCGTTGGTTTTTTGCCCATGGCCCCGCCATGGGATAGGCCAGTTGCGGACATTTAACGGACAACTTTGTCCGATAATTGTTCGCATGACTTCCAAAAGACCCAGTGCCGATATCCGCCGCGCCCAGTTGCTGGACGCGGCCGATGCCGTGTTTTCCGAGCATGGCGTGACCGCGCCGCTGGACCTGGTGGTCGAGCGCGCCGAGGTCGGCCGCGCCACGCTGTACCGGCAGTTTCCTGACCGGCGCGCGCTGATGCTGGCGCTGCTGGAGCGTTCGCTGGACAACATGCGCCTCGCGGCCGAGGCCACGGCCGAGGACGACGATGCCTTCTACAAGCTGCTGTCGCGCCTGGCCGAGCGCATTGCGGTCTCGGCCCCCATCACCGATTACTGGCGCACGGTTGAGCGCGGTGACGAGGTCATCGCCCAGGCCCGCGTTGCCATGTGGCAGATCTTTCGGCCGGCCATGGACCGGGCCGTGGCCTGTGGCCATTGCCGCCAGCCGCTGACGCAGGCCGAGCTGTCCCTGGTCTTCGGCATGCTGGGCGCCTCGCTGCGCGGCGAGACGCCGCAGCAGCGGCGCACCCTGGCGCGCAAGGCGCTGCAGATCGTCTGGCAAGGCCTGAAGGCCTGACATGGCCACCACACCCACTCCACCGGGGCCCGTGCTGCCCCCGTCGCCCCCCGTCGTCTACCTCAAGCCCCCGCCGGACTGGGAAGAGCATGAGAAGCCCAGCCTGCCGGGCTCGCCGTCCATGCCGCTGCACCAGCCGGCTGTGCGCGCCGCCTATGGCCTGATTGCCGTGCTGGTTGCGCTGACGGGCGGCCTGGGCAATGCACTGTTCACGGCCAACCTGCCCACCATCCAGGGGCAGATGGGGCTGACGTCTTCCGAGGCCGGCTGGCTGACAGGCGCCTACGTCATGCTCAACATGACGGCCAACCTGCTGGTCTACAAGTTCCGCCAGCAGTTCGGCATGCGGCTGTTCGCCGAGATCGGCCTGGGCCTGTATGCGCTGCTGACACTGCTGCACCTGGTGCTGGGCAGCTACACCAGCCTGCTCATGCTGCGCGCGGCCAGCGGCCTGGCGGGCGCCACCTGCAGCACGCTGGGCACGCTCTACATGCTGCAGGCCGCGCCGCGCAAGCATGTGCTCAAGATGCTGGTGATCGGCGTGGGGCTGGGGCAGATCGCCACGCCGCTGGCCTGGATCCTCTCGCCGGGCCTGCTGTTCAACAGCGAGTGGCACAACCTCTACCTGTTCGAGGCCGGCCTGGCCCTGATCTCGTTCGCGGGCGTGGTGGTGCTCAAGCTGCCGCCGGGCGTGCACATCCGCAGCTTCGAGCGGCTGGACTTCCTGACCTTCTTCCTCATGGTGCCCGGCGTGGGCCTGCTGATCGCCGTGCTGGTGCAGGGCTACAACCACTGGTGGCTGGACACGCCCTGGCTGGCCTGGATGCTGATCGGCTCCATAGGCCTGCTGAGCGTGGCGCTGTACATCGAGCACCACCGCCGCAACCCCATGCTGCAGACGCGCTGGTTCGTGCTGGCGCCCACGGTGCGCTTCGTGATCGGTGCGCTGCTGCTGCGCTTTCTGACCACCGAGCAAACCTATGGAGTGATCGGCATGCAGCGCATGCTGGGCATGACGGTGGACCAGATGCAGCCGCTGTTCATCGTCATCCTGCTGGGCACCATCGCGGGCATTGCCGTGTCGGCGCTGACCTTCGGGCTGGAGAACATGGGCAAGCAGATCGTGGGCTCCATCGTGCTGTTCGCGCTGGCGGCCTGGCTGGACCACAGCCGCACCAGCCTGGCCCGGCCCGAGGACTTCTTCGGCAGCCAGTTCCTCATGGCAGTGGGCGCGGGCCTGTTCATGGGGCCGCTGATGCTGATCGGCGTGGTGCAGGGCCTGAAGTTCGGCGCGCACTACATGCTGACGGCCATCGTCACCATCTCCATGACGCAGGCCATGGGCGCGCTCATGGGCTCGGCCCTGCTGAGCACCTACCAGATGCACCGCGAGCAGGTGTATTCTGCCGCCATCGTGGCCGATGTCGATCCCACCGATCCCATCGTGGCCGACCGCCTGCGCCTGCAGCAGCAAAGCCTGGCCCGCGTCATTGCCGACCCGGCCCTGCGTGCGGCCCAGGGCACGGCCCAGCTGGCGCAGGCCGCACGACGCGAGGCCAATGTGCGCGCCTACAACGATGTGTTCGCCCTCACGGCCGGCGTGGCCGTGCTCTACCTGCTGTGGATGCTGGCCCTGGCCGGCCGCGCACGCCAGCGCGCCTTCGTGGAGCGCATGCGCGCCGCCGCAGCCGATGCCTCGGCCATGCGCGGCACCGATGCCGCCGCGCCGCAGGACGCACCGGGCCAGCCACCCACCCAACCCGTCGCCCGCGCCTGAAACCGTTCGCCCAGAGAAAAGACAACAACATGAGTGACTCCGAAAATTCCAATGGCGGCACGGCCGCCTCTGCCTCGCCTGCGCCGGCTCCTGCTGCGGCGCCTTCGCCTTCGCCTTCGCCCAAGCTCATCAAGCCCTCGCTGCGCAGCGTGCTCGTCATGCTTGCGGTGGCCCTGGCAGGCATGCTGCTCGTGCTGCGGGCCTGGAATCTGTGGCCCTTCAACAGCTCGGTGGTGACCACGGACAATGCCTATGTGCGCGGTGCCGTCACCGTGCTGGCACCGCAGGTCAATGGCTACGTGACCGAGGTGCTGGTCAAGGACTACGAGCAGGTCAAGGCCGGCCAGCCGCTGGTGCGCATCGATAGCCGCAGCTATGAAGCGGCCGTTGCCCAGGCGCAGGCGCAACTGGCCAATGCCCAGGCGCAGCTGAGCAATTCCGAACAGACACAGGCCCAGAACCGTGCCACGCTGAGTGCCAGCCGCGCCGGTCTGGCAGCCGTGGAGGCGGAGGCCCAGCGTTCGCAGGCGGAGCTCAAGCGTGTGCAGGAGCTGGCCGAGCGAGGCTCCGTGTCTCTGAACGAACGCGACAAGGTGCGTGCGACCTCGCGCCTGGCGGCAACCAATGTGGCCAAGGCCCAGGCCGACATCGCGATCAACCAGGAAAAGATCAAGGCCACGACCGTGGGCCGTGACTCTCTCAAGGCCCAGGTGCAGATGGCCGAAGCGCTGCTGCGTCAGGCCCAGATCAATCTGGACAACACCGTGGTCCATGCGCCCAGCGACGGGCAGGTCAGCGAGGTATCGGTGCGCAAGGGCCAGTATGTGGCGGCCGGTACGCGGCTCATGTACGTGGTGCCGCCCACTTACTGGGTGGTGGCCAACTACAAGGAAACCCAGACCGCCCGGGTGCAGATCGGCCAGCTCGTGAGCTTCAGCGTGGACGCGCTGGGCGGCTTGCGCCTCAAGGGCCATGTGCTGGAGATTGCTCCGGCCACGGGTTCGGAGTTCAGCGTGCTCAAGGCCGACAATGCCACGGGCAATTTCACCAAGGTCGTCCAGCGTCTGCCCATCAAGATAGCCATCGACGAAGGCCAGGCCGATGCGGCGCGCCTGCGCCCCGGCATGTCGGTCATCGTGCGCCTCGATACTGCGCAAAAAGTAGAGCATTCAGCGCAGAATCCACAAGCGATTGAGGCTGATTTGGCTCAAAAATCTCAAGCGCCCGCAGCTTCTGCATCCGAACAGGCCAAGCCATGAAGAACGTCTCCCATACCGTGCGTTCCTTGCCCCTGGTGCTTGCATGCCTGGTGGCTGGCTGCAGTGTGCCCAGTCTGACCCGGGCTCCAGACAGCGCTCAGCCTGCGGTGCGGGCCAGCTGGAGCGCGGAACGGGCCGCAGGTGCAGCCGGCGCAGTCCAGAGCGGTTGGTGGCTGGCCTTTGGTGATGCGCAGCTGAGTCGCTGGGTGGAACTGGCGCTTGCGCGCAACAACGATGTACTCACAGCCCTGGCCAGGGTGGAGGAGGCACGCGCGAACCTCGATGTGACGGGTTCGGCAACTGCACCGCAGCTGTCGCTCAGTGCACCGGGCTCGGCCAATCGCAGCCTGAGCGCGCGAACCGGCCAGATGGTGCATGTGCGTTCGGCCCAGCCCGTGCTGCAAGCGAGCTGGGAGCTGGATCTCTGGGACCGCCTGGGCAGTCTGAGCCGGGCTGCCGATCAGCGCCTGCAGGCCAGCCAGGCGGATCGCGACGCGGTACGCCTGACGGTGGCCGCGACCGTGGCGCAGGCCTATATCGCTCTGCGCTCGCTGCAGGCCCAACTGGCCGTGGCCGAGGACACGGTGAAGTCGCGCGAGGACGCGGTGCGTCTGCTCTCCGACCAGGTGCGTGTGGGCTATATATCGCAGCTGCAGCAGAGCCAGGCGCTGGCAGAGCTGGAAAGCGTGCGGCAATCGGTGCAACAGCTGTCTCTGGCGCTGCAGCGCCAGCGCATAGCGCTGATGCAACTGGTGGGTGGCAGCGGTGATGACCAGGCACAGGTCTTGGCCCATTCCACTTTGAACGACCATGCCGGGCTCGAGTCCATGAGCCTGCCCGCCATGCCTGCACCTGGCTTGCCATCTGGCTTGCTGGAGCGCCGCCCCGATATTGCACGGGCCCAGTTGCTGCTGGCGGCCAGCGACAGCAATCTTGCGGCACAGCGCGCGGCCTTTTTGCCTCAGGTGAGCCTGAGTGCGAACTTCGGCAGCCTGTTCGTCAACGCGCTGGATTACAACCCGGCCCGGGTTTGGTCGCTGGGCGGCAGCATTCTTGCCCCGCTGTTCAACGGCGGTCGCCTGCAGGGTCAGTTCGATGCGGCATCTGCCCAGCGCGATCAGGCCGCCTATGCCTATCGCGGTGTGGTCATCAAGGCCTTTGGCGATGTGGAAACAGCCCTGGTCAGTTCCCAGCAACTGCAAGCCCAGTGGGAGCATGCCAAGGAACGCGAAAAAGTGCTGGGTCGTACCCTGGGTTTTGCCAAGGATCGCTATGAGGCCGGCTACGCCAGCTATCTGGAGGAGCTGGATGCCCAGCGCAATCTGTTTGCCGTGCAGCAGGAAGTGCTGCGCCTGCGTCAGAGCCAGCTGGAAAACGCCGTGGCGCTGTACCAGGCGCTGGGTGGCGGCTGGCAGTTGGCCGATACGGCCGCCCGGGAACCTTGAGTTCGAGCCGAGAGCTCCTGAAAAGTGAGCTTTTCGCTTGTCTGCTATGGGTTCCAAGGCATCTTGAAGTAATACCAAAGGCCGGCGGCAGCCAGGGCCAGCACCAGCAGCCACAGATACCGGCCTTGCCCTCTGGGGACTTCGCCCGGTGATGGTGCTCCGGGCGGAAGGTGGTTTGGGGCGCTGGCCCACACCGATTGTCGTTGCAGGATCTGCCAGTCCAGCGCAATGCCATCCATGGCCGCATCGATATGGTCCTTGGCCTGGGCCAGACCCAGGCCCGTGGCGTCACGCAGCAGCTTGATGGCCTCGATCTTGTTGCCGCGTGCCATGGCGTCTTCCACCTCGGCCCTGGTTTCTGAGGGCACTGCGTTTGCGCCGGACATCAGCGCCTCTATGGTCTCTGCATGATCGCCGCTCACAGTGACGCGTGTGGCGGTCTTGCCATTGACGGTCGTGGTGGTGGTCTTGATGGAAGAGAAGGAGCTGCCGGGCGCGGTGTCGTCCCGATTCAGTTGCTCCAGCAGCAAGGTGGCATCTTTCATGCCCAGTTTTTCCAGCTGCTCGCGCAACTGCTGCATGGCCTGCGTCTGCTCTGCTGCGCCATGCTGGACAAAGTCCGGCTCGTCACTGGCTTCCAGCAGGTCTTTGGCTTCCTTCAGACCCAGCCTGCCTTGCTCACGCAGCTGTTTGATGGCTTCGATCTTGTGACCGTTTTGCCAGTGCATGAGGATCTCTGGTGGAATCCGTGTGGGCATGAGCTGCTCTTTATGGTTGTGGCTGTTGAACCAGGCGTCAGCCGCAGTCCACTTGCAGACGGCCGAAGTCCCAGGTGCGCAGCCTGGCATCCTCGATAAAGGCCATGAGGCGTGCGCCGTCCTGCCAGCACCAGTGGAATTCCTCATGCGACTGCAGTGTCAGTAGCGAGCGCCAGTGCGAGCTGCCGGGGTGTTCCTCGGCCTCGGGCGTGGGATCGTAGCCCAGGCTGTCCCAGGAGGGGCGGCCCAGCAGATAGTCGCGAGGCAGATCGCCGCTTTCCTCAAGCTCATGGAGCCACTCATGAAACTCATCGAACTCCACGGGCCAGTCCTTGCGCAGCTCCTCGTGACGAGGAAGGTCGACGCCGTTCTCAAACTGCAGCGCACGGCTGTCCGTGACCCACTGATGGGGAGCCTGGATTTCATGCATGTCGCTGATATCCGGCCAGTAGAACGCCTTTAGGTAGTCCTGGTCGCGCCAGAAGATGGCGTCGTCCTCGTCAAAGCCGTGGAACAGCGACAGCAGGCCGCTGGCTGGCAGCTCTGCTGGGCGGCCGGATCCGCCCGGGAGCTCGGCAAAGTTGATCTGTCCGACAAACAGGTAGTGGCCGTCCGGATGCGCGGGCCAGACAAAGCCCGCAGGCGCCATGGGCTGGCCGCCAAAGCGGCTTTGCAGGGGCGTACCCATGGCGTGGCCCAGGCGAATGGCCACGGCGGGCTGGGCCAGATTCAGGAAGTATTGCTTGTGCGCCTTCAGCACTGGCGAGGCATCCAGATGTCTTTCAAGCGTTGTGAAGTCCATGAAGCTTGGAGCAGTGAGTTTGCAGGCCATTCTGACCCAGACAGCGGCCGGGCCTTGCCAGAGACCGTCCGCTAGATGCAACAAAATGTCTGCTCATTCCATTCCTGGACTCCGATGCCTGCAAATTCATAGCTGCATGCGAAGGTATGCATTGGACTTGAGGCGAAATCGGCTCAAAGCTTCCGAGGAATTGCTGCACGAAACCGAAACCGGCCTGTCCAGCTGATCGGTCCATGCCTGGTAGGTACGCAGTGCCATGGCATGCAACTGGTCTATGTGCTGCGGCAGTCGGTCCAGGATCTGGGCCTCGCTCTGAACGGCCGGGCCCCGGGCCTGCAGCAGCTCATCGTGGCCCTCGCCGCACCATTGACGCACGCTGTCTGCGGTCACCTCCAGATGGCCTTGGAACGCCCATTGCCGGCCGTGGACAAAGCCTTTGTTCAGGCAGTGCTGTCCGTACATGGTGCGCCTGGCGGCCGTCGGAATGTCGAAAGTGTCGTAGTGCCAGTTGAAGATGGTGGCTTGCGCGGGCAGGTTCATCAGTTGCTGGGCGCTGGGGGTGATGCGGACTTCGCTCCAGCCGATATTCGCGCAGGGGTTGCGCCAGACGCCTGCGCCCATGGCGCGGGCCAGCATTTGCGCGCCAAAGCAGTGGCCCAGCACGGGGATGTCGTACTGCAGGGCACTTTGCAGCAGGCAGCGCTCTTCATCGATCCAGAGCAACTGCTCGTTGGCGCAATGGTTGCTGCCCAGCACGATGATGCCGCGATAGTCGCGCGCATTGGCCGGAGCCGCGCCTTCGACACAGGGATCTATGAGCACATGGGCAATGTCTTGCTGGAGCAGATGCTCGAGCAGGACGCCGGGGCCTTGCGATGCTTCATGCTGGAGGATGGCGACAGGCTTCATGGGAGGCGGGCTTGAAGGGCAAGCCGGTTGTTGCGAAGCCTTGAATCTAGAAAATCAGGCGTCAAGCCCTGGTATGGATTGTGGCTGCAGCTATCAAGATTGCATAAAGGAAGACAGCTCGCTCAGACGTCATCCAGGCTTTCCAATTTCCCTCAGCGTGCCATACTGAGCTGCCGCCGCCCGGCTGCGGTGGCCTTTATCACTGCAAAAACATGGCTATGTCACAAAGCAAACACGGGCTTCAGGGGGCTGGGAATACGGGGCAGGGCAGCAGCCAGTCGGCATTGACATTGGCGGCTTTGGGTGTTGTGTTCGGCGATATCGGCACCAGCCCGCTCTATGCGTTCAAGGAGGCTTTTACCGGCACACATGGGCTGACGGTGGGCCCCGAGAATGTGCTGGCCGCGCTCTCGGCCCTGCTGTGGGCCGTGATCGTCATCGTCGCCATCAAATATGTGTGGGTGGTGCTCAGCCACGATAACGATGGAGAGGGTGGTGTGCTGGCGCTGACGGCGCTGGCCCACCGCGTGATGGGCGATCAGTCGCGCCGCTCGCGCTTTGTGGTCGGGGCCGGCGTGTTTGCGGCTGCACTGTTCTATGGGGACGCCATCATCACGCCGGCGATTTCCGTGCTCTCTGCCGTGGAGGGCATGAGCATTGCCACGCCGGAGTTCGAGCATTTCATCGTACCTATCACGATAGGCATTCTGATCGGACTGTTTTCCATTCAGATGAAGGGCACCAGTGTGGTGGGGAGGCTGTTCGGCCCGGTCACCATCGTCTGGTTCCTCTGCATCGCCTGGGCAGGCGTGGCCAGCATTGTGCAGACGCCCATGGTGCTGCAGGCCGTCAACCCGCTTCATGCGCTTCGCTTCGCCGTGCAACACACGGACAAGGCCTTCTTCCTGCTATCGGCCGTGTTTCTTGCCATGACAGGTGCCGAGGCCCTTTATGCCGATATGGGCCACTTCGGCAGCCGGGCCGTGCGTCTGGGCTGGTATGGGCTGGTGTTTCCGGCCCTGATGCTCAATTACTTTGGCCAGGGCGCGCTGCTGTTGCGCGATGCGACTGCGGCCAGCAACCCCTTCTTTTTACTGGCTTCTCCCTCCTGGTTGCTGATTTTTGTGGTGCTGGCCACGGCTGCCACGGTGATTGCCTCGCAGGCGACCATCTCGGGGGCTTATTCCATGACGCTGCAGGCCAGCCGTCTGGGGTATTTGCCGCGTGTGCGTGTATTGCACACCTCCGATCAGGAGCAGGGGCAGATCTATATCCCCAGCGTGAACTGGTTGATGCTGCTGGCCGTGATCGCGCTGGTGCTGGCCTTCAAGTCCTCGGGGGCATTGGCGGCGGCCTATGGCATTGCCGTGTCGGGCACCATGCTGATCACCACCATGCTGGTGGGCTTTGTGGTCTATTTGGGGCGCAGCCGCGCAAGAGTTGTCACATTGGCAGCGCTGGCCTGTTTTGCGGTGCTGGAGATAGGCTTTTTTGCCTCCAACCTGACCAAGCTGGAGCAGGGCGGCTGGCTGCCGTTGACGCTGGGCGCCATCATCTTCATCGCGCTGACGACATGGCGCGACGGCACCCAGCTGGTGGCCGAACATCGCCGTCGCCTTGATATTCCCATGAGCGATCTGATGAGCTCGCCCATGAGCGGCGTGCCGGTGGTATCCGGCACGGCGGTCTATCTGACTTCCGATCCCAAGCTGGTGCCGAATGCGCTGTTTCACAACCTCAAGCATTTCAAGGTCATGCACGAGCAGACGGTGTTTCTCCATGTGATCAACGAGAACACACCCTATGTGCATGATGGCGAGCGCCTGCAACTGAAGCCCATGTGCAATGGGGTCTGGGCACTGGACATGCACTTCGGCTTTCGCGAGCAGCCTGATATTCCGGCGGCGCTCCAGCGGATTGCGCCGGACGTCGATGGCGAAATACCGAACCTCGACCCCATGACGACCAGTTTTTTTGTGGCCAGGGTGCAGGTTGTGGATGGGCCCGGCGGTCTTTCCGCCTGGCGCTGCGCTCTGTTTGGCTGGATGTCCCGGCAGTCGGCCAGCGCGGCGACTTACTACAAGTTGCCAGCCAACCAGGTGGTGGAGCTGGGCACGCAGGTTGTGCTTTGACGGCCAGGTATGGCTAGCCAGACAGGCGCTGGCTGCCATATCTTTAGGGTCTTATTCGTCCAAGGCGTCCAGGGCACGCGCCGAGTAGACCATGGCGGCGCCCGCATTCAAGGCCACCGCCACACCCAGGGCTTCGGCAATTTCTTCCCGACTGGCACCGGCTGCCTTGGCAGCCTTGGTATGCACGGCGATGCAGCCGTCGCAGCGCGTGGTCACCCCCACGGCAATGGCAATCAGCTCGCGTGTCTTGGCATCGAGATGACCGGTCTTCTTGCCCGCGCCGGACAGGGTCTTGTAGCCCTCCATGGTGCCTGGACTCAACTCGGAAAACTCTCCCAGCCTGCCTGCCAATTCCTTGCGGTATTCGTTCCAGTCCAGCATTGCCTGCTCCTTGTTGAATGAAGCTTTGATTGTGTGCCACTGTCATCGGGCATTCAAGCTGCAAGCATTTCGTCCGCTGAGCAGCGATCAATGGGTGGGTGAATCTGCAGGGATTTTCGAGCTGTATGAAAATACAGGTCTCATCGTAGGCATCCACCCATCTTCTCGCCGAGCATTTTGTAACGCGTCATCGTGACCGAATCCCAAGCCGCCATTCTTCCGCCGCACCGCTTCTACTATCTGCACAACTTCCAGCAGGCGCTGGACTGGTTGGCGCAGCGCTATGGCGATCTGCTTAGCGAGCAGGAAGCCGATTTCATCGCCGGCTTTGCGCGCTTGCCGCAGAACTCCAGGGCGCTGCTGGTACGCATGCTGATGCGGCGTGGGCCCTGGTTTCGCGCTGGCAAGCTGGCTTATGAGGAGATTCCGGTGACGGTCGATGCCGCTGCGCCCTTGCTGGAGCGTGGCTTGCTCAGTGCCACCGAGCCCATGGAGGTGGTCGAACTATTTGGCCTGCACACCAAACCCGAGCTGCTGCAGATCTTGACCGGCTTTGAGCTGTGCTCTTCCATGCCCAAGGCCGAGATGCTGCAACTGCTGGCCGAGAGACAACCCGAGTCCCGGCCTTATGCCGTCTGGCATCCTGAGGCCGTGGAACCTGTCTGGCGCGTCATGGTGGGCGACCTGGGAGCGCGTCTGCGGCTGATGTTCTTTGGCAATCTCTACCAGGACTGGTCGGAGTTCGTGCTGGCCGACCTCGGTATTTTCCGCTACGAGCCGGTGGCGCTGGATGCTGGCTCGCGTGCGTTTCAGCGCCGCGAAGATCTGGAATTCTATCTGGAAATATCGGCCCGGCGTCAGGCTCTCGATGAAGGCGTGGAGCCCGCACAATTGCTGCCTGCTCTTATTGAGAATAAGAGCGAGAACCCATGGCTGGACATGCGCAGGGCCAAGGTTTTGCTGAAGCTTGGCCAGGTTTGCGAGAGGCTGCAGGATTGGTCGCTGGCAGCTCAGGCCTATGGGGCCAGCCGCTATGCGGGTGCACGCCACCGTCATATTCGCGTGCTGGAGCGCATGCAGTGCTTTGATCAGGCGCTGGCTCTTGCCAGCCAGGCGCAAGCCGCGCCTGAAAGCGAGGAGGAGCGTCAGCGCGTGGCGCGCATGCTGCCGCGTCTGAGCCGCAGCCTGGGACTGGTGGCTGCGGGGCGCCAGCCTGCTCTGGCCCCGGCCGTGGCGGCCCTGCGCAGCGATGTGCAGCTGGACCGACCCGCCCAGTCCATGGCGGTGGAGTACGCGCTGCAAGCCTATTGGCATAGCGCCGATGCGCCCGTGTTCTATGTGGAGAACGCGTTGGTCAACTCTTTATTCGGTCTGCTGTGCTGGCCCGCCATCTTTGCGCCGCTGCCGGGGGCGTTTTTTCATCCTTTCCAGAGTGGGCCGGCCGATCTGGGCGCACCGGATTTTGTGCCGCGTCGCCAGCCCCTGTTTGGCGCCTGTCTGGCCGAGCTGGAGGACGGTCGCTATCGGGCCACGATTCGCCAGCGTTTTGCCGACAAGCAAGGCGTTCAGTCGCCGTTCGTGTTCTGGGGCACGTTGACGCAAGAGCTGCTGGAGCTGGCGCTCGATTGCATGCCTGCCGCCCATCTGCGGATTCTGTTCACACGGCTGCTGCTGGACGTGAAAGCCAACCGCACCGGCTTTCCCGATCTGGTGCGCTTCTGGCCCCGGCGGTCCGATGCCGATTCACGCTACGAGATGGTGGAAGTCAAAGCGCCGGGAGACAAGCTGCAGGACAACCAGATTCGCTGGCTGGCCTATTGCACGGAGCAGGGCATTCCCGTGCGCGTCTGCCATGTACAGTGGCGTGACGAAGGTAGCGCGCCATGAAGCCTGCGCTTAGCGTGGCAGTACGCACGCTGTGCGAGTTCACGGCGCGCAGCGGCGATCTGGATCTGCGCTTCACGCCCGCCCCCAGTGCGCTAGAGGGCATTGAAGGCCATGCCGTGGTGCAAAAACGGCGTGAGAAAGCGGGTGGCTACGAGGCGGAGTTGGCGCTCAGCGGCCGGTTCGAAGAGCTTCAGGTTCGCGGCCGGGCCGATGGCTTTGATGCCGCCAAGCAGCAACTCGAAGAGATCAAGACCTACCGGGGCCGGCTCGACGGCGTGCGCCCTCATCACCGGGCCTTGCATTGGGCCCAGGCCAGGGTCTACGGTCATTTGCTGTGTCAGGAGCGCGGCCTTGAGCGGATCAAGCTGGCGCTGGTTTATTTCCAGATCGGCAGCGCAGAGGAGACCGTGCTGGTGGAAGAGTGTTCTGCCACCGAACTGCAAGCCTTTTTCAAGTTGCAATGTGCCCGTTATCTCGACTGGGCACGCAGCGAGGCCGCCCATCGGAGGGCGCGCGATGCGGCCATGGCGCAGCTGCGGTTTCCCATGCCGGCCTTCAGAGCCGGGCAGCGGGAGCTGGCCGTGGCCGTCTATCGCACGGCTCATGCCAGCGCAGGCGGTCGCTGTTTGATGGCTCAGGCCCCGACCGGCATCGGCAAGACCCTGGCCACGATTTTTCCCATGCTCAAGAGCATGGCTGCAGTCACGGCCAAGAGTGCCTCGGAGGCTGATGCAGCCGGTCTGGACAAGCTGTTCTTTCTCACTGCCAAGGGCACCGGCCATGGACTGGCGCTGCATGCGCTAGTCCAGCTGCAGCAAGCCTTGCCGGCATCGGCATCGGCATCGGCATCGGTCGCTCCATTGCGCGTCCTGGACATGAAGGCGCGCGAAAAGACCTGTGAGCATCCCGACAAGGCCTGCCATGGAGAGTCCTGTCCGTTGGCGCACGGATTCTTTGATCGACTGCCTGCGGCCAGGCAACAGGCGCTGCAACTGCCGCTCTGGGATGCGCCGGCGTTGCGGACTCTGGCCTTGGAACATGGCATCTGTCCCTATTACCTGTCGCAGGAGTTGGCGCGCTGGGCCGATGTGGTGGTGGCCGACTACCACTATTACTACGACAGTGCCGCCATGCTTTATGCGCTGGCCTTGCAGCAGGACTGGCGCGTGGGCGTGCTGGTGGATGAGGCGCACAATCTGCTGGAGCGCGCGCGCAGCATGTACACGGCACCGCTGACCCAGTTTGATCTGGCGCAGGCCCGCCAAGGCGCGACGGGTGCTGTCAAAAAGGCACTCGATGCACTGCAGCGCCAGTGGCAGGCGTTGAACAAGGCCCAGGATCAGGCCAGTTACCAAAGCTACGAGAGCATTCCTGGCGCGCTGCTGGGCGCCATGCAGCGAGCCGCAGGTGCAATAGCGGATCAGCTGGCTGAGCAGGAGATAGCCGGTCATGCGGCCACAGGAGGGCAAACTGCGCTTGCCGACCATGCCTTGCTGGATTTTTACTGGGAACTGCTGCACTTTCAGGCGCTGGCCGATCAGTTCGGGCCTCATGCTCTGTTTGATATTCAACTGGCCACGCCGCTGCAGCGTGCGAGCAGAGTGCGTATGCCGGCATCCACGCTGTGCATTCGCAATGTGGTGCCCGCGCCGCATTTGTCGGCGCGCCATGGGGCTGCACAGGCCACGGTGCTGTTTTCGGGCACCCTGAGTCCACCACAGTTCTATCGCGATCTGCTGGGTCTGCCTGCGGATACGGCCTGGCTGGATGTTCCGGCGCCGTTTGCGGCCCGGCAGTTGCAGGTGCATATCGCAGGCCATATCTCTACACGCTGGCGAGATCGCGAGGCATCGCTGACCCCCATGGCCGAGCTGATTGCGCAGCAATATGCACGACAGCCTGGCAACTATCTGTGTTTTGTCAGCAGTTTTGACTATCTGCAGCAGGTTGCCGTCACTTTGGAACGTCTGCACCCGCAGTTGCCGCTATGGCTGCAGCAGCGCGGCATGGACGATGCCGGGCGTGCGAAATTCCTCGCCCGCTTTGTCGATGGCGGTCAGGGCCTGGGTCTGGCCGTTCTGGGCGGGGCATTCTCCGAAGGCGTGGATCTGCCCGGCAGCCGTCTGATCGGTGCTTTTGTTGCCACGCTGGGTCTGCCCCAGCTCAATCCCGTCAACGAAGCCATGCAGCGTGCCATGGATCAGGCCATGGGTGTGGGGCAGGGCTATGCCTACACCTATCTCTACCCGGGCCTGCGCAAGGTGGTGCAGGCGGCTGGCAGGGTCATACGCAGCGAGCACGATCGTGGCGTTCTGGTGCTGATGGACGACCGCTTCGCGCGTGCCGAGGTGCGAGCACTGCTGCCTGCCTGGTGGCAGGTCGAAGGGGACGACCGAGGTTCTTGAACGCATGGTTGTCAGAAACGCTCGCTCACATCTCCGTTTGTAATCCGGCCCGAACAGCTTTCGCCTGCCTTGATACTTGGGGCAAAGGAGAAAAAGGCCATGAATTCCCGCGAAACCTACGACTCTCAAACCCACGCTAACGGGCAAGAGGGCAGCCAGGGATGGGATGCAATCGATGGGGCGCTGCAGGCGGTTTATGGCGATCAGCAGCCCGCGCATTTCGGGACGCTGATCAAATTTCGTCTTGGAGGAGAAGATCCGCTGGACGGCGTCAGTGTCTATCGCAGCGAGCAGGGCGCACCGCACTGGCACTATGTCAGCTATGGCTTCAGTGACCTGTATGGCGATCTGGATGACAGCTACGACATCGCTCCAGGCAAGCCCAGTGGCTATGGTTTCGAGTTGAGCTTCAGGCTGATGCGTGCTGCCAGCGAGCAGGAGCCACCTAGTTGGCCTGTTAACTTTTTGCAAAATATTGCTCGATATGTATTCCGCACCGGCAATGTGCTGGCCCCAGGCCACTGGATGACGGCCAACGGCCCTATCAAGGCCGATGCCGACACGCTGCTGACCGAAATGGGCTTTGCACTGGATCCGGAGCTGCCGGCTATTCATACGCCCTATGGGGACCTGATGTTTCTACAGTTGGTGGGGCTGACCAGTGACGAGTTGCGCGAGGTACGCCGCTGGAATGTGCAGGGAGCGCTGCATTCCCTGCAGAGTTATATGCCGCTGTGGATCACCGATCTGGCGCGGCCCAGCCTGCATGATCTGCCCGATGTCCAGGCAGCCATTGACGCGGGAGCGGCACGAGAAGGCTCCAAGACGGGCGTGCTCTACAACGATGTGCTTGGCTTCAGTCATCGCAAGCGCCTGCTGCGCAGTCCGCAGACAGTGATTCGCCTGGGCAGCCTGGGCGTGCGCGACCTCAAGGCCATGCTGCCGGCTCGCCTGCCCCATGGCCGTCCGCTGATTCTGGCAGGCGATGGTTCCACGCTGGAGCTGGTACCTGCCGGTGACAGCGAAGGCGGGATGCTGGACTGGCATAGCGACCATGAGCTCAAGCTCAGCCTGACCCAGGCCCAGATGCAGGCCTGGAAGCAGGCCGTCAAGGGGCGCGACGGCGAGTACACCGTGCCAGGACTCGATGGTCTGGTCTGGCAGGTCAAGAGCAGTGTGGTGACGGATAGCCAGGGGCGCGTGACCGGCAGGTACGAAGAGCGCTAAGTGCCATGCCATGCATCAAGTAGCTGCATGCGCTTTGGAGATGGACGCATCGGCTGTTCCAGCTCGGAAAACAGATAGCTCTTAACGCATGCGCTCGTCGGAGAGTCTGTCCGGCAACTGATCCAGCCCTCTGGCAAACCAGCCTATGCGTTCTGTCTCGCGCACATCCAGTTGCGGCACATAGGGTTTGATGTCGAGCACGGGCGTGCCATCCAGCATGTCGTTACCGCGGAAATGCAGCCAGCATCCGTCCATGCCAAGGAGCTCGACAATGGACAGACCGATGCGGTTGGGCCTTGCCGGCGCTCTTGTAGCAAACACGCCATGGCTGCTGGTGTCCATGAAGGGTACGACTTCCAGCCTTTCTGCGGCTTCATGCAGGTGTGTGAGCAGGATCAGGTATTGAAACTCCTGCACATCGCGCAAGCCCGCGGCAAAAGGCGCAAAAACCTCTATCTTTCCCTCATGCTGCTGGGCAGCAACGGTCTGTATGGGCATGCCCACGGCATGCTTGAACGGGCTGTGTACGCGGCCTATCGGCTGCAGAACAATGGATTCGTTCATCAGGGCAGCACCGCCAGCACGACCTGAGAAGCCTTGAACAAGGCGGTGGCCGTCTTGCCCACGGCAAGGCCCAGGTTTTCGGTGCTCTCCTGCGTGACCATGGCCACCACCTGCAGACCCTGGGCTTCTATGGTCACTTCGACATTCACCGCGCCGGGCCTGATTCGGGTGACCTTGCCGTTGAGCTGGTTGCGCGCCGAAAAGCGCACGCCTTCGCAATTTGTCACAACCATCACGGACGGCGCCTTGACCATGGCGATCACCGCACTGCCGGCCTTCAGGCCCAGGCTGACAGCGCTGCCATGCGTGATGGTCGCCACCAGCTCCGCATTGTGTTCAGTACGGATCTGGACTTCATCGGTGACGATGCCGTGGCTGATATGGGAGACACTGCCCTTGAACTGGTTGCGTGCGCTGCTTTGCATGAGGGTTTCCTGAAAATACCGGCTGGAAGGAAGCCGGATTAATTCTTATAGCACCCAGGCCTGTGCAGTTAAACGCTGCGCAGGCCACGACTGCTTGGTCCTTGCCCATAATACCGTCTCTAATTTGGGTGCCTGAGGCCAAGAAATGAGTGATCTGAACATCGTGCAATGTACGCACGAACGCCACGCCGCTGCTATTTTGGACATTTTCAACGATGCCATCGTCAACTCCACGGCGCTCTACGACTACCAGCCGCGCACGACACACAACATGGTCAGCTGGTTCGAGGCCAAGCGTGCAGGCGCCTTCCCCGTCATCGGCATTGAAGATGCGCAAGGCCGGTTGCTGGGCTTTTGCAGCTGGGGAGGTTTTCGCGCCTACCCCGCCTATAAGTACACGGTCGAGCATTCGGTCTATGTCCATCCACAGCACCGGGGCCGAGGTTTGGGGCAGCAACTGATGGAGCTGCTGATTGCCGAGGCCAGGCAGCGTGGAGATGTGCATGTGCTCGTCGGTGCCATCGACGCCGCCAACGCGGGCAGCATTGCACTGCACAAGCGGTTAGGCTTCGAGTCCGTGGGCCTGATGCCTCAGGTGGGCTTCAAGTTCGGCCGCTGGCTGGATCTGGCCTTCTACCAGCTCACACTGCAGACGCCGCTGAATCCGGTGGATGGTTGAGTTGCTCCGAAAATCAGCTTGCAGCGATTGACTACGAAGCACTGCATTGAGTCTTTCCCGAATGGCTCGGGGGCCTGGATACATTTTGTGCCGCGAGAAAATGGCTGCGCTCCTGTTTGTCTGGACAGCGTCGCAAGCTGAAGGCTGGTGTTCCGTCGCTTTGATGGGGGCACCGCGATGTGGAACCGTTTGCTGAGTCGCTTTCGCAAAGAGCTGCTGCTTGCCTAGGCCGTGCTGCGCGACCCGCGCTCGCCCAGGGCCGCCAAGCTCGGGCTCTCTACCCCATCAGTCCCTAGACTACATGCCCGATACCATTCCTGTTCTGGGCTGGCTGGACGATTGCCTGATCGGTTTTTTGCTGCTGCAACTGGCTGTCGAACTGCTGGGCTCACTGTGTGAACGCTAAAGCTGCTTGCGCAGCTGTCCCTAAACCTTGGCTGCCAGCGTCGACACGTCGTGCATTGGTGGTTTTTTGGGTTCATTGCTTGGGCGTCAGACGGGTAACCTGGGTCTCCAGTCTTTCAATCTCGCGGCGTGCCTCGTCGCCTTCTGGTATGTTGCGGCCCGAGTCGCGCCACTGTACGGCAGCCTTGAAGCCTTCAGCCTGTGCATAGCGGCGAAACCACATGCCTTCGGGGTTGTGGCGTGTGATGCCGTCAAACACTGTTGCCAGCATTTGGCCTTGTTCCAGACCCATGGTCAGCATGGTCTGGTTGACTACCAGCTTGTGCATGGCCAAGTGTCCGCGCGGAACGGCGGCAATGCGGTTGGCTATCCGCATGGTGCAGGCCTCCAACTCGGATGCATCTACGGCTTCGGTGGCCAGCCCCCATTCAGCAGCTTGCGCACCGCTGATCACATCGCCTGTGAACATCATCTGCTTGGCGCGCATCGGTCCCAGACGCTGGGTCCACATTGCTGTGGTGGGGCATCCCCATACTCGTGTGGGCATATAGCCGATGCGGGCGTCATTAGCCATGATGAGCAGATCGCAGCACAGTGCAATATCGCTGCCACCAGCCACAGCGGCACCGTGTACCTTGGCAATCGTGGGTTTGCTGCAACGCCATAAGCTCATGAAGTCTTCGGTATTGCGCTTCATGAAAGCATAGTCTTCCATGGGGTCCCAAGGCGCTTTTTCCTGCTGACAGGGGTGCTCAATTTCCTGCTCGGCGGTTTCTGCCAAGTCATAGCCGCCGCAGAAGCCCTTGCCCGCACCCTCAACAACGATGACGTGGACGTTCGGATTGTCCTGAGCCCACTCCACGGCCTTGCGAATCTCGCGCGGCGTCTGGTTGTTGATCGCATTTAGGCGCTCTGGGCGATTGAGTAGGAGCCGTGCAATGCGTGGATTTTGGGCGTCTGTAGTGATCGACAAAGTGCTGTAGCTGGGCATGGGTAGTCTCCTGATTGAAATGTGAAATTTCAATCAACTATGGGTAATTAATTGATAAATAACTGTTTTTGACAGTCAGCATTGACTCTATGTGCATTTGTTTTTACAGTCAACTTAGACTGTCAATTTGGAGGTGAGTATGTCTAGCAACCTCAAGGCGGCTGAGAGCAGCACCTTGCGTGAGCAACAGAAGCAGGCGACACGTGCGCGCATTTTGAACAGCGCCGTGACCTGCCTGATGGATCTGGGCGTTGCGCGTACCACTACGCTGGAAGTGCAGCGCCGAGCGGCAGTCAGCCGCGGTGCATTGCTGCACCACTTTCCTACGCATGCAGAGCTGCTTTGTGCAGTCGTTGATGCCATCGTGGTGCGCAACGAAGAGGCAGTCCTCAAGCATCTGCGCCGCAAAGCAAGGCGTAGTGACCCTGTCGAGCATGCGATTCACACACTGGTCGATAGCATGAGAGAGCCTTCATTTATGGCCGAGCTGGAGCTGTGGGTGGTGGCACGTACCGATACTGAGCTGCGTGAAGCCCTGGTCGCTGCAGAGCGCAAAGCCTTGCGCGACAGGATGCGTGTACTTGATGAAATCTTCGCGCCACTGAGTGCCTTTCCAGCCTACGAGCTGGTAGTCAGCACCAGCGCTGAATTTGTGCGCGGTCTGGCGGTCTCTGGCATTTTGCGCAGCAACCCTCAGTCGGTGAAGGCTCTGACTCAGCAATGGATATGGGCAGTGAGGCAGCTGCTGCCACTGAAGCCGCCGGGTCAATGATTTTTCTCATCACACATGGAGATGACTTAAATGTCCCAGCTATCGAGCCCGCTGAACCGGTCCTACTGGCCTGCAGACACTTCGCGTGAGGTGCTTGACATCACCGAAGGGCAGGCCCTGCGTGAAGCGACCTTGAAGGCGCCTGAGCGATGGGCGCTAGTGGAAAAAATTCCTGCCGGTTGGACGTCGCTGACCGGCGTTGCCGAGACCGATAGACGCTGGACTTATGCGCAGTTGCTGGACGACGCTACGGCCTGCGCACATTGGCTGTTGCTGCGATATAAGCCTGGGCAGCGCATCTGCCTGTGGGCACCGAATGTACCGGAATGGGTAATTTTGCAATACGGTGCATCGCTGGCCGGTATGGTGTTGGTCACCGCCAACCCGGCGCTGCGCGCACAGGAGCTGCAATATGTGCTGCGCCAGTCTCGCTCATGTGCCCTGTTCCATATCGACCGGTTTCGCGGCAGCGATATGGCGGGTATGGCCAAGGCGACAGCTGAAGGGGAGGTGGGTATGGTCGATGTTATAAGCCTCAGCGGCTGGCTAGATGAGGTGAGACAGTGTCCGCGAGAAGGCTGCCTGCCCGAGGTGGACCCGCGCAGTCCTGCGCAAATCCAGTACACCTCGGGAACCACGGGCGAGCCCAAGGGCGCATTGTTGCATCGTATGGGTTTGGTCACCAATGCATGTTTCGTTGCCGCACGTGCGCAGCAGCATGAGGATGTGTATGTCAGCCCCATGCCACTGTTCCATACGGCAGGCTCGGTGATGAGTGTGCTTGGCTGTGTCACTACCTTGTCCACTCTGGTGCTGATCGTGGCTTTCGATCCAGATCTAGTCCTGCAGGCCATCGAGGACGAACGCGGCACACGCTTTGGCGGCGTACCCACTATGCTGCTCGCTTTGTTGGAGCAGTGCAAAACCAAAGACTATGACCTATCCAGCCTCCAGTTGGCCATGTCCGGCGGGGCTCCTATACCGGTGGCGCTGACCGAGCGCGTGCGTGCCGAGCTGGGTTGTGATTTAGTCACCGTCTATGGTCAGACCGAACTCAGTCCCATCGTCTGCCAGACTGCACCCGATGACAGTGCTGCAGACAAGGCCCAGACTGCAGGTCAGCCGCTATGGCAGGTCGAGGTTCGTATCGCAGGGCCACACGGCGAAGTCTTGCCTGTTGGTGAAGAAGGTGAGATTCAGGCGCGCGGCTATCAGGTCATGCTGGAATATTTCGAGCAGCCAGAAGTCACGGCTCAGACCTTGCTTGGCGATGGCTGGTTGCGCACGGGCGACCTGGGCATCATGGACGAACGCGGCTATTGCCGCGTCACCGGCAGGCTCAAGGACATGATTATTCGTGGCGGTGAAAATATCTACCCTGTGCAGGTAGAAGGCGTGTTGATGAAGCACCCGGCCGTGGCCGATGTTGCGGTGTTTGGCATGGCCGACGAGCACTGGGGTGAGCAGGTGGCAGCTGCGATCCGCTTCAAACCTGGAGTAGATGTTTGCCCGGCCGAGGAACTGAGACAGTTCTGCCGCCAACATATCGCGCCCCACAAAACGCCAGAGCATTGGTTCATCTGCGAGGCTTTTCCGTTGACGGGTTCTGGCAAGGTGCAGAAATTTCGTCTCAAGGAGCTTGTGCGCCATCAGCAATTGAGCACATTGCCTAGACATTGACTGTTTGAAAACGCTGGCTGCCAGCGCTTGTCTGCCAATGGCTCGCGCTGCAGGAAGCGGCCAAGGTGTGGATGCCACAGCTCCCGCACCTGTCGTGGTCTTGCAGTGCTTTGATGCTCTCGTCTGTCAAGCCCAGGGGCAAGACTTGGCTCACTGTGCATACGTCGAAAATTACCAGCCATCAAGATAATGCATGAGCCATAGATACGGGCCTACAGCTTGTAGTCAACAACTGGCGCCAAGGCAGCTTCTAATACATATTGATTGCGCCCAGGCGGCAATGGTCAGCCCGGGTTTGCTCTTGGCATCAAAGCTCGGATACCGGGACTCCACCAGCCACAGCAGGTTGGCGTTGAGACCGGCTTCATTGACGCCGTCCGTGGTCGAGATGTCATAGCCCGAAGTGATGACGCTGCCGTATTTGGACTTCCAGCGCAGCGTCTTCTGGCCGGCCTGACCGTTGCGTTCCATGCCGCGCTGCGGCCCTCAGAGATTGCTGACAATGTCGCTTTCTCAGTCCATGGAGTGGGCCGTCATGACCTGACCTGACCGTCGACACTGTGGAAGACCAAGCGGGTGCAGGCCCTGGCGCTGGTGGTAGCGGCCATCAGCAGGACGGCCAGTTGGGGGCGGATGCGCGGCATTCTGGATTTCATCAGATCTACTCCTTGGTCCGCAAGCATGATCGGAGACTGGCGTGAATGCTGCCGTGATTGAGCATGACAAGGCCTTGCCTGGCGGCTGGCATACTGGACTCTCATGATCGCAAAGCCCTTGTTTTCCTTTCTGTTGCTGGCGCTGGCCGCTCTTACGGGCTGTGATTCGGACGCGCCCCCAGCGCCTCTGAGCAAGCAGGCGCAGGCCACGCGTGATGCTGCGCCTGAGCAAGTCTTTAAGGGCGTGCTGGCAGGCCAGTCGGTATTCCTGTTGGTCCACGATTGCGAAGTCTTTCTTGTGGAGCCTTTGGAAAAGGGCGAAGTCCGCTGGGAAAAGGTGCTGGCGCCCGACCCATACCCGTTCTTCACATCCTGCCAGCGTCAATCCATCCGCTATGAGGCCGGCGTGCTTCGGGTCACACTGGGTCGAATGGCCTTGGGTGCAGGCGGTTGCTGTGCCACGGGTGGTGACTATCGCTCCACTGACGGAAGAAGCTGGAAAAAGAGCACCTGAACCTCTGAAGCCGAAAACAGGGGCAAGCGCGCGAATGGTCGGAACATGGTGTGCACTGTTGCCTCGTGCATTGCCGAACTGCGGGCAGGATGCACGGCGCTGCTCGACCGAGATTCAACCGAGAGCTGGCCCTGCCAGTCGGCAATGACCGTGACAGCGCCGGTTGCAGTGATCAGAGCGTTGTCAATGTCCATGTTTCAGCGGCAAAGCTCAGCTGGTGCGTCAACTTCAGCGCCTGGAGCAGCATGCTGTCGTGCGATACGATGATCAGCGTGCCCGCGTATTGGCACAACATGCTCTCCAGCGCCTGCAGGGATGGCAGATCCAGGTGGTTGTCGGGTTCGTCCAGCAGCAGCAATTGCGCTGGCTCGTCTCGGTAAAGTGCACAGGCCATGGCAGCCTTGAGGCGCTCGCCACCGCTGAGTTGTCCGCTAGGCTGATCGATATGGCGCGAGTCCAGCCCGATCTGTGCCAGGCGCATGCGCTGCAGCGATTCGGGCGTGCTCGGACTCTCGGTCAGCAACTGGCGAAGTACCGACGATGAAGGTTGCAGCAAGCTCTGGTGTTGGTCGAGCATGGCATGTGTCGCATTCAGCTTGCATTCACCCGTCAGCGGCTGCAACTGCCCGGCCAGCAGCTGCAACAGCATGGACTTGCCGCTGCCATTGGGGCCGCTGACAGCCATGCGCTGACCGCCGCGCAGCACCAGATTCAGAGGAGGGTACGGCCCAACATGAGGCAGTTGCACATCACGCAGCTCGGCAACGATGCGGTCTCCCTGGCTCCTTGGCTCTTGAGGCGCATGCCAGTAGATGCCGCTGGCCTGCCAGTCCACCTGGCGCTGCAGTGCCAGGGCGGCCTCGCGCACGCTTTGGTTCAGGGCTTCGCGCACTGCGGCCTGCTGGGTCGCCAGCTTGCCGCCCGAACTCTGGGCGCGTTCCTTGCTTGCGTCCAGCAGAATCTTGGCCTGATTGCCGTTCTTTCCCAGCCCTTCACCGCGTGCCTGCCTGCGGCTCTGGCGTTCCTGCTGTGTGCGCAAGGCTTGCTCGGCGCGGCTGCGCTCCAGCTTGAGGCGGGCCAGTTCGTCCTGTGCATTCTGGGTTTTCTGGCGTTGGACTTCTCTGTAGAAAGAGTAGTTTCCGCCATAGATGGTGATTGCGCTGGGGGTCAGTTCCGCAACAGAGTCCACGACCTTCAGCAAGACTCTGTCATGGCTGATCAGCAGCAGACCGCTGCGCCATTGCTGCAGTTGCTGCACCAGGGCAGAGCGGCTGGCTGCGTCCAGATGATTGCTGGGCTCATCCAGAATCAGAAAGTCGGCCTGTGCCAGTTGTGCGCCCAGCAGCGCCACGCGCATGGCCTGGCCGCCGCTGAGCTGGCTGGCAGGTGTTTGCGGTGCCAGCTGAGGCAGGCCGATCCGTTCGAGCTGCATCTGAAACTGCTGACGTATGTCCCAGCGCTCGGCCAGCAGTTCGTAGTCGCTGGCTTCGCAGCTGCCCTGTTCAATACGTTCCAGTGCCAGCAGCGTGTCGCTTAGGCCTGCCAGTGCAGCGATGCTCAGGTCCGGACGGGATGTCAGAGGGGCCTGTGGCAGATAGTGAATGCGGCCCGCGTAAGTTACGCCGCCGCTGCCGGGAGGCAACTCGCCAGCAAGAATGCGGGCCAGCACGGTTTTGCCCACTCCATTGCGGCCCACCAGCGCCGTGCGCTGTGAGCCGAAGTTGCAGCAAAGGTTGGAGAAGAGTGGCCGCCCATTGGGCAGTGTGTAAGAGACGCCATGCAGCGTCAGGCGAGTTTCTGTCATAAGACCATGCGATGGGTTGATGCCTAACATCCCCAGGCTGCACATGTGGACGGCAGCGATTGGGAGGAGGGGAGGTGGCCGTCAATCAGACGGCGGCATCAATGGCGCATGGGTGAAGAGTCTCGTTGGAAAGTGAAAGTACTCAATTTTAGGTAGTCCAGCGCTGGGGTCAAGCGAACTGTGGCGCGCATGCCGCTGCCTGATTGCCGAACTTTGCCAGCACCGTCAGCACGCTGGCGGTCGCAGGGTTCAGTGTTGGCAATTGGCGATGGGCGATAGCCATGGGGCGCATCAAGGTGGGTGACAGATGCCGTATCTGCACGCTGCTCTGTTGCTGCTGCTCTTCCATGGCTTCCAGCGGCAGCAGGGCTGCGGCCTGACCGGCAACTGCCAGGCTTTTTAGCGCCTCGGTATAGGTCAGGGCAACGAATGGGCGAGGACTCAGGCCTGCCTGGCCGAACCAGCCGGCAATCAGGCCGTGCATCTGCGTGGCGGAAGCAAAGCAGGCCCAGGGGCGGCTTGCCAGCCATTCGGGGCTTACCTGGTCGGGGACCTCCCAGGCTGCCGGCAACAGGGCCACCATGGGGTCGTTACGCCAGGGCGTGAGCATGATCTCGGCCGTCTCCGCCTGCGGGCTGGCGACCAGGGCGATATCGAGCGCTCCGGCCCTGAGGCGCTGCATGGAGTCGGCCGAGCCAACAGCCTCCAGCTTGATATCGATGCCCGGACTGTGGCGACTCAGGGCGTCGAGCATCAGCGGAAACAGCCGGATATTGACCCCGGCCGATACGCCTACCTTGACCAGGCCGGCGCGGCCGCTGGCGTGACGCTGCACCTGATCGATCAGGTCGTCGCCGGCCTCGAGCAGCTTGCGTCCTTTCTGCACCAGCACCTGGCCGGCCGATGTCAGTTCCGCCTGACGCCTGCCGCGTAGCAACAGCGTTGCATTCATGCGTGCCTCCAATTCCTTGATGTGCAGGCTGACTGTGGGTGGAGCCAGATGCAGCGCCTGGGCCGCTGCGGCGAAGGTGCCAAGATCGGCAATGGCAATCAGCGTCTGCAACTGGTCGAGATTGAGGTTTCGCATGGACTTTGAATCAGATTTTCTGAACTGAATGGTCAGATCATTCAACTTTACAGATGTTTGACCGCCAAAGACCATTGGCCGACCATGAAAAATCATCGAATTGAAGACCGCAGCAAGGGATATGACGCATTGAATGACGGGGCTTCAGCTGCGACCACCCACAGGCTTGAGGCGGCAGGGCCTGGGCATGCTCGCGCATGGCGCTGGCTCGCACAAGTCCGGAGCTGGCTGGAAGGCGCCGAGGCGCGAGTAGGGGCGGGATTCAGAGTGCCACCCAATGGAGGGTGAGGAGGAAGCAGATATTCTCGGAGATCGATTGCTTCTGGCTGCTGCGCGCATGCTTCTCAGGCGATCTCTGTTTCTGCATAACGCTTGCTTTTCAGCACCAGGCCAGCGCTATATTTGTGGACCGCTGTTTTGCAGAGTCCTAGATAGCTTATGTTGCTGAAGCAAATTGAATCCGTCGTGCTGTTTGTGCAAGATATTGATGCCGCTGCTATCTGGTATGCCGAGTTGTTTCAAACCGAGGTGCAATATGAGAATCATCACTACGCTTTTATCAGGACACCGGGATGCCTGATTGGTTTCCATCCGCAGGACAGCAAGTGTCCGGGGGGAGTTGGCGGGGCGACCGTCTATTGGGAGGTGGCTGATCTGCGGGAGGCGATACGGGAACTTGAACAAAGAGGGGCAGTTTTGTACCGAGGTCCTATCGTCACAAGCCTTGGTGCAACTGCGGCAATGCTGCTTGATCCCTTTGGCTGCACCTTAGGACTGCATCAGGCGCACCCTCATTCCGTGCAAGCGGTCCAGACACTGTCAGGCGCCAGCCAGCTGCCGGAGCCGATGCCTAGCGAATGAGCCATCACGTCAATGTTGAGTCATACAGCGATTGGAGGCCTTTCACGAGGCTTCCGGATACCAGAATCAAATGTCAGAATTCCGACGTTGTTGACTTTTGCATCAAGGAGGATCGATGCGTGCACTGGCAGAACTTTTGGAGCGCGACGAGCCGGCCTTGTCGCTGATACAAGCCTGGGCGCAGGACGCGAGCATTCCTGTCGAATGTCTTCCTCCCTCGGCTCAGAGAGACTCCGTGTTGCTAGCATTGCAGGTCACGACACGCTCGCCGCTGGGGGCCATGGCTCATGGAACCGGTGGAATTCTCGTTGACGGGGGCTGGCTCAGAATGCTGGGCTCGGGGCATCCTAGGCTCAGACGCGATCTCGCGGCATGGAATCACGCGCGTGGCAGCGGATTTTTGCTGATTGCCGACGATGCCGTGGGTGGATTCTTTGCCATCAATGGCGGGGGCCTGGGCGAGGATATGGGGGCTGTCCATTACCTGGCTCCAGACACCTGGGCCTGGGAATCTTTGGGGATGAGGCATACGGCTTTTGTGCAATGGGCTTTCACGGGTGGGCTGCGCGACTTCTACCGTGATTTGCGCTGGGAAGGCTGGGAAGCGGAGGTGGCCGGCATGGGCAATGATGCTTGCATGAGCTTCTATCCTTTTCTCTTCACGGAGCAGGGCTCCGTACATTCGAGTGCGCGCAAACCGGTGCCGGCAGCAGAACACTACGCATTCATGAGCAAGAGTGGATAGAAAGAGCCTGCCTGAGCCAAGACAATGGATGAGATATCAGGTGGCTGTGACGCTTTCACCGCCTGCGTGCGACTGGCGCAAGCGGATATCAGCGCTTTTTCCGTGTCGCAACCTCATGGCCTGCTACCGCCATTTCAACCAGCCGGGCAATCGTGTTGATATTTCTGGCCGTACCTTGGGCAGCTGCTGGAATCCTGAGCTTGGAATTGCCCATTCCAGCACCATAAGCCACATAGATCTCGCGCCGTCCCAACTGCAGTTGTTCGTCCTTGAGACCTTTGATCTGGGTCAGCGCGTCTGCAGGTGGTGCTTTATCGAGAAAGATGGCAACGGTGCGGTTGCCCGGGGATTCGGGAAAGGGGTTGTTGGCCAGCACCTCCTTCATCTCCCGGGCTGTGCGCACTATGACGTCCACGGGCTTACCGGCGTAACTGGCCAGGCGTCGCTCCAATGCCGACTTGAGCTGTTGCTCGGTGCAATCTGCATCCAGTACTACATTGCCGCTGGCAATATAGGTCTGTACCTGCGCAAACCCTTCGGCCTCGCACATGGACTTCAACTCCGCCATGGGGAGTTTGCCGGTTCCGCCGACATTGATGGCCCTCAGCAGAGCGACATAGATGGGCATGACGGATAAATGGGCTGAATCTGGAAGGGGCAGGCGGAGAAATCCCGCACGATGTGACGGAGCACCAAGGCGCAGAAGAGGATGCTAGCGTATCGCAAAAGCCCGCGAGATTGGGGTTGCCTGGATAGAGCGGATTCAGGAGGACTTGCAGTCCGCAATGGGTCAGGCTGAGGGGGCTACAGGGGCATGGTTTGAAGTGCAGCCAGCACTCGTCTGTGCTTGTATGGCTTTACCCTGCTTTTTTACATGAGACAGAAATTCCACAGCAGCACCAACCGTGCTTGGCTTGGGCCAAAGCACTAGGACGTGTTGAGATTTAACGTGAATTGATCACAGCCGATGCCAGCGTGATGACAGCAGCGAAGCTGCTGTCTGTCTTGTCGCTGCGCATTGCAATGCGCTTGAACTCCTTGAGCTTGCAAAAGAAGTTCTCGATCAAGTGCCGCCACTTGTAGACCTCTATATCAATCTGCAAGGGCGCTCGACGATTGGCCTTTTGTGCAATCACCACTTGGCAACCCTGTGCCAGCAAGTGTTGCTTCAGCCAGTCTGCGTCAAACGCTTTGTCGGCCAGCAATGTCCGCAGGTCTATGCCTTCGAGCAGCTGTTCTACACCTTGAAGATCATGCCGTTGGCCTGGCAGCAACACAAATCGGATCAAGTTTCCAAGGGCATCCGTCAGCGCCAATATCTTGGTGGTCAAACCACCTCGACTGCGACCTATGGCCTGGCTCGCAGACCCCCTTTTGCACCCTGTCCATGCCTGTGCACTCGCACAATCGTTGCATCCACCATCACGTATTCCATGTCCGGTTGATCGCTGACCGCGTCAAACAGCTTTTGAAAGACATCAGCTTTGACCCAGTCGCGAAACCGTTTGAAGACGGTGTTCCACTTGCCAAATTCAGGCGGCAGATCTCGCCAAGGGCTACCTGTACGCGCAACCCAAAGCACTGCTTCCAAGAACAGTCGATTGTTGGAGCCACTGCGTCCTCGATCCCCAATCTTCCCTAAACACAATGGGCTCATACGAGCCCATTGTTCATCTGTCAAAACGTATCGCATCACAGCGCGATTGTGACGCCACCCCGGAAGGTAAAAATCAAATCTCAACAGACCCTAGTCATTGCACGGATTGCTCCTGCATTTCACAGAATTCGCTCAGGCTCAGGCTGCCTTTGTGCCGCTCGCCAGGATTGGCCTGAGCGCTCGTCAGTTCGGATAGAGGCTTGCCGTTTGCCTGGGCTCTATTGCCTGCCAGAGGCTGGTGCCGGAAGCGGCCTGGGCGCTAGACGGTGCAGGACTGCCTTGTGCAGAAGCATCCGGCCCGTAGTTGTTCCGGCGCTCTTCTACGGTCATGGATTGAGGGCATTTCGAACCCGTGATCTCCAGTGCCGCGCGAGCGTCAGGATCCATGCAGTCCATAGCCAGCGAGGCTGCCTTCATGCCCTTGTTCCAGAGCTCACGGCTCATTTTCAGGCGTTTGCAATGCTCGTCCGTCCAGGTTGTGCCGAAGCGCACGCCAAAGCCAGGGCCGTTGGCACTGCCGCTGCTGCTGCCCATGCAGGTGTCGTTGCTGGTCGTGAGATTGGATCCGTTCACGCTGGGAACGTTCTTCACGGTGTATGTGCCGCTGTACTCGACGATGTTCCTGGATGTCCCGGCTACCGTGCTGTTCAGATTCTGGGTGGTGGTTCCGCTGGTCGTTATGTTTTGATCCGAGCTTGAAGTCGACCTGCTTTCGATGCAGGATACCGATCGGCTGTCCGCCGCAGCAACCGGATTCACGATGGTGATGGATTGATTCTGTTGTGCTCCCACTGACGAGGAGCTGGAGAGGCTTTGTGCACTGCTATCGAGCTGCACAAAGGGACACAAAGGCTTAGCAAGGCTATCGAGGCTTTCATGCTGTTTCTCCTTTGTCCCCGAGTCTTGACTTGGGAGGCCTCAACTCGGGGGCAATACAACTGAGTTCGCGGACCTTATCTAGTTGGCGGCCGAGTTCGCCCATCCATAAGCATTGCCCGAAGTTCCGCCACCATTGGAGCCTCCGAAGGCTGTACCCAGGCTGAAGCCGGCAGTTGTCGCGTTGCCGACAGAGGAGGCGCCAGAGTTGTTGCTGGTCGAGGTTCCTCCCGGGCCCGAGATCGCCTGCGAGTTCGCACCAAAGTAGGCGTTGGTATGGGCCGTGCTGTTCACCACCGCAATGCCGTTGCCGATGGACGCGGTTCCAGCCACATTGTTGGTGCTCGAGTTTGCGTAGCCTCCGGCGCCACCGCTGACCAACTTGCCGGGAGCGTGGCCGAGGTAATTGCTACCGACATCCGAATGTGCGTTGGCATTGGTGGTTCCGTAGCCGCCGGCAACGCCGCCGCCGCTGGTCGCAGCAAGACTGGTGACGGCTCCTGTGGTTGAGACGCTTCCGCCGACACTCGATTGGCCCGAGGCCGCAGGTCCCCAGGAACCGGTGGTGCCGGTGCTGGTTCCAAAGCCGCTTGCTTGAGCGCCGGCCGTCGCACTGTTGAAGCTCACAGCGCTGCCCGTGCCGGAGCTTGCAACCGAGGAATAGGTTCCCGAGGATGCATTGGTCCCCGTGTTGGTTGCAGCAGATGCCACACCAGCCAAGGCAGCAACCGCCATGACAATCAAAGACTTTTTCATGATCATTCCTTTGAACAGCGAGTTCTCAGACCTCCGGGATGAATTCAGGCGAAAGACCATTTGTCATTGCGCAATGATCAATGCCAACCGGAGTTGCGTTTTGGCTTCGCAGACGCTTGTTCCAAAACGTTCTTTCGGTTAATGGCAGTTTCAATAAGCCAGATGAAAACAGAAATACCTTGTTTGGACACGAAATAGGATTCTGCTGATCTGTTGTTGTTATTTTTGCAATTTATTGAAATATAGAACTGTATTGCTATCAATAATGAAGTGAAATCAAATAATTTCGATATTGTTTTTAAGTGTAATTTTCAAAACAATATAATTATTTATATTCAGATGGCTGTATGCGAGAATTTCCTGAGAAGAAGGAAGCCTTGTTTTCTTTGAATTTAAATACCAATATTGAGTGGTTTTTAATTGTAAAGAATGTACTGCACTTTTGATTGAATGGTGCTTCATGAATTCATAACCGTTTTTGAGTTTTCATGGAAGCTGAAAGACGGTCATCCGGGAATGGAGCTTGTGGTTTGCCATTTCCAATGTCGGGGCGAACCTGATCCCTAATCTGGCCTCGATTTTTGTTGCAAGCCAATGGGCGGCAATGCGGTTGCTCTCGGCAGGTTCAAGATATCGCAGCGGGTTGTTGGCAGTCGTTTCAAGGCCATCCCTCATATACGCGAGCGACGGGACTTTCTGCCCCGATCGCCCGCCAGAGTTTCAGGCCCTTATCAAGCTTTTCTCACTCTCACTGGTAATCCTTGCCTGACCACTGCCCCCGATACCCAGTCGATCCATACATTGTCCTTTTCAGGTCGGGTTGGATCGGCAAAGCCCAGAGCATTGAGGTTCACGCCATTGCCGTGCTGTGGGTTGGCATGGGTGGGCTGGCCGTCTACCTTGTGGGCCACGGTGCCTAGTTGCTTGTGACCGTAGCCATGCTCAATGGCGATCGCACCGGGCGCGATACCAGCGCGTACCAAGGCCACGCCTTGGAGCTTGCCGCCGGGGGTGCTGAGTTCGATGTGGTCGCCATTGGCGATGCCCAGCTTTGCCGCGTCGGCCTTGTTGATGCTCACAGGATTGTGCGGGTGCACCTGGCGCAGCCGTGAGGCGGCGATGGACATGCTGCTCATCAGGTTGGACTTGTAGCTGGTCATGGTCAGCGGCCAGTCTTGCTCGGAAAACACTTGGCGCATGTCCGAGCCATCGGCCAGACGCGTGGGGTACCAGGTGGGGCAGCCGCTGTAGCGCTCGCCGGTCATGGAGTGGCGCATCCGGGACAGACCTTCGTGCCAGAACGTCGCCGGGAACTTGGCCTGCAGCTTGAGCTGGTCGCCCTTCCAGGCGTCTTCGACCTTGTCGAAGCGACCGCCACGGCTCATGACCATGGCGACGCGGCGCACTTCCTCGGGGGCGACACGCTTTTGCAGCGACGGCATCCACTTCTCGAGGCCGGTGATCGCGATGTCGTCATCGCTGGCTTCGGGCACGGGTTTGCCCGCCTGGTAGGCGATATTGCAGATGCCGCGCAGATAGAAGTCTTCGGCATTTTCCAGATCGAGCGGCTCGCCGTCTTTGGTGGACATGGCGTTCTTGCCAAAACCAGGCAGACCCAGCTGCTTGGCAACGGCAAAGACAAAGCTCTCGAAGCTGATGGGCTGACCGTCGGCCGTTTTGGCGGTAGCGGCATCGACGGTGGGCCAGCGTACCGTGCTGCTCTTGGCGACCACGTCGGCCCATGGCGCGCCAATGCCCCAGCTCTCATAGGTGACAGTATCTGGCACGATGTAGTCGGCCAGGGCCGAGGTCTCATTGATGAAGGGATCCACCGAGACAAACAGCGGCAGCTTTTTCACGTCCTTGACCGAGTCGGCCAGTGCATTCTCGAAACCGCACATGGCGTAGATGGGGTTGCTGATGTGGTTGATCCAGGCCTTGACCGGGTAGGGGTAGCCCAGCATTCCGGCGGCCAGCATCTCGCTGGAAAGGCCGCCGGGCGCGGGGTACCAGGGGGCCTTGGCGGGGTAGGGGTTCTGGCCCGCTTCTTTTTTGCGTTGGAACTCGCTGGTTTTCTCGTAGGGGAACTTGGTGCGTGACAGGGCCACGCCCTTGGGTTTGACGGCACCTTCAAACTGCGCAAAGTTGTAGCGTGGGCCGGGGCCGAAGGGGCCAAAGGGCCCTGCGTCCATTACCCAGCCGCCGCGTACGTTCAAGTTGCCGATCAGGTTGTTGAGCATGGCGATGGCGTAGGCGGTGTAAAAGCCGGAGCCATTCATGGTGCCGCCGTGGGAGTTGGCCACTGCCTGTTTGCCATGGCTGGTGAACTCGCGCGCCAGGTCTTCGATTTCCTTCACGGGCACGGCGCAAAGAGCGGCGTATTCCTCCAGCGTCTTTTTGTGCGCTTCAGTGCGCAGTTTGACGAAGGCGGTGCAGACAGCAATTGGAGTCGGTTCTTCGGTCGCATCCGCAGCCTTGCGGGGAGTGAACTCATGCTCAACGATCAGCTCGGCGCTCTGGGCCACGGTGTGTGCGGCCAGCGATCCATCGGCCAGTTGCACCACGTAAACGTCTTCAGCAGGTGTTTTTTCGTCCACTGGCTCCGGCATGGGCAGGCCAATGTCCGCGCCGCGCAAGAACTGACCAAAGCGAGGGTGCTTGGGTTCGTTGATGAGCAAGTGCGTGGCGTTACTCCACGAGGCCTCGCCCACCGCCGCCATGGCGGCGGGGCCGGGCTGGGTCAGAAACTGCTTGTCATAGCGCTCGTTGTCGATGATCCAGCGGATCAGACCCATGGCCAGCGCCAGGTCGCTGCCGGGTTTGACGGGCAGCCAGCGGTTGTTGTCACCTGCCGCATGGCTGGACGAAGTGGGCAGCATGGGTGAGATCACCACGTATCGATAGGTGTTCTCGTTACGCGAACGGGCCTCGGCCAGCTCGCGCCCCACGCGCTGGAACGGGTTGCCGGACTGCGCCGGCGAGGTACCGATGAACAGGCCGAAGCGCGAATTCTTCCAGTCCGGCTTGCCGTGGGGCATGCCGGCCATATCGCCCAGCGCCGCACCCGTGCCCACCCGGTAGGTCTGACCACAGTAGGAGCCGTGGTTGGACACGTTGATGGTGCCGAACGATTGTTTGGCAAAGCGGTTGACCAGCGGGGTGCGGCCTTCGTTGGCGGCCTCCGTCACCAGCAATTGGTTGGACTTGGGACCGTATTCGGGATTGGCTTCGTCGATCAGTGTGTTGACGTCGCGGATGGCGCGCAGGCCGTCCACATGGCCTTCGCCGAAGAGGTCGCCGCCTTCGCAGATTTCCTGAACCAACTCTTCGAGCGTGATGCTCTTCCACTGGCCGGAGCCGCGTGGACCGACGCGCTTGAGCGGCTTGAGAACGCGGTGCGGTGCTTTTTGGTGCTCGAGCATGGCCGATCCACGGGCGCAACTGGTGGCACGTCCTTCCAGACCGTTGTCACCGCCCAGCATGGCATAGACCTCGCGAACCGGTGTTTCCATGGGCGCGGGGTGGGTGGTGGCCAGCGGGTGATAGGGGTTGCCCGCGATACGGATGATCCGGTTGTCGGCAGTATCGACGCGCACACGCACACCGCACTGTGTCCAGCAGCCCAGACACGAGGAGGGGCTGACCACCTGGCCGGGCTGGGTCGTCAGCTTGCCGCTGACGGGGTCTATGCGGAATTCGGGCGTCAGCGAGTTGCCCCGCGTGGCGCTTTGGGTGGTTTTGCCCGAGCTGCCGGTGATCAGTCCCTTGGCTCCCTTGGCCACGGTTTCGCCATAGCCTGCGGCAAAAGCCGCCAGGCCGCCCGCTACGGCACCGCCGCGCAGCAGCATGCGACGGCGACCGGCATCGGTGCGGCCGGCATCGGTGCGGCCGGCATCGGCGTCTTGGGATTGTTCGGGGGGGAGTTTCTTGTCAGTCATGGTCTTGCCCTTTGTGTGAGGGAAGGGCAAGCGCTGCAGAATTTCTATGGTTTTGATAGCTGCTGGCGCTTGCTGGTATTGCGTTGTATACGTACTTGGCTTGGTCTTCAGGCGGCGCTGGCGGGCTTGCGGGCCGGGAACAGTTCCAGCGCCCAGGTGGTCAGCGCAACCAGTGCCACGCACAGGCCTGCCATGCCCAGCATGCCCATCAGGCCTTCACCGCCCAGGGGCATGCTGTACAAATACAGTCCTGCTCCAAACTTGGGCACGCCCTGCACGCCCATGAACAGTGCCCAGCGGAAGGCCCAGGCAGATGCCGCCAGGCCGGTGCCCAGCACCAAGGTGTAGCCCTTGGCAGCCAGACGATGTTCGCCTCGCAGCAGGGCCATCACCACGGCTGCGCCAAACACGGCCGAACCCAGCATGGAGATGCGCCAGACAGGGAACTCATTGAACAGGCGCACAGCCATGTCAAATGAAGGGCTCTGGCCCGCGATGCCGGCAATTCCCCAGGTCAGGGCGCTGGCAATCAGGCCGGTGGCCAGCCACAGGCCTAGATTGCGCAACCCTTGCAGGGCTGCCGCATCAGGCTGCAAGGCCCGGGGCAGAAAGCGGTAGAGCACAAAGCCCATGCCCACGGTGGCCAGCCAGCCGCTGAGTGCCAGATTGATCGGTACCCACAGCGTGTTCCACAGCGGGCGCGAGCGGATGACCATGATTTCGGCGCCCGTGTAGACCACGATGCTGAGTGTGGACAGCACCAGTACAGGCACCAGAAGGCGCATCAACCGGTGCTTGCCCAGCCACCATAGCGCGCACATCAACACGCACAGCCCGACAAACGTGGGCATGAGCACGGCACCCAGGCTCATCCACGACCAGGGTGTGAGGTGGGCATAGAAATGCCAGAAGCGCGCTGGCTGGTGCAGGTCGGCCAGCAGGGCGACAGGTGCAGCAATTGCGCTCACGGCCAGCACCAGTACGGCAGTGGGCAGCAGGCGCTGGAGCAAGCCTCGGGCCTGGCCGAACGTACAGGCCGAAGTCAGCAGTGCGGCCCCCGTGGCCATGCCGACCAGAAAGAAATACTGCACGGCCCAAGGCAGCCATGCCGCTTCGTAGGCCGGGGTCAGGAGTTCAATGATTTGCATGAAGTCACTCCTTTCACAGATGTTCGGCAACAAGGCGAACCGTGGCCTGACCATCGACACCGTTCACAAACTCATCGGGCAGGCCGATGTAGAAGACGTGCGGCTTGGTCTTCATGCCGGGCTTGAGGACCTTGATATCGTCCTTGTGAGCATTGATGCGCTGGTTGATTTCGCTGTGTGCGTCGTTCAGGTCGCCAATCACGCGTGCACCGCCCACGCAGCTTTCCACGCAGGCGGGCAGCAGACCGGCTTCCAGGCGGTGTTCGCAGAAGGTGCATTTGTCGGCGGTCTGAGTTTCGTGATTGATGAAGCGCGCGTCGTAAGGGCAGGCCTGTACGCAATAGCCGCAGCCCACGCAGCGCTCGTTGTCGACAAGAACAATCCCGTCGGTGCGTTGAAATGTGGCTTGCACCGGGCAGACGGGCACGCAAGGCGGTTCGTCGCAGTGGTTGCACAGTCGCGGCAGACTGACCATGGCGGCAACCGTGTCGCCGGCCTGGTCGATTTCGTATTGCAGCACCGTGGTGCGGAACTGGCCGATGGGGGGCTGGTTTTCGACCGAGCAGCTCACTGTGCAGGCCTGGCAGCCAATGCATTTGCGCATATCGACCAGCATGCCGAAGCGCTTGCCTTTCATGCCGGGTCGGCGCAGGGGCTGGAAGCTGGGGTCGCCGGGCAGCGCCGCGCGGGCGCCGCCCGCAACACCAAGGCTGGCGGCCATGGCAATCAAATCCTGCAAAAAACCGCGCTTGGTGGGCGCTGTCACTGCCTGCTGAGGTGCCTGGGTAATGGATGGAGTGCTGCAGGTGCAGGCCGAACTGCTGGTTGAGCAGTCGGAGAGTTCTCGTATCTGAAGTGGCATGGCCCTTCCTTTCATCGTCGCACTGGCACCAGAAAACCCTGATGCTTTAAACATAAAAGAGTATTAAATTAATATCTCTTATGTCTAATTGACTATATGAAAGTTGCCGTCTGCGCCACTTGATTTGAGTCAAGTCTTCGCCTGCTTCAGAGTTTTTTGAATGGATATCCCGCAAGCAGATGACTTGTTGCCGAGCATGCATCCAATTTATTAATGAACTGTTAAGCAATCAGTGTGTCGCCGTATGTAATCCGCTTTGCTTAGTGGCAGATGCAGGAGATCAAGCTATGCATACATGGCATGCCTGAGCGCAGACTGAGGCCGATCTGGCGCGCGACCGCAAAGATTGCTGCAGCAAACAGATTGGTTTGGAGTCTTGAACGGCTTTATATTCCTTGATATGAGGCAGTTTCGCTGCTTTCCGACAGTGCAGCAGTCCCGCGAGTTTCTTGGAGGCGGTGGGTTTTCTGTAAGATGTTCACATGCTGCAGGTTTTATGAGCGGCCGGCCCTGATGCTTGCTGTCTCGCAGCTATCTTGGTGCACTGCCAAGTGCATGCGATATTCCAATTTCGTCACATTGAAAGGATCGATATGTCACGCTCTGTTTCCGACGCCGTTTCCACCGCCCAAGACGATCTGGAAAAACTGGTCAGCGATCTGCGTGGTCTGCTGTCTGCCCGTGAACTGGACAAGCTTCCTGAAATCGGCGTGCTTCGTCAGCGCATCGACGACGGCATGGCCAACGTGCGCGAGTCTGCCGTGCGTGCGGCTCAGGACGCCGCTCGCCAGGCACGTGAAGCTGCCGATGTGGCGGATCGTTACGCTCACGACGAACCCTGGCGCGTCGCCGGTGCCGCGCTGGCAGTGGGTGCACTGCTGGGCTTCATGCTGGGTCGTCGCTAAGCATTGCCGAGCTGCAAAAGGACAAGTGCCTGTGAATTTGATTTCACTACTAGGTCTTGATTCCCTGCTGGAGCGCTGGCGTGCCAATCTGAACGAGGCCGCAATCGCGGCCGAAGATCGGGTTGATCTTGCGCAGCTTGAGTGGCAGCAGCACAAGCGCAGCATGCAAGCGCTGGCGGTGCTGGCCATTGTGCTGGGCGCACTCACTGTGGTCGTGCTCATCGTCCTGTCCATGGCTGTGCTCGTGCAGTTCTGGGATAGCGAGCATCGTCAGCTGGTGGCGTGGCTGCTGGTCGGTGGCTGGGTTCTGGTCTGGGGCCTGGGGTTGTGGCGGCTGCTGGCAGCTGTCAATCAACTCTCCAGTCCTTTCAGGCTCACGCGGCGTGAGCTCAAATCGGATTGGCAAGCGCTGAAGGAGAGGATTTAGCATGAGCAGCATCTCTCCCGATTCGCGATCCGCAGAGTTGGAACCCGTCAAGCCCGCAGACATGGATGCTTTGCTCTGGGATGAAGCGACCACCGAGCAAAAGCTGGTGCTGTCGCGCATTGCCAAGCAACGTGCGCGCGTCAAGGCCCGAGCCGCGGCCAAGGCACAGGCGCTTGCCCTGCGCAGCACGCAAACTCCGCATGTGGACGCAGAGGCTCCCTTGCCTGAGCGACTGCTGTCTTTTGTTCGCCTGCATCCGCTGGCAACGGCGGCAGCGGGTGGCTTGCTCATGGTTCTGGGACCACGCAAGCTGATTCGCTGGGGCAGTGCAGCACTGCCCTGGATCCTCAAACTGCAGCAACGTGCACGCGGCTGAAGGGTCATAAAAAACAGCCCGTCAGGCTCAGGCATGACGGGCTGTTTCTTTGGGGTCAGGCTCAGTGCAACTTCAGTGCATGTGGGCGATGGCCTGGGCTGCCTCGGTGACCAGGTCGGGGCCGCGATAGATCAGGCCGCTGTAGATCTGCACCACATCGGCGCCCGCACGGATCTTGCTCACGGCGTCGGCACCGCTCAGGATGCCGCCCACGCCAATGATGGGAAAACGGCTGCCAAGGGCTGAGCGCAGCTGGCGAATGATCTGGTTGCTGGCTTCGAGCACGGGCGCGCCGGACAGGCCTCCGGCTTCTTCGGCATGCAGCAGACCCTTGACGGCATCGCGGCTGATGGTGGTGTTGGTGGCAATCACGCCATCCATGCCGTGGCGCTCCAGCGTCGCCGCAATCACGCCGACCTGCTCTTCATCGAGGTCGGGAGCGATCTTCACGAATACCGGCGTGCGCTTGCCATGCTGGCTGGAGAGCTGTTCGCGGCGATTGGCGACCGCACCCAGCAGCGCATCCAGCGCCTCGTCGCTTTGCAGCGCACGCAGATTCTTGGTGTTGGGCGAGCTGATGTTGACCGTCACATAGTCGGCATGAGGATACACGCCATCCAGCGCCTTGATGTAGTCGCTGGTGGCCTCCTCGATGGGGGTTGTGGCGTTCTTGCCGATATTCAGGCCCAGCAGCATGGCGCCGCCATTGTTTCCTGCTTTTGCGCGCACTTGCGAGCGACGCACATTGGCCAGGAACGCATCCAGGCCTTCGTTGTTGAAGCCCAGGCGGTTGATCAGCGCATTTTTTTCTGGGATGCGGAACATGCGCGGCTTGGGGTTGCCGGGCTGGGGGCGGGGCGTGACGGTGCCTACTTCCACAAAGCCGAAACCCATGGCGGCCAGCGCATCGATGCAGCGTGCATTCTTGTCCAGGCCTGCGGCCATGCCCACACGGTTCGGGAACCTGAGGCCGGCGAGCTCGATGGGGTCGCTGATCAGAGGGCGTGCCCAAGCTTTCTGGAGCAAGGTATTTTGACCCTTGGCCATGAAGTTCATGGTGAGGTCGTGGGCCGCTTCGGGGTCCATGCCGAAAAGAATAGGACGCGTCAGTGAGTAAGGAATAAGAGACATGGGGATAATCGCAGGATTACCTGGATTTTCCCTCATGACGACATCTGCTGCACCTCTTTCTCAAGATGAACTGAAAACTTTGGTCGGACAAGCTGCCCTGAAATATGTGGTCGCCGGTGAAATTGTGGGCGTGGGCACAGGCTCCACGGTCAACAAGTTCATTGATGCACTGGCCACCATCAAGGATCAGATTCCTGGCGCCGTCTCCAGCTCCGTGGCCAGTACCGAGCGCCTGAAGGCCCTGGGCATCAAGGTGTTCGATGCCAATGAAGTCACCAGTCTGGCCGTCTATATCGACGGTGCCGACGAGATCGACGGCAAGGGCTATATGGTCAAGGGCGGCGGTGCGGCGCTGACGCGCGAGAAGATCGTGGCGGCGCTGGCTCAGCGTTTTGTCTGTATTGCCGATGAATCCAAGCGCGTGCCGGTGCTGGGCAATTTTCCGCTGCCCGTGGAAGTCATTCCCATGGCTGCAGCACAGATCGCCCGTCGCTTTGAAGCCATGGGCGCTGACGTGACGGCGCAAATTCGCATGAAGGATGGTGCGCCGCTGGTGACCGACAACGGCCAGCATATTCTGGATGTCCGCGGCCTGAAGATCGCCGAGCCGCTGGCCTTCGAATCCGAAGTCAACCAGTGGCCAGGCGTGGTGACCGTCGGCGTGTTTGCCCATCAGAAGGCTGCGGTTTGCCTGCTGGGAACCGCGCAAGGCGTGCAGACGCTGGAATACTAAGCAGCAAGCAGCTGCCCGAAAGCCACCTGCTTGTGCAGGTGGCTTTTTTATGAAATTGATAGCTGCTAGCGCTTGATGGGTAAGCGTTAGAGCCTGATTATATTGAAATTCATGAATTCTAGAAGCGCAGGCCTGCGGGGTTGTCGGGGGTGGGTGCGCCAGGGGCGGGGGCTGCGGGCGTCGCGATGCGTGCAGGGGGGCGCTCTGCAGGCTTGACCGCATCGGTCGCGGCTGGCGCCGGTACGGTCAAGGGCTTGGCAGCGGGGGCTTTGTAGTTCTTCGGCAGCTGGGGCTGCTTGGGGTAGCCTGCGGCGCTCAGGTATTGGTCCCAGCTGTCGGCGCCAAAGCCCTTGAGGTGCTGGTTGCCGATGGTGGCAAAGGGCAGGTTGTCCTGTCCGCTGAGCTTGCGCAGCGCTGCAACATCGCTGCTGGTATCTATGGTGCGCTCGTTGAACGGGATTCCGCGGTTCTGTAGATGAGACCGTGCCTCGTCGCACGGGCCGCAGTCCTTGCCCGTATAGATCGTGACGGGGTAGCGGTTGGCCGTCTGGCGCAAGTCGTAAGGCAGTTGCGCGTTGGCCGAAGACGCCGGGCCATCGGCATTGCTCGCGGCTTCGCCACTGGGCTTGGCGTTGGGGCTGATGGCCCGGTCGGAATAAGTGACTCGCCCATCAGGGCCTACACTGCGATAAAGGTTCTGGGCCTGGCTGACTCCGCTCGCCAATGCGGCAAAGGCGGCTACAAGCATCGTCAGCTGCAGGGCGTTGCGGGAGGTCGGTTTCTGGGCCGAAGGCCGGGCAATGAAAGATCGTGGCATCTCAATCTTGATCAATGAAGTGCAATGAAGAGGTCTGAGGGCGCGAGCGCCAATGGACAGAGCATAGCCTGCATGAAGGACTGTCTGCTCCCACGCTCCGACTTGCCTTGATCAGGTTCCGGTGCGGGAGTCAGCCAGTGTCAGTTTATGGCAATCACCGGCATGAAAAAGCGCCCTTGGAAGGGCGCTTTTGAGGAGGCGGCAGCAGAAGACTCAGGCCGCCTGACTCATGCCTTGATGGCGCAGCAGCGCGTCGATCTGTGGCTCGCGGCCACGGAAGGCCTTGAAGGACTCCATGGCAGGACGGCTGCCGCCGGCCTCCAGGATCGACTCGCGGTACTTGCGGCCGGTCTCGGGATTGGGCGAGCCATCGGCCAGCATGGTTTCTTCGAAAGCCGCATAAGCGTCCGCGCTCAGCACTTCGGCCCATTTGTAGCTGTAGTAACCGGCGGCATAGCCACCGGCAAAGATATGGCTGAAGGTGTGGGCCATGCGGTTGTAGGCTGGTGATTGCAGCACGGACACCTCGGCGCGCACCTGGTTCAGCAGTGCCATGAAGTCGTCTGCCGGGTTGTGCTCGGTGTGCAGCAACATGTCGAACAGCGCGAACTCGATCTGGCGCAGGGTCTGCATGCCGGACTGGAAGTTCTTGGCGGCAATCATCTTGTCGTACAGCGTGCGGGGCAGGGCATCACCCGTGTCCACATGGGCGGTCATGTGCTTGAGCACATCCCATTCCCAGCAAAAGTTTTCCATGAACTGGCTGGGCAGCTCGACCGCATCCCATTCCACGCCGGCAATGCCCGAGACATCGCGTTCGTTGACCTGCGTGAGCATGTGGTGCAGTCCGTGGCCGGTTTCGTGGAACAGGGTGATTACGTCATCGTGTGTGAGCAGCGCGGGCTTGCCGTCCACGCCGGACGCGAAATTGCAGACCAGATGGGCCACAGGCGTTTGCAGCTTATGGGTGTCGGGGCGCAGCCAGCGCGTGCGCACATCATCCATCCAGGCGCCGCCACGCTTGCCCTTGCGCGCCTGAGGGTCCAGATAGAACTGGCCGACCAGCTGAGGGCCTTGTGCGGTGGAGCGCTCGATCCGGTAGAACTCCACGCAGGGGTTCCAGACTGGAGCTTCATCGCGGCGGATGGAGACTTCGAACAGCGTCTCGACAATCTTGAACAGGCCGGCCAGCACCTTGGGAGCCGGAAAGTACTGCTTGAGCTCCTGCTCGCTGAAGGAATAGCGGGCTTCCTTGAGCTTTTCGCCGATGAAGGCCCAGTCCCAGGGCTGCGGGTCGGCAATGCCGAGTTCAGCCTTGGCAAAGGCACGCAGATCGGCTGCATCCTTTTCAGCATAGGGGCGGGCACGTTTTGCCAGATCGCGCAGAAAGTCAATGACCTGCTGGGGCGAATCGGCCATCTTGGGCACGATCGAGACTTCGCCGAAGTTCCTGTAGCCCAGCAACTGGGATTCTTCCAGGCGCAGCGCGAGGATTTCCTTCATCACGGCAGTGTTGTCAAAGCGTTTGCCATCGCCCTCGGCCTGATCGGACGCTCGGGTCACATAGGCCTGATAGATTTTCTCGCGCAGTGCGCTGCTCTTGGCAAACTGCATCACGGGCAGATAGCTGGGCATCTTGAGCGTCAGCTTGTAGCCTTCCTTGCCATCGGCATCGGCGGCAGCCTTGGCCGCGGCGATCACATCGGCCGGAACGCCGTCCAGCTCGTCAATCCTGGCGTAGTAGGCAAAGGCATCGGTGGCGTCCAGCGCGTTCTCGCTGAATTTCTGGGCCAGCTCTGCCGAGCGTGCCTGAATCTGCGCAAAGCGTTCCTTGGCAGCTCCCTGCAGTTCGGCACCGGAGAGCACAAAGCCCCGCATGGCATGGTCCCAGGCGGCGCGCTGTTCCTTGTTGAGGCTGGCTGGGTCGATAGCTTTGTATTTGGCGTACAGGCGTTCGTCAGCGCCCAGATTGGTCCAGAACTCGGTGACTTTGGGCAGGGCTTCGTTATAGGCCGCGCGCAACTCTGGCGTGTCGGCCACACTGTTGAGGTGATTGATGGCCGACCAGGCGGTGCCAAGCTTTTCGGTCGCCACGTCCAGCACGGCAGAGATGGCTTCCCACTGTGCGGGGAAGTCCGGTGCAACCACGGTCTCCAGCGCCTCGCTGGCACGGGCCAGCAAAGTGTCGATGGCGGGGGCCACATCCGCAGGCTGAATGCGGTCAAACAAGGGCAGTGAGGAGGATTCGAGAAGTGGATTGCTCATGCTGTATTAGGTGCCGGCAAGGTCGGGAAAATCAAGCGCTCTCAGGGTATTTATTGCTATCGCCTTCATAGCGTCAGCCTGCGGTCAGAAGCGTGCTTGCGCCTGGGAAGCGAACAGGCGCCGCGCGGGGCAAGCCGTGGCCCTCTCGGGCGCTCGGCGTCAGAGAGGGGCAGGCCGCGAAGCGGCTCTGAAGGATCAGCCCGCGGCGCGCTCAGCAGACTCCATGGTGTTGACCAGCAGCATGGTAATCGTCATGGGGCCTACACCACCGGGCACAGGGGTGATGTAGCCCGCCACTTCCTTGACGCCGTTGAAGTCCACATCGCCGCAGAGCTTGCCTTCGGCGTTGCGGTTCATGCCCACGTCGATGACCACGGCACCGGGCTTGACCATGTCGGCTGTCAGCACGTCGACCTTGCCCACGGCTGCGACGACGATGTCGGCTTGGCGAGTCATGGCAGCCAGATCGGCAGTGCCGCTATGGGTGATGGTGACCGTTGCGTTGGCGGCCAGCAGCATCATGGCCATGGGCTTGCCCACGATGTTGGAGCGGCCGATGACCACGGCGTGCTTGCCGCGCAGATCCTTCATGCCGATGGATTCCAGCATCTTCATGCAGCCATAGGGCGTGCAGGCCTTGAAGCCGACTTCGCCGACCATCAGTGCGCCGGCGCTGGCCACGTGGAAGCCGTCCACATCCTTGGCGGGGGAGATGGTTTCGATGACCTTGTGGTCGTCGATGTGCTTGGGCAGGGGCAACTGCACCAGAATTCCGTGAATGCTGGGGTCGTTGTTCAGCGCTTCGACACGTGCCAGCAGTTCGGCTTCGGTCATGGAGGCATCGTACTTTTCCAGCACCGAGTGGAAGCCCACGTCTTCGCAGGCCTTGACCTTGTTGCGCACATAGACCTGGGAAGCCTGGTTGTCGCCCACCAGAACTACGGCCAGGCCGGGCGTGATGCCCTTGGCCTTGAGTGCTGCCGCGCGTGTGGCGACTTCCTTGCGCAGTTGTTCTGAGAGGGCTTTGCCGTCGATGAGTTGGGCTGTCATTGCTGGAGTACCAATAAAAAATGCTGCTAGCCCTTGAAGTACAAGCACTAGCAGCTATCAGAATAGGAGTTGGCTAAAGCGCGAGGCCTGGCCAGTGCTCCCTGGATTATCTCGCGATTGGAATGGCTTCCAATTTCGCGGGGAGCACTTAATTGACGGCTGCCGCCGCCTTGGCCGCAGCGCTGGTCTGGCCCTGGCCCAGCGCAATCTTGAGCAGATCGGCCACGGTGTTGGCGTTGAGCTTTTCCATGATGTTGGCGCGGTGGGCCTCCACGGTCTTGATGGAGATGCCCAGATCGTCGGCGATCTGCTTGTTCAGGCGGCCGGCGACGATGCGTTCGAGCACCTGGGCTTCGCGGCCCGTGAGCTTGGCCAGCAGCGCATCGCGGCTGGCGGCCTGCTGGTGGCCGGTAAAGGCTTCGCGGGCGTGATCCAGCATGCGCTCGACCAGACCCAGCAGCTCTTCTTCGTTGAAAGGCTTCTGGATGAAGTCCAGTGCGCCTTTCTTCATGGTGTTCACAGCCATGGGCACATCGCCGTGACCGGTGATGAACACAATGGGCAGAGGAGACTTGCGCTCGATCAGTCGGTCCTGCAGTTCCAGGCCGGTCATGCCGCCCATGCGGATGTCGACGATCAGGCAGGCCACTTCACGCGGGTCGTAGCGCGACAAAAAGGTCTCGGCTGAGTCAAAGCAACGCACGCGGTAGTCTTTGCCTTCCAGCAGCCATTGCAGCGAATCACGGACTGCTTCGTCGTCGTCAACTACGTAAACAGTGCCTTTTTTGGGAATCAAACTCATGCAATCGTCCTCTTTATGGGTTCGCTTGTCGTGGTGAGTGTTGTCGTCTCCACACCCGTTGCCAACGGTAGCCAGAATGAGAACCGGCAACCAGTGACTTCGCTTCCATTGTAGAGGTTCTCGGCATGCATTCGACCCTGATGTGATTCGACAATCGAGCGGCAAAGGTTCAGGCCTATGCCCATGCCTTCACTCTTGGTGGAGAAGAAGGCTTCGAACAAGTGTTCCAACACTTCCGGCGGCAGGCCCTTGCCCGTGTCTTCCACGGTGAACTCCACACCCGGCAGGCTTTCAAAGACCTGGGGGCGCACGCGCAATTCCACATTGCGCTGACCCAGAGGGCGGTCGGACATATCAATTGACTCAGCACTGTTTTTCATCAAATTGATGAGAACCTGCTCGATGAGGATGGCATCGGCCATTACCGGCGGCATGCGTTCGGCAATATGCGAGGTCAGCTGTACATTGCGGCGGCGCAACTCGATACCGGCAAGCTCCAGCGCCTCGCTCACCATTTCGCCCACCTGGGCCAGCATGCGATTGGGCTCGCTCTTTTTCACGAAGGAGCGGATGCGCTGAATGATCTGGCCGGCACGCTGGGCCTGATGTGCCGTCTTTTCCAGTGCGAACTTCATCTGCTCGGGTGTGAGCGTGCCGTTTTCCAGGCGTGTCAGCATGCCGGAGCTGTAATTGCTGATGGCGGTCAGGGGCTGGTTGAGCTCGTGCGCCACGCTGGATGCCATTTCGCCCATGGTGATGAGGCGGCTGGCGGTCTGGGCCTTTTCGGCCTGGGCCGCAGCCTGCTCCTCGGCCAGGCGGCGCTGGGTGATGTCGGTGGCAATCACCATCTGGGCCAGACGGCCGTCCACCCAGCTCAGATAGCGCGAGCGGACTTCCAGCCACTTGCCCAGGCTGGGCACGAAGATTTCAGCGTTTTCGCTGCGCGATTCGGTGATGGAGCCCGTGGGTAAACCCATCAGCCCGTCCTCGTTCTCGGCTTCGGGCTGGTGGCGAACCGGCAGCTTGCCGGCCTGCGCGACCAGTTGCAGATGCCCTTCGGTATGAGAGCCAAACCACTGGCGATACAGCTTGTTGGCAAACAGCAGCTCGGCGCTGCCCAGAGGGGCCACCGAAACAGAGGCATCCAGCGCTTCCAGCACGATGGTGAAGCGCTCGTATGAGGCGGAAAGCTGTTCGCGAATCCGGTTGGGCTCGGTAATGTCCGTCATGGACGACATCCAGCCTGTATGCTGGCCGTGGGCATCGATCAGCGGCGAGACATACAGGCGCGCGTCGAACAGGCTGCCGTTCTTGCGTTTCACACGTACCTGAAAGCCGCCAACGATGGTCTTGCCCGACAGCTCTTCGCGCAGCTGCGAATGCAGATTGTCGTAGTCGTTATCGGGCCAGTAGGAATAGGGCGGAACCTGGCCGACCAGATCCTTCTCGCTCCAGCCCGTCATCTGGCAGAAGGCCGCGTTCACATAGGTGATGCGGCCGTGCAGATCCAGTGCTCGCATGCCGGTCAACACGGAATTCTCCATGGCACGGCGGAAATTGGTCTCGGCCACCAGAGCCTCCTGGGCACGCTGACGGCGGCGCGTGTGGCGCCAGGTGGCCAGCAGCAGCCAGGCCGTCATGGCCGACAGCGTGCCCACCAGCCAGAACAGGCCGCTGCCGACAACGCCCAGCGAAGTCTGGTAGGCCTGGGCGCGCATCATCAGCGCCGTGCCCACAGGGGAGACTGGCACTTCGTATTCATTCGCTATGGCACGCCAGTGCAGCAGCTCGGTCGGTGTCTTGCGCGGTGCCAGTGGAGTGCCGGCCAGCACATGGTTGTCGGCATCGCGCATGGTGATGGCGTAACGGGCCATCACTTCCGTGGGTGTGCCATAGCGCAGCAGACTGTCCACCGAAAACTCGGCCAGCAGCTCGCCCTGGTAGCGGCTGTTGGAGCTGATGGGCACATGCAGCTGCAGCAGTGGCGGCAACTCATTGGGCTGGGCTTTTTCCTGAACATAGATGGGCTGCAGCATTTCGCGGGCCTGCTCATAGGCTTGCAGGGTTTCGCCTTGATGCAGGTTTTCGCCCACGGCACGCAGCTGATCCGTGGCCACCGTCGGAGCTGACTGGCTGTACACAACCTGACGCTTGTCATTGATCCAGGTAATCGATTGCAGCTCGGGGTACTGGCTGATCAGCGCTTCGGTGCGGCCGTCAAAGTCGGCTTTGCGCATCTCGCGGTTGCCGATGTCCCGGGCCATGCGCATCAGTTGCTCCTGGCGTTCCAACAGGCGCAGGCGCACGCGCTGCTGGGCGTATTCCACATCGCGGCGCAGTGCCTCTTGCTCGCGATCCACTTCTTCCGTGCGCAAATACCAGAACGACGCAATGATTGCAGCCATGAACATCAGCACCGATGCCAGCGGCGCGAGCGCGGCATAGCGATCCTGCCGGGTCGGCGACAGGCTACGCCACCAGCTGCGCCACCAGCGCACAGGGGATGCAACGGATTGCGCGCTTTTTGCGTCCTCTTTTTCTCGTTCGTGATTGCTTGTTTGCATGTCTCCAGTGTAGGGGAGAGACCTAGTGGAATCTGCGACTATTTCTGTCGCGTAAAAGACAATCTATAGAGGCTTCACTGTATGTGCATTTGCAGCATTTTTTTATATAGTGAAATCACAAAGCACAATTTGAAATTCAAAAAAAATGTGCGAAACTCGCCAGCGATCGACACAGTGAATCGGTTTAATCCGGGGAGCACCCGAAGGTGCTGTGCCACGCGTTATGCGGTGTGGCGCTTGCCGCACCCGTGTGATGCCGCACTCACTGCTTCGTGATAAAGCTACCCCCCTCTCGAAGGAGACACTCACAATGACAGCTCAGACTGATCCCAAAGGCGCTGGCTTTCCCGCCGGCCTGGACCAACAAGAATCGCGCGAGTGGATGGATGCCCTCTCTGCGGTGATCGACCGCGAAGGTGCGGACTATGCTCACAGGCTGATCGAGGATCTGCTTGAACACGCTCGCCAGAACAGCGTGGACATGCCTTTCTCGGCCAATACCGGCTACGTGAACACCATCGAAGTCGACCAGGAAGAAAAGTGCCCCGGCAACCTCGAAATCGAAGGTCGTCTGCGTGCCTATATGCGCTGGAACGCCATGGCCATGGTGGTCAAGGCCAACCGCATTCACCCCCCCGAAGGCGGTGATCTGGGCGGTCACATCGGCTCCTTCGCTTCGCTGGCCAATATGTTTGCGGCCGGTTTCAACCATTTCTGGCACGCGGAAAACGAAAACCACGGCGGCGACTGCCTGTACATCCAGGGGCATGTTTCGCCCGGCATCTATGCCCGCGCCTACCTGGAAGGTCGTATCTCCGAAGAGCAACTGCTGAACTTCCGCCAGGAAGTGGACGGCAAGGGTCTGTCGAGCTACCCCCACCCCAAGCTGATGCCCGACTTCTGGCAGTTCCCCACGGTGTCCATGGGTCTGGGCCCGCTGATGGCCATCTACCAGGCGCGTTTCCTGAAGTATCTGCACGCACGCGGCATTGCCAACACCGAAAACCGCAAGGTCTGGGTGTTCTGTGGCGACGGTGAAATGGACGAAGTGGAGTCCCTGGGCGCCATCGGTCTGGCCTCGCGCGAGAACCTGGACAACCTTATCTTCGTGATCAACTGCAATCTGCAGCGTCTGGACGGCCCCGTGCGCGGCAACGGCAAGATCATCCAGGAGCTGGAAGGCGAATTCCGCGGTGCCGGCTGGAACGTGATCAAGCTGCTGTGGGGCAAGGGCTGGGACGAGCTGCTGGCCAAGGACAAGGACGGCGTGCTCAAGAAGATCATGATGGAGTGCAACGACGGCGACTATCAGGCCTTCAAGGCCAACGACGGTGCCTATGTTCGCCAACATTTCTTCGGCCGCGATCCTCGCGCCCTGAAGATGGTCGAGCACATGTCCGACGACGAGATCTGGAATCTGCGCCGCGGCGGCCACGATTCGCAGAAGGTCTACGCAGCGTTTGCCGCTGCCAACGGCCACAAGGGTCAGCCTACCGTGCTGCTGATCAAGACCGTCAAGGGCTTCGGCATGGGCAAGGTCGGTGAAGGCAAGAACAACGTTCACCAGACCAAGAAGCTGAGCGACGAGGACATCAAGGCCTTCCGCGACCGCTTCAACATCCCGATCCCCGACAGCCAGATCGCGGACATTCCCTTCTACAAGCCGGCCGACGATACGCCGGAAATGAAGTACCTGCACGAGCGCCGCAAGGCCCTGGGCGGCTACCTGCCACATCGTCGCCAGCAGGCTGACGAGCAGTTCACCGCTCCTGCGCTGGACACCTTCAAGGCCATCCTGGAGCCCACACCCGAAGGCCGTGAGATCTCCACGACCCAGGCTTATGTGCGTTTCCTGACGCAGCTGCTGCGCGACAAGAACATCGGCCCCCGCGTGGTGCCCATCCTGGTGGACGAGGCCCGTACCTTCGGTATGGAAGGCCTGTTCCGTCAGGTCGGCATCTACAACCCCCACGGTCAGCAATACACCCCGGTCGACAAGGACCAGGTGATGTACTACCGCGAGGACAAGGCCGGCCAGATCCTGCAGGAAGGCATCAACGAAGCCGGCGGCATGTCCAGCTGGATCGCTGCAGCCACCAGCTACAGCCATAGCAACCGGGTCATGATCCCGTTCTATGTGTACTACTCGATGTTCGGCTTCCAGCGCATCGGCGACCTGGCCTGGGCGGCTGGCGACCTGCAAGCGCGCGGCTTCCTGCTGGGCGGCACCTCGGGCCGCACCACGCTGAACGGCGAAGGCCTGCAGCACGAAGACGGTCACAGCCACATCCTGGCCAATACCATCCCCAACTGCGTGACCTACGACCCCACCTTCGCTCACGAAGTGGCCGTGATCATGCAGGACGGTCTGCGTCGCATGGTGCAGAACCAGGAAAACATCTTCTACTACATCACGCTGCTGAACGAAAACTACCCCATGCCTGGCCTGCAAGCCGGCACGGAAGAGCAGATCCTCAAGGGCATGTACATGGTCAAGCCTGGCCAGAAGGTGCCCGAGAGCGGCCTGCGCGTTCAACTGCTGGGCTCCGGCACCATCCTGCGCGAATCCTTCTTCGCCCAGGAACTGCTGGAAAAGGACTGGGGCGTCGCTGCCGATGTCTGGAGCTGCCCGTCGTTCAACGAACTGACCCGCGAAGGTCAGGAAGTGGACCGCTTCAACATGCTGCATCCCCTGGAAGCCGCCAAGGTTCCGTTCGTGTCCCAGCAACTGGCTGCCCACCCCGGCCCCGTGATCGCTTCGACCGACTACATGAAGGCCTACGCCGAGCAGATCCGTCCCTACATGCCCAAGGGCCGTACCTACAAGGTGCTGGGTACCGACGGTTTCGGCCGTTCTGACTTCCGCGCCAAGCTGCGCGAGCACTTCGAAGTCAACCGTCACTACATCGTGGTGGCTGCACTGCGCGGCCTGGCCGATGAAGGCAAGATCAACGCCACGACCGTGGCCGAAGCGATCAAGAAGTACGGCATCAACGTCGACAAGATCAACCCGCTGCACGCCTAAGAAGGGGAGACAGACAACATGGCATTGACAGAAATCAAGGTCCCCGATATTGGCGACTTCTCCGAAGTCGGCGTGATCGAAGTGCTGGTCAAGGTGGGTGACACCATCAAGGTCGAGCAGTCCCTGATTACCGTGGAGTCCGACAAGGCCTCCATGGAAATCCCCTCCAGCCAGGCTGGCGTGGTCAAGGAAATCAAGGTTGCCCTGGGCGACAAGGTCAAGGAAGGCTCCGTGGTCGTGATGCTGGAAACCGCTGATGCGGCTCCCGCACCTGCCGCTGCAGCACCTGCACCTGTTGCCGCCCCCGTGGCTGCTGCACCTGCTCCTGTGGCTGCAGCCCCCGTTGCCGCCGCTCCTGCAGCGTCTTCCACCGTGGACATCAAGATTCCCGATATCGGCGACTTCAAGAACGTGGCCGTGATCGAGATGCTGGTCAAGGTGGGCGATACCGTGGCTGTCGAGCAATCGCTGTTCACCGTGGAGTCCGACAAGGCCTCGATGGAAATCCCCTCACCCTCGGCCGGCACCATCACGGCGCTGACCATCAAGCTGGGTGACACCGTCAACGTGGGCGACGTGGTCGGCCAGATGACGGTGCAGGGCGCAGCAGCCGCTCCCGTGCAGGCTGCAGCTCCCGTGGCGGCACCTGTTGCCGCCCCTGTGGCTGCAGCATCAGCACCTGTGGCCGCTGCTCCCGTGGTTGCAACTCCTGCTTCCGCACCTGTGGCAGCGCCTGCAGCCCACAACCCCACCGTCGCGCCTTCGGGTCAGCTGCCCCATGCCTCGCCTTCGGTGCGCAAGTTCGCTCGCGAACTGGGCGTGCCTCTGGCAGAAGTCAAGGGCTCGGGCAACAAGGGCCGCATCACGGCGGAAGACATCCAGTCCTTCACCAAGTCGGTGATGGCTGGCGCCGTGCAGACCCTGGCTCAGCAGGCTGTGGCTCCAAAGTCTTCCGGCGGCAATGTCGGTGGTCTGGAAGTGCTGGCCTGGCCCAAGGTCGACTTCGCCAAGTTTGGCGCTGTCGAGCGCAAGGAACTGTCGCGCATCAAGAAGATCTCGGGTGCTAACCTGCATCGCAACTGGGTGGTCATCCCTCACGTCACCAACAATGACGAGGCCGACATCACCGAGCTGGAAGCCTTCCGTGTGTCCACCAATGCCGAAAGCGCCAAGGCCAAGAGCGACGTCAAGGTGACGATGCTGGCTTTCGTGATCAAGGCCGTGGTGGCTGCGCTCAAGAAGTTCCCCGAGTTCAACGCCTCTCTGGACGGCGACACCCTGGTCTACAAGCAGTACTTCAACATTGGCTTTGCCGCCGACACGCCGAACGGCCTGGTCGTTCCCGTGCTCAAGGACGCCGACAAGAAGGGCATTCTGCAGATCAGCCAGGAAATGGGCGAGCTGGCCAAGAAGGCCCGCGACGGCAAGCTGGGCGCTGCAGACATGCAAGGCGGCTGCTTCTCGATCTCGTCTCTGGGCGGCATCGGTGGCACCAACTTCACGCCCATCATCAATGCGCCTGAAGTCGCCATTCTGGGGCTGTCCAAGGGCGCCATGAAGCCCGTGTGGGACGGCAAGCAGTTCGTGCCGCGCCTGATGCTGCCTCTGAGCCTGTCGTATGACCACCGCGTCATCGACGGCGCAGCTGCCGCACGTTTCAACGCCTATCTGGGCGCTGTGCTGGCCGACTACCGCCGTATCCTGCTCTAAGCAGCTGACAGGCAGGCCGATTTTTAGCGAAATCGGCCTGTAGCGCTTATCTGAATTGCGCAAGCAGCTATCTTTTTAGATGCCTTGCGCTTCACCTTGCCAGCCCATGAGTGAGATGAAGAACCTGAGACAGCATCCCATCGAGCATCTGCGTGGCGTCATTCCCGGTATCCGGCCTTTTCCGGATACGGCTGACGTTTTCGCCGAGCCGGTCGAGAAGTACGCGCGGCATTTTCTGCCGCTCGTCACCATCGATCTGGCCTTGCTCGACGATGCCTGGAGCGGGTCGATTCATCTTGTCGCCCCTTGCGAGCCCTACGAAGGGCAAGTCGGGGAGTGGGGGGGCGAGGAGTTTGGCAACGCGCTGCTCAAGCCTGACTGGCTGGCTTTCAAGCTCAACGATCAAGGCAGGTACGAGCTGCTGGGCGACTGGCGCTACTTCATGCTGGAGCAGGACAGGGCTGACTGGGCAGAGAAAACGCTGGACTGGCGCGAGGTACGCACCCAGCATCGTGAACTGGTCAAGCTGGGTGCGCAGCCTCCGTTCGAGCTGCACCACGAGGCCAAGTACTCATGGCGCGATGTGATGGAACTGCATTACGCAACCCAGCACGCGGCATATGAGCAGGCCAGACAGGACTTTCTGGCCCATGGCTGGAATGCGGCGAACGAGTGGGACGACCCCGCTGAAGTTGCCAAGCTGCCGCTGTATGAGCCAGGCACCGATTGCTACGAAACCAGTTCTGGACGTTATCTGCTTGGAGTGCTGGGTGGCCCTTCCTGGGGCGGCAACTGGAGCAATCTGACGAATGAGCTGCTGAGCGACACTGGCACGGACGATGGCATTCACCCCATCCACCCAGAAACCGGCGCGCACTTCGAGTTCATCTGCAGTGCCAATGCTGACGCCTTTGCCGCAAGCGGCACTGAAACCCTGCTGTTCTACGAGCCTGAAAGCCGTACCGTATTGCTGACTTTTGACTGGAGCTAAGGCGTCAGCCGCCAGGCTTCAACCCGGAAATACCGTTTTCAGCTGCCCGAGCGAATCGGGCGGCACAGAGACAAAAACCAAGATAGGAGCGCATATGAGCCTCATCGATATCAAGGTACCCAATATCGGCGACTTCGCCGAAGTGGGCGTTATCGAACTGCTGGTCAACCCCGGCGACACCGTGGCCGTGGACCAGTCCCTCATCACTGTGGAGAGCGACAAGGCCTCCATGGAGATTCCTTCCAGCCACGCCGGCGTCGTGAAGGAAATCAAGGTCAAGGTCGGCGACAAGGTTGCCGAAGGCTCGCTGGTGCTGACTTTGGAAGCCGCAGCCGGCGCCGCCGCACCTGCTCAGGCAGCAGCGCCTGCGCCCGTCGCTGCCGCTCCTGCACCTGTGGCAGCCCCCGTGGCTGCCGCTCCAGCTCCTGTGGCCAGCAACTTTGCCGGCACCGTGGACATGGACTGCGACGTCGTGGTTCTGGGCGGTGGCCCCGGCGGCTATTCGGCAGCCTTCCGTGCTGCCGACCTGGGTCTGAAGGTCGTGCTGGTCGAGCGCTACGCCACCCTGGGCGGCGTCTGCCTGAACGTGGGTTGCATTCCTTCCAAGGCTCTGTTGCATGTGGCTGCCGTGATGGACGAAGTCAAGCACCTGGAAGTGGCCGGCGTGAAGTTTGCCGCTCCTGAAGTGAACATCGACCAACTGCGCGGCCACAAGGAAAAGGTCATCGGCAAGCTGACCGGCGGTCTGGGCCAGATGGCCAAGATGCGTAAGGTCACCGTCGTGCGCGGCTACGGCAACTTCGTGTCGGCCAACCACATCGAAGTGGAAGAAACCACTGGTTCCGGCCAGGAAAAGACCGGCAGCAAGAAGATCGTTCAGTTCAAGAACGCCATCATCGCTGCAGGCTCGCAAGCCGTGCATCTGCCCTTCATGCCCAAGGACCCCCGCGTGGTCGATTCCACCGGTGCCCTGGATCTGAAGGAAGTGCCCAAGCGCATGTTGATTCTTGGCGGCGGCATCATCGGCCTGGAAATGGGCACCGTCTACAGCACGCTGGGCGCACGCCTGGACGTGGTGGAAATGATGGACGGCCTGATGCAGGGCGCCGACCGCGATCTGGTCAAGGTCTGGCAAAAGATGAATGCACCGCGTTTCGACAACATCATGGTCAACACCAAGACCGTGGGTGCCGAAGCCACGCCCGAAGGCATCAAGGTCACGTTCGCTCCTGCCAAGGACGGCGTCACCGTGCCCGAACCCCAGACCTACGACCTGGTTTTGCAAGCTGTTGGCCGCACGCCCAACGGCAAGAAGATCAGCGCCGAAAAGGCTGGCGTGGCCGTGACCGACCGCGGCTTCATCGACGTCGACATCCAGATGCGCACCAACGTGCCCAACATCTTCGCGATCGGAGACATCGTGGGCCAGCCGATGCTGGCGCACAAGGCCGTGCACGAAGCGCACGTGGCCGCAGAAGTCATTGCCGGCGAACTGCAAGGCAACAAGGAACTGGCTTCCGCTGCCTTCAACGCCCGCGTGATTCCTTCGGTCGCCTACACCGACCCCGAAGTGGCATGGGTGGGTCTGACCGAAGACCAGGCCAAGGCACAAGGCATCAAGGTCAAGAAGGGTCTGTTCCCCTGGGCTGCCTCGGGCCGCGCCATCGCCAACGGCCGCGACGAAGGCTTCACCAAGCTGCTGTTTGACGATTCCTCCGAAGCTCACGGCCACGGCCGTATCCTGGGCGGCGGCATGGTCGGCACGCATGCCGGCGACATGATCGGTGAAATCGCCCTGGCCATCGAAATGGGCGCCGACACCGTGGACATTGGCAAGACCATCCACCCCCACCCAACCCTTGGCGAGTCCATCGGCATGGCGGCGGAAGTGGCCCACGGTTCCTGCACGGACGTGCCACCTGCGCGCAAGTAAGCGCTGAGATCGGGTCTCGGGACCTGTTCGAAAACAAAGGCAGCTCATGGGCTGCCTTTTTTACTTTGATAGCTGCTCGCGCTTAATTGGCAAGCGCTGGAGGCATATTTGATTTTTATTTTTATCTATGCCTGCCGATCTTCAATTTGCCGATCGGCAACCATGATGCGCATTCGGGAAACTTCAAAACTTCATAGCTGCTTGCGCCAGATAAATATGCGCTTGAGCCTGATTTGAACGATATTGGATGCCGTTGATTTCAGTGCTTGCCTCAAAGCCCCCCTTGATGGAGACAAACCCATGCCCAGCCCCCGCCTTGATTTTTTCCGGCCGCTCCAAGCAGCCTGCCACTGCGGCGCAGTGCGCTTTACCGTTCTGCTAAGCGACGGCCTGAACACTGCGCGGCGCTGCAATTGCTCGTTTTGCCGCATGCGCGGTGCCGTGGCGGTGTCGGCCGAGCTGAGCGGAATCGAGGTGCTGCAAGGGCAGGATGCACTGACGCTCTACCAGTTCAACACCGGACAGGCCAAGCACTTCTTCTGCAAGCATTGCGGCATCTATACCTTTCATCAGCGGCGCTCGTCGCCGCATCAGTACGGCGTGAATGTGGCTTGTATTGACGGCATGAGCCCGTTCGACTTTGCCGAAGTGGTGGTGAGCGAAGGGCGCTCGCACCCCAACGACCGCCGCGCAGGCGCTGCTGCGGGCAAGTCTGTGGCGGCAGGCTGGCTGAGCTACAAGGCGAATCCCTTGGCCGAAGCACAGCTTGAAGAATGATTTTGATAGCTGCTAACGCTTGACAGATAGCGTTAGAGGTCTTTTTGTATGGTTTTTCTGCGTTCGGGACCGGAACAGCCAGTCGGATAGACCTGCAGAAGCTCGAGGTGAGGGTGCTGCCCGGCAAGCGCCGGGCATGGCTCATCCGCGCCTGGTCTTGGCGTCGCGCACCGCCACCATCAGCACCAGTGCCGAGAGGACCAGCATGACCAGCACCAGATAGATGCTGTAGTGCCTGTTGCCAGTGTACTGGGTCAGCAGGCCGGCCAGTGTGGGGCTGGCGGCCGAGCCCAGGTTGCCCAGGCTGCTGATGAGGGCGATGCCGCCCGCGGCCACGGCCGGTGACAGATAGTCGCTGACCAGGGCAAAGAACAGCGGGGGCAGGGCCGCCAGACCGATCAGCGTGAAGGCCAGGGCAGTCAGCGAGCCTTCGAGATGGCCATGCATCTGAAGGGTGACGATCAGGCCGGCAATGGCCATGCCGCAAGCGATGAACAGATGCCAGCGGCGGTCGCGGAACCGGTCGGAGCTGGCACCGAAGGCAATCATGCCGAAGAAGCCTGCGACAAAGGGAATGGCCGAGTAGATACCGACATGCAGCACGTCCTGCACGCCCAGGTCCTGAATCACGGTGGGCATCCAGAAGACAAACAGATAGGTGGCGCCGTGCATCATGAAGTACACCAGTGACAGGGCATAGACCTTGGGGTCGCGCAGCAACCGGCCCAGAGTGGCGCTGCTATGGGCGGCCTTGTGCCCGTGGCTGCCGTGTTGAGCTGCCTGACCGCTATCGTTGGCCAGGTTGTGCTGCAGCCGCGCTTTTTCGGCGTCTGTCAGCCATTTAGCGTCGGCTGGCCTGTCTTGCAGATAGAAGTAGAGGATCAGGCCCAGCATGCAGGCGGGCGGGCCCTGGATGAGAAACAGCCATTGCCAGCCATGCAGGCCGTCGATGCCATCCATGTATTTGAGAATGGCGCCGCACAGCGGGCCGGCCACAATCGCCATGGCCATGACGGCTGAGAGAAAGATGGAGATCACACGGCCGCGGCGCGCCGAGGGGTACCAGTAGGTGAAGTACAGAATGACGCCGGGAAAGAAGCCGGCCTCGAACGCGCCCAGCAGAAAGCGCGCCACATAGAACTGCATGGGAGTGAAGACCCAGGCCATGGCCGTGGCGATGAGGCCCCAGACCAGCATGATGCGCATCAGCGTCTTGCGCGTGCCTATCTTCTCCAGCAGCAGATTGCTGGGCACTTCAAACAGAAAGTAGCCGATGAAGAACAGACCCGCGCCAAAGCCGTAGGCAGCGTCGCCGAAATCCAGCGTCTGCTTCATCTGGATCTGGGCATAGCCGATGTTGATGCGGTCCAGGTAGGCGACCATGTAGCAGATCAGCAGCAGGGGCAGCAGCCGCCGGCTGACCTTGGCATACAGGGCGTTGTCTGCATCGATGTCTCGCCTGGGCGTTGCGCCCGAAATGGTCGTCGCGCTCGGGGTCATGCTTGTCTCTTGGAAGTTGGTATGGGGCACGGGGCGGATCCCTGCTGCACGAGTTGCAGGCATCACGGCGTAGACGCTGCAAGCCGCAGTGCTAGGACTAGGCAGGGCTTTTAGTTGTTGTCTTGATGCAGGGGGGGGACTGCGCAGGCCCACAGCGTCAAGCCTGTAAGGCTTTGGCTGCCAGGTCTTTGTGCCAGGACCTCGCCAGGCCAGTGCGGTGACTGTGACCAGTGATTGGTGTGCTTGCCGTCGACTTCCCGGTTCATTTCCTGCTATTGCCCTTCATGGTCTGGACCTGGCTGCGCACGGGGTATGCATCAGCCTGTCTTGACCTCTGCAGGGGCAGAAATCAAGGAGTTCGAGGGGCAATGTAGGGCCGGTGCCGTGAATGGACTTAACGCATGCCGCAATTTAATTGCCAGATCATGACAGCCGAGGGTAAGCCTTAGGGTCGGCCCTGCCGTGGCAAGGCGGTGGAAGAAGCGGCAGTTTTGCGCGGCGATGGCGTGCGCCATCGAGAGCCATGCTCCCCTGAGCTTGCAGTTGCACGGGGGACAGACAGCCGTTTCATGGGCGGATGGCTGATGTGGCTGAGTCTGTTTTTTGATACGGCAGCGCTTTGAGATCAGTGCAGGGGCCGATCGGGCTTCTATTTGCACCAGCGGATTGCCAGAACTTTTGAGCCGCCACATGCTGCTCGAAGGAACGCCCGGCATGGCTCCGGGCGTTGGGTGGATCGCAGGGGACAGCGATGGGGAGGGCCGCGTCAGGCCTTTTTCAGAAACTCGGATTTGAGAATGAATGGACCCTGATCCGTCTTGCAGTCCACGTCATGGTCGCCGTTGTCATAGACCAGGCGGATGCCTTTGATCTTGGTGCCTTTTTTGATGATGGTAGAGGAACCCTTGACTTTCAGGTCCTTGACCAGCAGCACGCTGTCGCCGTCGGCCAGCGGCGTGCCGTTGGCATCCTTGATGATGCGGGGGCCGTTGTCTTCATCGGCAATGGTTTTTGTATGGGCCGACCATTCATGGGCGCAATCGGGGCAGATCAGCAGATCGCCATCGGGATAGGTATTGTCCAGGCCGCATTGGGGGCAAGAGGGGAGGGTGGCTGTGCTCAAGGATTCGCTTCCGTTCAAAGAGTAAGCACCAAGCCTAGCTGCTAAACAGTAGTGTCCCGGATTGGTGCGGATTGCAAGACGGCCATGCCCGAGGCTAGGGCGCAGCCGCATGGCATGAATTCTACGTTTTTGATAGCTGCTGGCGCTTTCTGGGTAAGCGTCAGAGGTTGTTTTGTCTTGAGTTCTTGTGGGGAATCAACGCACCAGATGCTCGGCCAGAAAGTCGATGAACACCCGTGTCTTGCGTGGCAGGTGGCGGCTGCCGGGGAAGACCAGGTGAATCGGCTGGCTGGGCAGGGCGTACTCGGGCAGCACGCGCTGCAGCTGGCCGCTGCGCACATCGTCCTGCACCAGCCAGTCGGGCAGCACGGCTACACCCAGGCCCGCCAGCGACAGCGTACGAATCGCGCTCGATGAATTGGACTGGTGGGCGGCGCGGCCCTGCACCTCGGTCTGCTGACCCTGGGCGCTTTCCGGCACCCAGTGCGTGGGGCTGTCCAGATTGCTGTTGGCAATCCAGGGCAGATCGGCCAGGTCTTGCGGCTGCTGCACGGCTTGCAGGCCAGTCAACCGGGGCGATGCGACCAGCCAGATTTCATAATCCGCCAGCTTGCGGCTTTTGAGGCTGGAATCGGCGAGGCTGCCCAGGCGCACAACCAGGTCGAGCTTTTTGGCTACCAGATCGCTGAGCGAGGAATTGGCATCGTGGCTGATGGCAATGCCTGGGTAGCGCTGCACAAACTGCGGGATCAGCGGCAGCACATAGCGCTCGCCAAACTCGGCCGTGGTGCTGATGCGTAGCTGCCCGCGCAGGCGGCGGCTGCCGTGCTGGGCATTGTCAAATGCAGCTTCGATATGGCCGAAGATCTGCTTGAACTCGTCATAGAACTGCTGGCCGCTTTCCGTCAACGCCACCGACCGCGTGCTGCGCACCAGCAACGTAATGGACAGGGCTTCTTCCAGCGCCTTTACATGCAGGCTGGCCATGGCCTTGCTGATGTTCAGGTAGTCGGCGGCCTTGGTGTAGCTGCCCAGTTCCACCACGGCCAGAAAAGTCTGCACGCGGTGAAGCTGGGTGTGGATGGCAGTGCTTGTGGTGGCGGCCATTGTTCAGTTTGATCAAACAAAGTATCAAGCATAGCGGTATCGACGTGGGCAACTGCGCTGCCTACTATGCGCAGCTCAAAGGACAGACATGAGCTACCGTTACCGCATTGCCCTGGTGTTTTTGACCGGGTTTTTTATCGACTGCATCAATATCTTCATGCCCGCAGTCGCCTTGCCACGCCTGGCTGCCGAGTTCGAGACAGCCAGCCTGGACACCGCCTGGGTGGGCAATGCCTACATCCTGGGCCTGACCTTGGTGATTCCCATCAGCACGCGGCTGGCCGGCCGCTGGGGCGCGCGGCGTTTGCTGGCAGCTTCCATGCTGGTGTTTGCACTGGCTGTGGCGGCTTGCGGCATGGCGGGCAGTTTTACGGCCGTGGTGGTTTGGCGCTTCGTGCAGGGAATGGCCGGCGGGCTGTTGATTCCCGTGGGGCAGGCCATGGCCTTTGCCTTGTTTCAGGGGACGGAGCGTGCACGCATTTCCACCCTGGTCATGGCCGTGGCCCTGATTGCACCGGCTTTGTCACCGGGACTGGGCGGGCTGATTGTGGACAGCAGTTCCTGGCGCTGGGTGTTTTTTGCCAACATTCCGTTGGCTCTGGCAGCCGCGCTGCTGGCCTGGTGCTGGGTGCGCGATTCGGCAGAGTCATTCGAGCCGCCGGTTGCAGCCAAGCCGGATATGACCGGACTGCTGCTGATCGGCACGGCACTGACTGCCGTGCTCATGGGCATGTCGCTGTACGGTGCAGGCCGTGGCCGGGTTGGGGCGCTGCTGTGTCTTGCGCTGGGTCTGGCAGCCAGCGCGCTCTATCTGCGCCACTGGCGCAATGCGGCAGACCCAGTGGTCGAGCTGCGCTTGCTGCGCAGCCCACGCCTGCGGGTGTCCATGGCCGTGTACTACGCCGTGCCCGGCGTGTTTACCGGCGTCAATCTGCTGAGCCTGTTTTTTCTGCAAGACGTGCTGGCCCTGAGCGCCCAGCGCTCGGGCATGTTCATGCTGGTCTATGCCGGCGGCGCGCTGCTGGCCATGCTGATGTGCGGCCGCATCTACAACCGCGTGGGGGCGAGGCCGCTGTTTGTGGTCGGTCTGCTGCTGCACAGCCTGGGTATTGCCTGCCTGATGGCGGTGAACAGCACGGGCGATCTGCTAGCCCTGGTACTGGCCTATGCCCTGATGGGCCTGGGCGGCGGCCTGGCTGCCAACGCCGCGCAAACCACGGCGCTGATGGATTTTCATGGCTCGGAACTGCCCCAGGCCAGCGTGGTCTGGAACATCAACCGCCAGATGGCATTCAGCGTGGGCGCGGCCCTGTTTTTGATGATCTTCAACCTGCTGCAGCCGCATATCGGTGCGCTGGCGGCCTATCACGCAAGCTTTGCCGTTGCCGCCCTGGTGGGGCTGCTGCCGCTGACCTGTTTACACACCTTGAAAAAAGCCAGGCATGAACGACCAGAACCTCAAAGCCGCCGCACAAAGCATTAACGATGTGCATGCCCTGATCCAGACCGTTTTTACTCAAAAGGGCGATGCCGCCCAAGCTGCTGCCAAGGCGCTGATGCAGGTGTTTGCCGAAGGCTTCAGCATGGTCACCACAGGCGGCAGGATCGTGACGCGTGCCCAGGTACAGCAGATGTTTGAGGGCGCTGCTGGCGGCAGGCCCGGTTTGCAGATGGCGGTGGATGAGCTGACAAGCATCTGGCAGGTGGGCTCACATATCGCGCTGCGCTACCGCGAAACACATATGCTGGCCGGCGTTAGCCATGCGCGCTATTCCACGGCGATTCTGGAAGTCGCAGCTGACGGCGTGCTGTGGCATGCGCTGCACGAGACAGCTATTGCTTGATCTTGAATCTCAGTCCATCACAAAGATGGGCGCAGCTGTGCGAAACGGCAGCCTGCGGCCCGCAGGCAGCAGATAGGCATGCTCGCGTGGCACGCGCAGCGGGTCGCACTGGCCATCGGTGATGATGAGGATGGGGCCGTCCTTGGGAAAGTCGTCGGCCTGAAGCAGCAGATCCACGCCCGGTTGCAGCACGGTGCCGCCACGGCCTTTGAGGGCGATGCGCTGGGCAAGGTCGGCGGCCGGCAGATAGCCCAGGTCATAGGCCGCGGCATCGCAGCAGATCAGGCGCACAGCGGGCACATCCTTGGCCTCGGCATAGCTGGCGATGGCACCCAGTGCCTTGGCCAGCACATGGCGCTCCATGGAGCCCGAGGTGTCCAGCACCACGCCGAAGGTGCGGCCTTGCAGCCAGCGGCTGTCTGCCTGAATGCGGGGCCTGGGAATATCGGGCGTGGCGCTCTGGCGGCGGCTGATGCGGGCATAGCTGCGCCGCGTTTCAATGGGCGGAAAGTGGTGGTCGAACCAGCGTGCCAGCTCGACCTGCCAGTCAATCGGCGGCTGCAACAGAGCGCGGATTTCTTCGATCAGTCCCGCGGGCAGCAGCCCGCCTGCGCTTTGCTCGTGGCGCAGAAGGCCTTTACCCAGCTGGGTGCGGCAGAACTCGTCGATATCGGTGTAGTCGCCCGCGTTGCGCTGACCGCCCGCATTGCGCTCCAGCATGTCCCCCTGGCCACCGGCCAGGGTGCGCAGCTTGCGCATGCGGCGCAGATCGTTCGCGATGCGGTCGTAGACCTCTTCGGCGCTGAGCCCGCGCAGCTCGGGGTCGTAGAGCAGGCCAATGCCTGGCGGCTGGCCCACGTCCATCTGAATCAGCCAGTCGTTGATGACAAAGTCGCAGGCCACATTCCACAGAAACGGCTCACGCCCGCGTCGGCGCAGCAGATGTCGCAGTGCGACGTGCAGGACTTCGTGGGCGATGACAAAGCGCAGCTCCAGCTCGGACAGGTGAGGGCCGGGGTTGATGTAGATGGTGCGCAGCACTTCGTCGACCGCGGCGACGGAGATGTCCTCGCGCTCGCAGATGCTGGCGTCCTCGACGATGTCAAACGCAGCGACCATGCTGCCCAGCAGTGGAAAGCTGTCCATGAACCAGTGGCGTGCGCGGTCCAGCGCGCTGCTGGCAGGGCGGCTCTGGCCAAACTCGCGGCGCACGCCTGCGGCCATTTCCACGGACTGGGTGACGGAGCGGGCCAGGCCCGCGGCAAACATTTCGGGCCAGTTGCCGTACCTGCGCCAATACGGCTGAGGCTTGCTGGTGGAGGAGGCGGGCTGCGGCCATTGCTGCGGCAGGGCCAGGCTGGGGTGGGCGCCGCCCTGGCCGGGACCGGCCAGGCTCAGCGACTGCGCCCAGGCGGGTATGCCTTGTTCGCAGAACTGCACATACCACTGGGCCTCGTCGCGCTGGGGCAGTCCGTCGGGCAGTTCCATGCCTTCGGGCGGACGGCCCAGCTTGATGGTCTGGATGAAGCGGGCCGTGACCACATCGCAGGCCGCGCTCCATTGTGCCCAATGGCTGCGGTCACGCTGAAACAGCTCCAGCGCGTAGCTGAGCGTTGCCCGCCCCAGGCAATACGCCCATTCCTCGGGGCTGGCCATGCGTTTGGGATGGATGTCGATCTGGCCGGTAAAGCGCTGGTGGTTGAGGCTGGCCTGAGCCCAGCCATGGGCCGGACACAGGGAATGTGCGCTGCGCACAAAGCCCAGACTGCGGCTGAGCTCGGTGAAGATGGGGTGTGCCTGCAGCAAGGCCAGGCCCTGCGTATAGGCCTGGGTGGCCGGCGTTTCGCGCGTTGGGGCTTTGGCCATCAGGCGTCAGGCCCTGGCCGTTTCGCGCGCTTCGACCAGTCGCGGCAGGTCGCGCACGATTTCCACCATATACCAGGCGGGCAGGGTCTGGCCGTCGCTTTCGGCGGTGACGATCTGGGCCATTTCCAGGCTGATCTGGGCCAGCTCCTTGAGCATGGCCTTGGACCGGTGCACGTTTTGCTGCAACTCGCCGCCGCTTTGCTGCTTGTCGGCGGGCAGGATCTTGAGCAGACGCGCGCGGAAGGCCTGGGCCAGGAAATACAGCACATCTCGGTCCTGCGGCGCATGGGGCCAGTTGGCGTCGCCCTTGAAGATGGCGTCCAGACGATGGCGGTCCTCGGCGAGTTTGTAGAAGGCCTTGAACTGCGCCGCATGCTGGGGCGTGAGGCAGCCGCTGCTCAGGGCCTCGAACGTATGCAGGTTCAGCGCATCGCCATAGGACTGCAGGGCGTCGCTCAGCATATGCCAGGAGCGCGGCGTGGAAAACGCCTCCTCATGCTTGGGCGGCTGGCTCCACAGATGGTCGGGACGCTGGGCCAGGTATTCGAGCACCAGAGTATGCAACTGGGCCTGCTGTGCCCATTGCAGCCACTCGCTGGCGCTGACCTTGAGCTGCACATGAATCATGCGGTTGACCAGGGCGGAGGACATGGTGCGCACAATCGCGGAGTCCTGGGCGCGGTTGCCTGCCGCAATCACGATGGAGCCCTCGGGCATCAGGTATTCGCCCACGCGGCGCTCCAGAATCAGGCTGTAGAAAGCCTTTTGCACATCCTGGCTGCAGGCGTTGAGCTCGTCCAGGAACAGGCAATAGGGCTGCTCGCGCGCAATCATGGCGGGCGGGCAAAAGCGGGTCACGCCGTCAATGATCTGCGGCACGCCCAGCAAATCTTCTGGCGCGAGCTGGCTGCCCAGCAGGGACACGCAGTCAAGCCCCACGCTTTGCGCAAAGTTCTGTACCAGTGCCGACTTGCCGATGCCTGGCGGCCCCCAGATGAACACGGGGCGTACGGTGGCGACGTTGAGAAGGAATTCGCTCAGTTGCGACGGAGTGAGAGCCAGACTGGTTTGCATGCTGCGTGCAGTCTAAGGCAAGTGCAGCGGTGTCCTGAGTATGCTCAGGCGGCCATGACCCGGGGTCTCGCGCGTCGCCGGTCGTCGCTCAAGGCTCCTGGAACGCCTGCATGCCTTGCATGCAATACAGCAGAAAGCGATTGGCCGCCGGGGACAGATGGCGGCCGGTGCGGGTGATGAGTTGCATTTCGGCGTCAAGAAATGCAGGGTTGTGAATGGGAATGGCGCGCAGGCGCCCGCTTGCCAGCTCGGCCGTGACGGAGCAGGGCGGCAGCAGGGTCACGCCCTGACCGCTGGTGACAAAGGCCAGCAGTACGCTGATGAGATTGCTGGTCAGCGCGGGGCTGAGGTGGATCTTGTCCTTGTGTTCCGCATACTCCACGAGCTGGCGAATTCCATACACGCCTTGCAACATGGCAACAGGCCATTGGCTGAGCTCCCGCAGCGAGGTTTGCTCAGCGCTGGCCAGCGGGTGCTGCGCATGCACGATGGCATGCATGGGCTGGCGCGCCGCACCGCGCGCGGTGATATGACTGTCGGCGGGCGGGTAGTAGACCAGGCCGATCTCGGCAGCATCCTCGCGAATGCGGCGCATGATCTCGGTCGTGCCGTAGATTTCCAGCGAGATGCTGACGCCCGGATATTGCTGGCGAAAGTTGCGAATGGGTCCGTCGATCAGCTCCTGCGCAAAGCCCTCGCCACTGACCACGCTGACACTGCCGCTGTGCAGGCCGCGCAGCGCATCGACCTTGGCCAGCATGTCGTGACGGTGGGCCGTATGTTCGCGGTGATAGTCCAGCAGCAACTGGCCGGCCTCGGTGGGCACCACGCCGCTGCGATGGCGCTCCAGCAGGGTCAGGCCCAGTTCCTCTTCGAGCAGGCTGATCTGGCGGCTGACGGCCGAGGGCACGATGCCAAGTTTTTCGGCTGCGGCACGAACGGAGCCGCAGTAGACGGCTTCAAACAGATAGCGGGCGCGGGAGTCTTGAAAGGCGGGCATGCGGCGATTGTCGTCGCCAAATTGCATCTGTATTCATACGTATGTTCACTTTTTTAGAACAGAAAAAGAATGCATATGCAATAAATGCATTGTTATATTCAGCGCCCGCATGGGTGAGCGCCAGCTTGGGCTGGCCGTGCCCATTTTCAGGGTTCAAAGCTATTTCAGCGCGTCGGCAGCGGCCGTCGTGCGCAAGGAAAGTTGATGCGTACAGAGGTGCAGCCGGCCAAGGCCGCGTTGAATGTGGGCAGCGTGGTGCAGGTATTTGCGCTGGCGCTGGTGATTGCGGCATTGTCCGAGTGGCTGGGGCCGCTGCCCATTTCGCTGGGCGTGGGCAAGGTGGTGCTGCTGCCCATGATCTGGGCACTGCTTATCGGCCTGGTGCTGGGTCTGCTGCGCAAGCGCATGCCCGGCCCGCTGCAACTGGGCCTGTACAGCCAGAACCTGGCCGCTGCCGTGCTGTCTTGCGCGCTGTTTCTGTTCATTGCCAAGCTGGGTCTGCTGGTCGGTGGTTCGCTGCCCAAGCTGGCGGAAGTCGGCTGGGGACTGGTGTTGCAGGAGTTGGGCAATCTGGTCGGTTGCGTCGCCCTGGGCATGCCCGTGGCACTGCTGCTGGGCATCAAGCGCGAAGCCATTGGCGCGACGTTCTCCATCGGTCGTGAGCCGGGTCTGGCCATCATCGGCGAGCGTTTCGGCATGGATTCGCCCGAAGGCCGTGGCGTGCTGGCCGAGTACATCACCGGCACGCTGATCGGCGCCATTTTCATCTCGCTGCTGGCCGGCTTTGTCTCCAGCCTCAATATCTTCCACCCGCTGGCCCTGGGCATGGGCGCCGGCGTTGGCTCGGGCAGCATGACGGCTGCCGCTGTGGGCGCGATCGCCGCCCAGCATCCCGAGATGAGCGACCAGATCGCCACCTTTGCCGCTGCTGCCAATCTGATTGCGACGACGGTGGGCACTTATCTGACGCTGTTCATCTCGCTGCCCCTGGCCCTGCGTGCCTATCAATGGCTGGAGCCGATTCTGGGCCGCAAGCGCAAGCAGGCCGTGGTGGAGCAGGCGGTAGACCTGTCTGCCGCCAAGGACGAAGAACAGGCGCAGGTGCCGGCGCTGGGTCTGGGCATGCGCTTCGCTTCCTGGGTTCTGGTCGGCGCCATGGTGCTGATCGGCAACCGCATCGGCCATGGCGTGCCCGTGATGGATGCGCTGCCCGGCGTGCTGCTCATCATTGCCGCTGTGTTTGTCGGCGACCTGATCTATGTCGGCACGCGCCGCATGCTGCCCGCCGTGTGCTGGATTTCGTTCATCGCCATGGCCATGACCTTCCCGCTCACGCCTTATGCCGCCGAAGTGGCAGCTTTGACCGGCAAGGTCAACTTCCTGGCCATGATCACGCCCATGCTTACGTTTGCGGGCCTGTCGCTGGCCAAGGACATCCCGGCCTTCCGCCGTCTGGGCTGGCGCATCGTGGTGGTTTCGCTGCTGGCCAATGCCGGTGTGTTCCTGGCCGCGACGCTGATCGCCCAGACCTTTGTCCACACGCTGTAAAACCGGAGCAAGACCATGATGAACACCATCAAATGGCCCGGCCAGCAGGAGCTGCAAGCCTGGCGTCACGACTTTCATCGTCATCCCGAAACCGCGTTTCAGGAGCACCGTACCAGCGCACGCGTGGCTGAGCTCCTGAAGAGCTTCGGTCTCGAAGTGCACACCGGCCTGGCCGGTACCGGCGTGGTCGCCGTGCTCAATGGCAGTCTTGGCGTCGGACTCTCCATCGGCCTGCGCGCCGATATGGATGCGCTGAATGTGACGGAACTCAACCAGTGTGAGCATGCGTCCACGCACGCCGGTCGTATGCATGCCTGTGGCCATGACGGGCATACCAGCATGTTGCTGGGGGCGGCCCAGGCTCTGAGCTCGGCGCCCGATTTTGCGGGGACCGTGTATTTCATCTTCCAGCCCGCCGAGGAAAACGAAGGTGGCGCGCGCGCCATGATCGAAGAAGGGCTGTTCAAGCGCTTTCCCATGGACGCGGTCTACAGCATGCATAACTGGCCGGGTCTGCCGGTGGGTACGGCGGGCGTGCATTCCACAGCCGTGATGGCAGCCTTCGACATCTTTGACCTGACGCTGAGCGGCAAGGGCTGCCATGCCGCCATGCCGCATCTGGGCAAGGACGCGTTGCTGGCGGCCTGTCAGCTGGTGACGCAGCTGCCCGCGCTGATTGCGCGCGAACAGGAGGTTCACAAGCCGGCCGTGCTGAGCGTGACCAGCTTCAACGCCGGCGATACCTACAACGTGATGCCCGAAGTCATCAAGTTGCGCGGCACCGTGCGCTGCTTCGACATGCCTCAGCGCGCGCGCATCGAACAACGTTTTCGCGATGCGATTGCCGCGACCTGCGCGCTGCACGGCCTGGAGGCCCATCTAGACTACCGCGTCAGCTATCCAGCGACCATCAACAACCCCAGGCATGCGGAAGTCTGCGCCGAGGTGCTGACCAGCGTGCTGGGCGAAGGCAAGGTGCGCCGCGATATGGTTCCCAGCATGGCCTCGGAAGACTTTGCCTTCATGGCGCAGGAATGCCCGGGCGTCTATATCTGGCTGGGCAATGGCGAGGACAGCGCCTCTCTGCACAATCCCAAGTACGACTTCAATGATGCCAATCTCCCGCTGGGTATGCGTTACTGGGTGGCGCTGGTGGGTACGCTGCTGAAGGACGGCAAGCTGCCAGCCTGAGAGCGCAGTTTTTGCCATACATACCTACGCCGGGTCAACGCAGAGTTGAGCCCGGCGTTTTTTATGATTTGGCGGTTTGCAAAACTGCACCAAGCAATGCATTCGGTCACAGAAATGTCGGAAGGCTGACACCCTTTAACGCCATTGGATGCAGGGGCCCTATGATGTTTGTAGCGCTCCGAGATAGTTCCTGTCGTTATCTGAACGGGAACTGGGGCGTGCGTGGCGGCCACCTTGATCCTGTGGGTGAAGAGCTGGTTGCGCAATAGCAGGTGTTGCATTCTGGCGCATGGCCGGGATTTCACGCGGCGCTGACCGCATCTCTTTCGCAACGCTGCCTGCACCAACCCTGGTGCCACGACTTTGTCGCATTGTCCGGGTCTTGATACAGGAGGGCGCTATATGCCGTTCGGCAATCTGGAGGCGGGCATCTGGCCTGCCGGATTTCCACCGCTGCTGAGCTGGTGCGTGCTGGTTTCGGCCGCCGCCTTGCTCGGTCATCTGGTTCATCGCTTTACCGGCTATCCACGCATGCTTGGCTACACGATGGTCGGTCTGCTTGCCGGCTGGGTGGGGTTTGGTGACCTGCCCTGGCCTCTGCAGGGCAGTTCGGCGCTGTTGCTGGAGCTTGCCGTGGGCGCGAGCTTGTTGCTGGCTGCATCTCAGGTTTCTCTTCCCTGGCTGCTGCGTCAGCCCTGGCTGCTTCTGCAAAGCCTGGGTGAGTCCTTGTTGACTCTGATGGTGGTGACTGCCGCCTTGCTGGTCCTGGGGTGGGGCTGGGCCGTCGCGCTGGCCGTCGGCGTGATATCCATGGCGGCATCGCCGGCTGTACTGCTGCGCATTGCCGATGATTTGCGTGCCAGCGGTGCAGTGACGGATCGCAGTCTGCTGCTGGCAACCATCAGCACCTTGCTGGCGCTGCTGGGGGCGCTGGTGCTGACGGTGGTATTTGTTCCGGCCACGGCTGCGGCGGGCGGCGGCCTGCAGTTCTCGGCTGCGGGACTGGGGCGTTTGCTGCTCAGCCTGCTGTTGACCCTGTTCTGGGCCTTGCTGGTCACGGCCGCTTTCTGGCCGGTGTTGCGCTGGCAGTCATCGCGCAGCGACAGCACGGCCTTCTATCTGCTCGCGGCCATGACTGCGGTCTGCCTGCTTGCCGAGCAATGGGGCGGTTCGGCTGCGCTGGGCTTTATGGTCGCGGGGCTGATGCTGCGCAATCTCAGCCCCATGCCCTTGATCTGGCCCCAGGCCTTTCAGGCGGCCAATGCCATGCTCAATCTGCTGATGTTTGTACTGGTTGCCAGTATGGCCGCCCAGGTCGGCATGTCGTTCGCTCTTGTGTCGGTAGTGGCTAGCGCTGTACTGGCAAGGGCAGTCGGCAAATTCTCTGCGGTTTTGCTATTGGGACACGGTACGGCCATAGGCTGGCGCAGACAATGGCCCGTGGCCTGCGGACAGTTTGCGCTCTCGGGTGTGGCCCTGCTTATGGTCTCTGTCCTGGTGTTGCAGTGGACTGCCTTCAACGCCAGCGTGGCCCAGCAGCTCGCGGCCATTGCCTTGCCCATGATTGCCTTGTGCGAGGTACTGGGTGTGCTGTTGGCTGCAACGGCGCTGTGGCGCAGCGGCGATGCCCATCGTGGCGTGGGCCGCGCAGCCTTGCAAAGAGGGGAGAGACGTCATGACGCATGAAGTCGAACACATCCAACCGACTGCAGCAGAGGCTGGTGGCCTGGGCGAATTCGCTCCATCTCAGGCATTGACGCTGGGCGTGGAGCTGGAGCTGCAGCTGCTCAACACCCATCACTACGATATGACGCCTTATGCGCCCGATATGTTGGCGCTGCTCAAGAACGCCAAGGTTCCAGGCTCCATCGTTCCCGAGGTGACGGCCAGCATGATCGAAATCTCTACCGGCATTTGTAGCGATGCACAGGACGCGTATGAGCAGTTGGCGGTCACGCGCGATGCCCTGGTCAAGGCGGCTGACCGGCTCAATATCGCGCTGGCCGGTGGCGGTACGCACCCGTTTCAGCAATGGCACCAGCAGCGCATTTACGACAAGCCGCGCTTCAAGGAACTGACGGCGCTGTACGGCTATCTGACCAAGCAGTTCACCATCTTCGGCCAGCATGTGCATGTGGGCTGTCCCAGTGCTGATGATGCGCTGATGATGCTGCACCGGCTCTCGCGCTATATCCCGCATTTCATTGCGCTGTCCGCATCCAGCCCCTTTGTGCAGGGGCAGGACACGGCGTTTGACTCTGCGCGCCTGAACTCGGTGTTCGCATTTCCTCTCTCGGGGCGCGCGCCATTTGCCTTGCACTGGGAGGACTTCGAGCGCTACTTTGTCAAGATGGCTGCCACGGGCGTGATTCACAGCATGAAGGACTTCTACTGGGATATCCGTCCCAAGCCGGAGTTCGGCACTGTGGAAGTACGTGTCTTCGATACGCCATTGTCCATCCATCGCGCGGCGCAACTGGCGGCCTATGTTCAGGCGCTGGGCGCCTGGTTCCTCAGTGAGCAGCCCTTCGAACCCAGCGAAGACGACTATCTGGTCTACACCTATAACCGCTTCCAGGCCTGCCGGTTTGGTCTGGACGGCACCTATGTGGACCCCGCCTCCAGCGAGCAACTGCCGCTGCGCGAGCATATTGAGCAGACGCTGGAGCGCATCACCGCCCATTCGCCGGCATCCGGCAAGAGCGCTTTGCGGGAGCTGGCCCAGGTGCTGCAGGGCGGCAACGATGCGAGCTGGCTGCGCGGGAGCTATGCCCGGGTGCAGCAGTTGCCGGAGGTGGTACGCCAGGCTTCGCTCAGATTTGCCGGCAGGCCCTGATTGGCGTTGACATTATCGGCTCGGCGCAAGGCATTAGAGTTGCCAGCACTTAAGAGTGCGGGTTGATAAGGCTTGAGTAAAGCCTGTGCCAGTCCTGCTTTGACCCGCGGGTGCGGCTTTCCTCATGGCCTGAGCCAAGCGGCGCCTGCCTTTATCGGAAATGAGCGATTTCATGGTTGCGACCGTCATCCTTGGCATGCTCTGCGTGCATCTGTTGTGTTTTTGCGTGCTGTTCATGCTGATCAGTCGCAGGCTGCCCGGCAGAAAAATGGGCATGGAAGTCTTTGCTCTGGGCAATCTGCTGCTTGGCTGCGCGTATATATTGCAGCTGCTGGGCGGCAAGCCTGGCTGGAGTGTTATGAGCCTCGTCAATCACACGCTGACGCTGTGCGCGCCGGTAGTGTATGTGCTGGGCGCGATGCGGTTCTTCAATCAGCCGACCCCGGTATGGCGTCCGCTGGTGGTTCTGGCGCTGGCCTACAGTGCGGCTCAGGTGCTGGTGCAGTCTGCGCTGGGTCCGGAGGCGCGTCATGCCATGTTGGCTGCGGCCTGCGCTTTGCTGTTTCTCTGCATGACGATCGCTTTGCTCTGGGGAACGCGCAGCTTTGCCAGGAATATGGCCGTGGAGATGGTGGTGTTTGCCATCCTGATCGCGGGCATATGTGTTCTCAATGCCATGAAGTTCATGCTGATTCTGAAGGGGGGATTGCAGGCTTTGGACATGAACAGCCGGTTCCAGATGGTGTTCTATGTCTATATGTCTTTCCTCGGTACGGTGATTCCGCCAGGCGCTGTCTGGCTGGCCTTGCGCCGTCTGACCGATGAACTCGGCAGCATGGCAGCGCAGGACCCGCTGACCAAGCTGCTCAATCGTCGTGGTTTGCTAGATGGTCTGGAGGCGCATTTCGCAGCCAGGAAAGCCGAACCTGTCCACCTCTTGATCGTGGACATTGACCATTTCAAGCGCATCAACGACAACTATGGACACCAGTTTGGCGACAACGTGCTGTATCGCGTGGCAGAAGCGATTCAGCAGAGCACGCGCAGAAGTGATCTGAAATGTCGTCTGGGCGGCGAGGAGTTTCTGGTCCTTTGCCCGGGCCTGAAGGGCGATGAAGTTCTGCAACTGGCCGAAAGAATACGTGCGGCGATTGCAGCAATCGCGATACCTGGAATCAGCCTGCACGGCTCTGTCACTTGCACGGCGACGATTGGCGTTTCCAATCCGTTCATCACTTCTAAGGCATTTGACATCACGCTGCAGCAGGCCGATATTGCTCTTTATCGGGGCAAGAGCGCCGGGCGCAACCGCGTTCAGCGTGCGGACCCCGAATACCTTGTGCCTCAGGTGCCAGAAAGCAAGGCAAGAAGATCAAGCCTTTCTAACCGGGAAAGGGCCTGAGGGCAGTCAGGCGGCGATCACCGTCACGGCATAGCCCTTGCCGCTGGCAATCACGTCCAGAAGGCGATCGATATTGGGATGGGCACCGGGGCGTGCCTTGGCGTCTTCGGTATGCTCGGCAAACAGCTGCAGACCTTCTTCGGCAGCGGCGACATTGATGCTGCCATGTCTTGCGTAGAGCGCGTTGTAGACCGTGACCGAGCCGGCTTTGCCAGGCGCATTCGGGATGCTTGCGGCCAGCTTGCCCTCCGAGTCGATCAGCTGCAGCTCGGCGATATGGGCGATGGAGGGAAGTTGCTTGAGGTTGTCGGAAAAGGCCATGGTGTGCTCGCGATGGTCGCTATGATGGAACCCGCTATTGTGGGGCAGCCTGATGGCCTGTTCAGTTTCGGGCCTTGTTTTGCTCCAGCGCCCGCAGCGCCTGCTGCATCTGCGCAAGCGCTGGCGCATATTCGGGCAACTCGGCAATTTCATCCATTTCGCGCTGCATCAGTTGCTGAACCTGTGCTGCGAGGTCCTGCCACTGCGGGGCGCTCATGAGTGCCTGCGCCGCCTGCAAGAAATCAGCTTCAGTCTCGTAGGACAGCGAAAGCTTGCGCACCACATTGAGGGCAAATGGCGGGCACAGCAGAATCTGAAATGCAGTGGAGCGCGCGAAGGCACGATTGCTGTGGCCCTGCTTGCCGTGGCGCAGGGCAAGCCAGCTCAGGCAGGCGGTGCTGAGATAGATCAGCGCGAGTGCGATCAGCTGCAGCAGTTCGGAATGCAGCACCAGCAAGGCGGCGGGAAGACCGAGAAACAGCAGTGCCGCCAGCAGATACAGCGGCAGCGCAAACGCCTTGAAGCTGCGGGCATGTGCCTCCACTGCCTTTGAAAATACCGCGTCACCGGGCAGATGAATCCGGGTGGTGCTCCAGCGCTGCCGGTAGGCGGGCCGGTGCAGTGCAAAGACAGGCAGCCATAGCAGGCGGTTCTGACGCAGCTCGAAGCCCTGGCTGGCCAGTTGTGCCCGCCATCCCGATCGTAGCGGGCTCAGCAAACCCTCTTCTGGCTTGAGCAGCAAGGCAGTGTCATAAAGATAGAACAGTACGATGGCCAGAACTACCTGCAGCTGCGTGGAGATCGTGAAGTACAAGACGGCTTTCGTGACAAGACAAACCCCGCGATCTTAGCGATGCGCGGGGTGGGGTTGCAGGAGTGAAGCTGCGGCCGACCTAATGCTTTATTCAGCGGCTTTCTTGCGGCCAAGCAGTTTGCCTATGCCAGCGAACAGCGCGACCGCTGCGGCGGCGATGATCTTCCAGCCTGCAGCCAGAAAGCCTGCAATCGCACCCCAGAGGCCTTTCTTGGTGGCCACTGCGGCAGCACCGCCGAGTACCAGTGCACCCAGGCCGATGGCGGCGACCTTGTCACCGTTCTTGAACTCGGCATAGGTCTGGCCGCTGTTGTAGTCGAAGCCGGCGAGTACCTTTTTGAACTCATCGGTGTTCTGGGCGAGTGTGGCGGTGTCGGATACCAGGGTGGCTGTCATCACGCCGCTGCGGCCCAGAATGCGCGAGGTGTAGTTGACATTTTTCTCGCCCGACTCTCCGCGCAGACGCAGGCCCCACTCAAGTCGCTTGGTGGCGGTGTCGTAATGTGGGGGAACCTGCCAGCCATCGGTGTACAGCGCTTCAAGACCCAGCTTCTTGCGTTGCTCGTTGCCGGCCTTGTCGCCTGATTGCATGGATTTGAGCAAGTCGTTGGCATCGATCTTCTCGTCATCCTTCACGTAACCAGTTTCGTCATAGGAGAACACTGCAAACCAGTCCAGCGATTTGGGCGCAATCAAAAAGTGATCGCTGCTGGGCGGGTTGCCAAATGCCTGCAGCAGCTTGGACGTGTCGGCCTGTCCGAGAAAGGCATAGCCCGATGGAATCTTGATGCTGGCCTTGTCGGCGATTTCTCCCTTGCCGCTTTCCTGCCAGTGCAGGGCCTTGATTTCAGGAGGTAATTCCTGAGTGGCTTCAGTCTTGGCCGAGACGCCCAGAGAAAGTGACAGGCCGAGAACGGCGGCCGCGATGGACTTGAACATTCAATGAACTCCCGTGTTATGAATTTATTGAGGAAAGCTATTGGTAATAGCGAACTTGATTTCACATACATATTCGAATCATCGTCGTTGATTCGCAAGCGAAGCATAACGTGGCTCAAACTGAGCTGACACAAGTAGCCGGATTGATAGCGCAAAGCGTCAGTGATATCAGACAAACAGCATGTTTTTAGGAATTTTCTTGGAGATCGGTCATATGCACAGTGCCATAGCTTTCTTACAGGGACATGCCAGTCTGGGCATGGGTAGCTGGCATCTTGGCCAGGGGCGGCGTAGCTGGGACGAGGAGAAAGCGGCCTTGCTCACGGGGTTGCAGCTCGGCCTGAGCGTGATCGACACTGCCGAGATGTATGGCGACGGCCTATCCGAGAAACTGATTGGCGATGTGCTGCGTGAGTGGCCGTCCAGCAAGCCCCGGCCCTTTCTGGTCAGCAAGGTGCTGCCCATGCATGCTGGCCGCAAGGGAGTGATGCGTGCGTTCGGTGCCAGCTGCGAGCGCTTGGGAGTGGACTGCATGGACCTGTATTTGCTGCACTGGCGTGGCAGTACGCCGCTGGCCGAGACGGTGGCAGCGTTCGAGGACCTGAAGATGCAGGGCAAGATTCGCCATTGGGGCGTCTCCAATTTCGACACCGACGATATGAAGGAGCTGTGGCAAGTGCCGGGCGGACGCAACTGCGTGGTCAATCAGGTGCTCTACAACGTTTTCAGCCGCGGCATCGAATATGACTTGCTGCCCTGGTGCCAGAACAACGGCGTGACCGTGATGGCGTATTGCCCGCTTGGACATGGTGAGCTGATCGAGCAAAGTTTGCTGGCCGAAATCGGTGCTCGCCATGGTGTCAGTGCCAGTGTGGTGGCTCTGACCTGGGCGCTGCGCAGCGGCCATGTGCTGCCAATTCCCGAGAGCGGCTCGGCAGACCATATCCGAGACAACGTCTGCGCACTGCAGCTCAGGCTCAGTGCCGAGGAGCTGGCGCTGATCGATGCTGCATCGCCCCCGCCGCGCTTCAAGCAGCCGCTGGACATTCTCTGAGCAAGAAGGGCGTCAGCGTCGGTCGAGGTGGCGTTGCCGGTTGCGGTCCCTGCCTGTGCCGGCTCCCAGACCAATGCCCCTCGCTCCCATTTCTGCTCCCGGATCGCTGGCGCCTGCGTCATCATTGCCACCAGCACTCTGACCTTCGACGGCTTTGCTGATCCCTACGGCTGCCCCGTGCTCGGCCGTGTTCTTGCGCGATCCGGGCTAAGGGCTGCCTGTGTTGACAGTGCTTGCGAGCCTGCTTGTCTATCGGCCTCATGTTTTGTCATATGCTAGATAGTTGACATATCACCTAGCTGAGAAAAAGAGACAACGTGGTGGAGCCTGTGACTAGCCGGGGTCTGAACCCCTCATGGATCATCGTCGCTGCGGGCGTCAGTGCCTCGCTGCATGTGGGCAAGCTACCGCCCGCCGTACCCCTGCTGCAGCAGCAACTGGGCATGTCCCTGGTGCAGGCGGGATTCTTGCTCTCCACCGTCCAGGTGGCGGGCATGGTGCTGGGCCTGGTGGTGGGCCTGGGGGCAGACAAATGGGGGCTGCGTCGCAGCCTGCTGACAGGGCTGATGATGATGGCACTGTCCAGCTTGGTGGGGGCTGCGGCCACGGACTTCACCTGGCTGCTGGCGCTGCGCGCTCTGGAAGGTCTGGGTTTTTTGCTGGTTGCCATGCCTGCTCCAGGGCTGATTCGTCGCAGCGTCAAGCCGTCAGAACTGGGGGCGCGCATGGGCTGGTGGGGCTCTTATATGCCCATTGGCAGTGCCTTGGGCTTGCTGCTTGGGCCATGGGTGCTGCAGGCGACCAGTTGGCAGACTTGGTGGCTTGCACTGGGCTTTACTTCCGCCTTGGCGGCCTATGCCGTCTGGCGCATGGTGCCTGCGGATGCAACTGCAACTGCAGCCGTCGCAGCCACTGCCGATGAGAGATGGCGTCCGCGTCTGGCGCTCACATTGCGCAGCCCCGGCCCCTGGCTGGTGTCACTGGGCTTTATGGTGTATTCGGGTCAGTGGATGGGCATTGTCGGCTTTCTGCCCACGCTTTATTCGGAAGCAGGACTTAGTGCCAAGCTGGCGGGCCTGCTGACGGCCGTGGTCGCCGCCAGCAATATACTGGGCAATGTGGCGGCAGGCAGGTTGTTGCACCGCGGCTGGAGTCCTGCGCACTGCCTGCAGACCGGCTATGTGCTGATGGGGCTGACGGCGCTGCTGGCCTATGTGCAGATCGGGGGCGAGCCGCTGGCTCCTCTGTGGCTGCGCTTTGTGGCCGTGGCGCTGTTCTCTGCGACGGGCGGCCTGATACCGGCGACCCTGTTCACAACGGCCATGCATCTGGCGCCCAGCCAGGCCACGGTGTCCACCACCGTGGGTTTCATGCAGCAATGGTCTTGCGTGGGGCAATTCGCAGGTCCTCCGCTGGTGGCGGCCGTGGCCATGCAGATGGGAGGTTGGCAGTTCACCTGGATGGTGACGGGCAGCATGTGCGTGTTGGGCTGGTTGCTGGCGCTGGGAGTGGGTCGTTGCTGGAGCCACCTCAGGGATTGAGACCAGGGAATGATGCTCTGTATTGATGAGCTTGCAGTTCTTGTCGGATAGGCGCGGTAGCCCGATTTGATGCATTGTTTTGAGTTGACGCACAGGACCCAATTGCCAGCTCAAGCATGATTCGAGTCTGAACTGCGGTTACGCTGCAGTCTTGTGGAGGTCCATGATGCAAAAGCGCCAGTTTCTCGCCACCGCAGCCTCGCTGACGGTATTGTCATCAACGCCCTGGCTCGCGGGCTGTGCCTCGCGTCGTACCAAGACGGCGGTCAAGCCCGCCGAGCTGATCTATTACGGCGGCCCGATTCTCACCATGAACGACGCTCAGCCCCAGGTGGAGGCCGTGGCGGTGAGTGCCGGGATGATTGCCGCCATTGGCTCGGCTCAGGAACTGGAGGCCTTGCGCGGCGCTTCCACGCGCATGGTGGACTTGCAGGGGCGCACGCTGATTCCGGGTTTTGTGGATCCGCACAGCCATATCGGCGGCGTGGGGTTGCAGGCCATTTCGGCCAATCTGCTGCCTCCGCCCGACGGCGGCAACGCCTCTATCGCCGACCTGCAGCAGACGCTGCGTGAGTACATCAAGACTTCACCCGAGGTCAAGCAGCTTGGCATCGTGCTCGGCTTTGGTTATGACGATTCCCAGCTTCAGGAGCGGCGCCATCCCACACGTGACGACCTCGATGCCGTCTCCCGTGATCTGCCGATTGCCGTGATTCACCAGTCCGGGCACTTCGGTGCACTCAATTCCGCGGCCCTGGCCCGTGCCGGCATCGGGCCCGGCACTCCCAATCCAGAGGGCGGCGTGATCCGCCGCCGTGCCGGCAGCCCGGTGCCCAACGGGGTGCTGGAGGAGAACGCCTTCTTCCACAGCCTGGGCAGGATCATGCCCAAGCTCACGCTGGAGCAATCCATGGACTGGCTGGAAAAAGCCCAGCAGCTCTATCTGGAGTTCGGCTATACCACGGTGCAGGACGGTCGCTCCGACGCAGCTGCCATTGCCTCGGCCATGGCGGCTGCCGAGTCCCGTCGGCTGGTCATCGACGTGGTGTCCTATCCCGACATACTGCAACTGGGCGACGGCGCGCTGGCCAACAAGCTCAAGTTCAGCCGCAGCTATACCAATCGCTTCCGCATTGGCGGTGTCAAGCTCACGCTCGATGGCTCGCCCCAGGGCAAGACGGCCTGGCTGACCGAGCCCTATCTGGTACCGCCCGATGGCCAGCAGCCCGGCTACCGCGGCTACGGGGTGCTCAGCGATGTCAGGGCCAACGAGCAGGTGGCCAGGGCCATCCACAACGGCTGGCAGATTCTGGTGCATGGCAACGGCGATGCGGCGATCGATCAGTTCATTGCAGCCGTGCGAGCCAGCGGTCCCGTGGAGCAGGCGCGTGCTGTACGCCCGGTGCTGATCCACGGTCAGACGCTGCGGCGCGACCAGGTGAGCCAGCTCAAGGAGCTGGGCATTTTCCCGTCGCTGTTTCCCATGCATACCTTTTACTGGGGCGACTGGCACCACGACTCGGTGCTGGGCGATCCGCGTGCGCAGAACATCTCGCCGACAGGCTGGGTGCTGGGCGAGGGCATGGTGTTCACCTCTCACCACGATGCGCCTGTGGCCCTGCCATCGTCGATGCGCGTGCTCGATGCCACGGTGAATCGCACGACGCGCTCAGGGCGTGTGCTGGGGCCGGAGCATCGCGTCTCGCCCTGGGTGGCGCTCAAGGCGCAGACCATATGGTCGGCCTACCAGCATTTCGAGGAAGACCGCAAGGGCTCCATCGAGGTCGGCAAGCTGGCCGATCTGGTTGTGCTTTCGGACAACCCGCTGACCGTGCCGCCGCATCAGCTTGCCAATCTCCAGGTGCTGGAGACCATCAAGGAAGGGCGCACGGTTTACAAGCGCGACGGGTCAAACTTCTGATTTGAGGGCTGCCTGCGATGGATGGGTATGCGTTTGGGTGAATGTTTTTCACGCATCGCGCGAGCCGATAAGGGCGCGCAATGCACGCTCCAGTTGCTGGGCATTTTCGTGCACCAGCCGCCATTCGGGCTGAAGTACTTCTGTCGGTGCAGTTGATGCAGGGCAGCTGTCCATGGTCGCCAGTGGATCATCAGCCTTGAGCGCTACCACGGTTGGCTGGTTGGCCAGATCCAGACAGGCATGCGTCAGCCAGCGGCAGTAGTCGGCCATCGCCGCAGGCGGCGGCTTCCCGGTGTGGGCGGTGGCACGGTTCAGACTTTCGGCCAGCAGCAGAGCCGTGGCATAGACGCGCACGGCATGGCGGTCATAGCGGCGGGTGACAAAAGCCAGTCGCTCTGCATTGAGCCGTCCGCGCAATGACCAGCGGCGCGAGGAATGGGCCTGGCCTACGGCGGCGCGCAGGGCGGCCAGCGATTCATGGGCCAGTGATAGCTGGCCGAGGGCGGTTTCGGCCGCATCGGCTTTCTGCTGCTGGCAGGCCTTGAGAATCAGATCCAGACCGTTGGCAAGCTGCTTGAGAAAGATCGAGGCGGCCCGGCCCATATCCTTGATGGGATTGGAGGTCAGCAACACCTGGCTGAAGATAAGCCCGACCGCAGCACCGACCGTGACGTCCAGCAGACGGGCTCCGCCCGCCATGCTGGGGCCGAGCACCAGCACCAGAATCACCGAGACCCCGGCTTGAATCGGCACCACGGGCGCGGGGCCGATGATGGCGCCAAGCAGGATGGAGAGGAATGCGCCAAGACTCATGCGCAGCAACAGATGCTGCTCGGGCAACTGCCACAGCAGATCGCCGATCACGATACCCAGTGTGCAGCCTATGAGCAGACTGCGCGCCTGTTTCAGATGGCTGGGCAGTCCCGGGGCGAGGCAGATCACGGCAGTGACCACGGCGAAGGCGGGCTTGGGGTGGCCCCAAAGCTGCTGGGCGATGACCCAGGCCAGCATGCTGGCCAGTGCTGCAGCAATCGCATCACGCAGGGCCAGCCTGGCCCGCGATGGAAAAGTGGTCTTGGCACGACGCCAGGCCAGCATGAACGGGGTGCTCCAGCGCAATCTCAAACTCCTTGGCATGGCGGTCGATCAGACTCTGATTCAAGGATGTTAGAGGGCGCGGCGAGATTGCCCTGTGGGAAATACGCCACGCCACCCGAAAATGCTGCGCGGCGGATCAGTCCGCCGAGTCGTCATACTGGGGCGCAGTCTTGCGAAAGCCACTGGTGATGATGGCCAGATAGACAAGGCCGATGCTGCCCCAGATGAGGCCCGAACTCAGCGAGCTGGGCTCCACCTCCAGCCACATGGCGCCTACACTCATGAAGCCCAGCACCGGAGTGACAAGATAGCGCAGCAGGTCGCCCGGGGTGTGCCAGCGGCCCTGGCGCCATATATATTCAGCCAGCACCGACAGATTGACAAAACTGAAAGCCGTCAGCGCGCCGAAGCTGATCAGGGCGACCACATATTCCAGGCTCAGAAATCCAGCGGTCAGCGCTACCGCGCCCACCAGCAGAATGTTGTAGGAAGGCGTGAAGGACTTGGGGCTGACATGGCCGAAGAAACGCTTGTGGATCACGCCGTCGCGGCCCATCGCATACATCAGGCGCGATACACCAGCGTGAGCCGCGATGCCCGAGGCCATGACGGTGACGATGGCAAAGGACAGCACCACTGACTTGAACAGCGCGCCCCCCACCAGATAGAGGATCTCGGGTTGGGTTTCGTCCACGGCCTCGAAGTACTGTCTCGGGTTGCCGGGGAAATAGAGCTGCAGAAAATAAGTGGCCGCAATGAAGATCAGGCCGGAAATCAGCGCCGTCAGAAAAATGGCCTTGGGCAAGGTGTTTCGGGTGTCGTGGGTCTCTTCGGCCAGTGAACTCAGCGAGTCAAAGCCCGTGAACGAAAAACAGAGAATGGTGGCTCCGGTAATCAGTGCGCCGATTTCGGCCTGGGAGCTCCAGAAGGGCGACAGCGTCCACAGGCCCTGGCCGCCATGTTCGGCAATCGCGCCCAGGGCATTACGGCCTGCATGCAGATCGCGCCAGACCATGCAGGTGAAGATGGCGATGATGAGCAGTTGGAAGAACACGATCAAGCCATTGAAATGGGCGACAAAGCGAATGCCGCGCAGATTCACGCAGACCATCAGCGCGGTCAGGCAGACGATCCAGACCCAGTGGTTGACCTCGGGGAACATGGAGGTCAGATAGATCCTGGCCAGCAAGATATTGACCATGGGCGAGAGCAGGTAGTCCAGCAATGACGACCAGCCCACCATGAAGCCCACGTTGGGGTGAATGGCCTTTTGCGCATAGGTATAGGCCGAACCCGAGGATGGGTAGCGACGGATCATGTGGCCGTAGCTCAGCGAGGTCAGCAGCACGGCCAGCAAGGCGACAAAGTAGGAGGTGGGCACATGCTGCAGCGAATCGCGCGAGACCATGCCGAAAGTGTCCAGCAATGTCATCGGCTGGATATAGGCCAGGCCGATGATGATCACATGCCATAGCAGCAGAGTCTTTTGCAGGCGAACGGGGGAGGTGGTCGAGGCTGCCAAGGGCGGGCGATCAGTCAGTGCAGTCATCTTCTACAAGAACAAGAGAGCCGGCACAAAACCCGCACCGGCCTGCGCGTGGCAATGCGCCGCAGAGATGGGTCCCAGCTTGGTTGCCACTGTGTTATCAATGGTTTGGACATGCCCTGAAGCAGGGCGCCATTCTTGGGTTCCGCTGGGCCTCGGGTCAGGCAACAGCGAAAAGCCGGCATTATCGGATTTTGTTGCTGCCGAGGTTGCTTATGATGAGAAACGCATTAATTTCAGGCCGGTATCAGCGCAGCTTGCTATGACTGGAAGAGCATGAATATGCTCAGCCTCTACTCCCCTGCAGCAGAGACTGAATGCATTGCCATTCGGCTTCGGTCACGGGGGTAATGGAGAGACGATTGCCTTTTTGCAGCACGCGCATCTGCGCCAGTTGAGGTTGTTCGCGTAGTTCTGGCATCAGCAGTGGGCGGATCTTTTTCAGCGCCTGCACATCCAGCATAAGCCAGCGCGGTTTGTCTGCCTGGGACTTGGGGTCGTAATAGGGGTCCGCAGGGTCGAACTGGGAAGGGTCCACGCGCAGATTGCCGGCAATGCGGGCAATGCCGTAAATCCCAGGTTCGGCGCAACTGGAATGCCAATACAGCACGCCGTCACCCACCTGCATATCGTCACGCATGAAATTGCGTGCCTGGTAATTGCGCACGCCATTCCAGGCAATGGTCTGCTCGGGGGACGCCAGAGCATGGTCGATGGAATACTCGTCGGGCTCGTTCTTCATGAGCCAGTAACGATGGGCTTGGAGGCTGCTGTCGTTCATAGGTGCATTGTCTGCGAGAGGTTGCTGTCTCAGTCTTCACGGCCACGCTGCCAGGGACCTCGGTCTTGCTGCCAATTGCGCACCAGATCGCTATTGCGTTGCAGCAGATTTCGGGTGTCCAGCCAGCGGCCTGGAATGTCCAGCTCGGCCTCTTCCACCACCCGCATACAGTCCTGAATATGGCGCTCGCCCAGATAGCGCAGCGTCGCGTAGCCTATGGATGCAGCTGCGAGCTGGCCCAGTAGCGGCACATATCTGGCGGCCTGCCTGGTGCTCATGCGCAGTCCCATGGCTTTGCCGAGGCGCAGCACCATGTCGCGGGTGATGAACTTGCCGATCAGCACGGAGCCAACCATGGCGATTGCTTTCTGGACTTGCTCGCGCTTTCCTGGCGTGAGTTGGTCGAGTTGCTCTGGCGTCAACCCGAACTCCTGGTTGATGCGCGGATAGAGCTGTGCGAGCAGAGCGGCATCTGCAGCCCAGTCCAGACCGGGTATGGGAATGACACTGGCGGCAGCGCTGACGAGTGCCCGTCTTCTCAGTAGTTTGCGGGCCCGTTCAGCGGCTTGGGCAATGTCTTTGCGCTCCGCTCTGGTCGCACTAAGATTTCTGAAGCTCGGGTCTTTTTTCCACATATTCGATAAGGAGATGACGGAAATAGAAAAAGGGGCTTGTCGGCCCCTTTTGGTCGGAATTCAGATTCAGTTGGCCTTACCGCGTACCATGCCATAAATAAACAAAAGAATCACCGCACCAATGACCGATGCGATCCAGCCTGCGGTTTGTCCGGGCTGGTACCAGCCCATGGCCGAGCCCAGATAGGTAGCTACAAACGAGCCGACGATACCGAGAAGAATCGTCATGATCCAGCCCATGCTGTCATTGCCCGGCTTGATGGCCCGCGCGATCAAACCGACGATAAGACCGACGATGATGGTTCCGATGATGGACATATTCTGTTCCCTGTTGGTGCTCTAACGAAAGTGACTCTACCCGGCCCGATGGTTCGACTATGTCGGACGATTCTGAATGTAGGCGCGAGCGCGGTTCTTGCGTGAAAACACACGGAGGCTGGGCTACATCAGGGACCAAGGGAGAAACAAAAACGCCTGCAGAAGCAGGCGTTTTGGTCAGGCCCCGATTCGGAATCAGGGCTGCAATGGGCCCAGGGCGCTATATGCAGCAGCCGTGGTCGCCGAGGCGTCAGCGCCTTCGACGCGGCGGGCGCCGTCGAAGCGGCGCGCCCAGTAGGAGGTCTGCATGCTTTCCACACGCACGCTTGCGCCGGTGCGCGGTGCGTGGATGAATTTGCCGTCACCCACGTAGATGCCCACATGGCTGAATGTGCGGCGCATGGTGTTGAAGAAGACCAGATCACCAGGCTTGAGGTCGCTGCGGTCGATCTGCTGGGTGGCATTGGCCTGCTCAGCAGAGACGCGAGGCAGAACCTTGCCCATGGTCTGGGAGTAGATGGCGCGCACGAAACCGCTGCAGTCGAAGCCGGTTTCGGCGTTGGTTCCACCCAGGCGATAGGGAACGCCAAGGAAGCCCATGGCCGTTACCACCAGATCGGAGGTTTTTTCGGCCACGTTCTGACGTGCTTCGCGCACGAAGTCAGTCGTCTTCTCGGCCACAGAGTGGCGAGCTTCACGCAACTGGGTGATGAGGCCGCGGTTGACCAGCAACTGGGCCATGTCGTCGTCACGCTGCTCGCTAGGCGCCGCGTGCGCTGAGGTAACGCCGACAAATAGAAGTGCAATAAGCCATCGGGACATGGGGCGTGAGGGTAACACGTTCATTTGTAGGATGGGGGCTCTATTTCCATTTTTTTCTCTTGGTTTTTGATGCAGCACAGCAAGTGAGCTGCGGGCATAAGCTTATTGCGTGAGCTGCTCTCAAATTTGCAGCGTATTGCCGTACGTAATTTCCCCATTCTGGTGAATGAGGGTCGGGAATGCACCAATTCATGGTATTGACATGTGAAAGGCGTTGCATTGACGGACTTTCTACCCCGGCATGCGCTTGCAGCGACAATAGCGCCATCGATTGCAGCCGATGTGACGCGCTTCCTCAGCGCGCCGCGCGTCTGTCCTGTGCGAGCGCCGCTCTTTTTTGGCAGCGGCTTGACACGGTTTTAAGAAAGATTTGCCATGTTGTTAGAAGCTTCCGAGTCGCAACTGGTTCTGGTGGACTACCAGGACAAGCTGATGCCCGTCATTCACGAAGGCGCGCAAGCGCTGGCCAATGCGGTCAAACTGGCCAAGATGGCGCAGCTGCTGGATGTGCCTGTCTGGGGAACGGAGCAGAACCCCTCGCGCCTTGGCGCCAACAATGCGGAGCTTAAGGCGCTGTGCCAGAAGACGCTGGAGAAAATGTATTTCAGCGCCGTGCCGGAGGGGCTGGGCGAATGGCTGCGTCCTCCCGCCAAGCCCCAGGGCGGCAATGCGCGCAGCCTGCCCAAGCATCTGCAAAAGCCCCAGCAGCAGGCGCCCGAGCGCAATATGGTGGTGATTGCCGGCTGCGAAACCCATGTCTGCCTGTTGCAGACGGCGCTGGAGCTGCTGGAAGACGAGTTCGATGTGTGGGTGGTGACGGATGCCTGCGGCTCGCGTACCGAGCGCAACCGGGATGCAGCATTTGACCGTCTGGCAGGTGCCGGCGCCGAGCTGGTGACCACCGAGATGGTGATGTTCGAGTGGCTGCGCACCTGTGAAGACCCTGCCTTCAAGGAGATGCTGGCTCTGGTCAAGTAAGCCGAGGCGCGGGCCCCGGCCTTGCAGCCCTCAGGCGCTCTGCGGAGCGCCTTTTTTCATTTCAGCCTGCAGCACTCTGAACCAATGAGGATGGAGTCTCAAGCTTGGAATAGACCGAAACGCAACCCCTGCGGATCGCGGCAATTGTAGAAACGGCCGAATCCCGGCTCGCTGGAGCCGGGCTCATCGACTTCGCCGCCCAGCTCACGCACTTGCGCTGCCGATTTCTCGATGTCGCTCACGCGAAAATAAATCACGGCATGATTGCCGGCATCGTTTCCGTGAAGCCCTGCCTTGATGTTCGGTGTCTCGAACCAGCCATCGCCCTGGTTGCCCATGGCGTGAAACGGCCAATTGAAGAGATCTGCGAAGAACCGTGACGTGATTGCCGCTTCGCTGGCTCCAAACTCGATATAGCCCACTTCTCCATTCATACATTTTCTCCTGCGGCGGTGATGCCTGGCTGAGAAGGTAAACCCAGCTACGGGGGCGCGTATTGAATGAAAATGACCGGGCTCTAGCCTGCGGCTTTCTTCGCCGATGTCCCTGGCAGGTCAGAAAAGCGGGCTTTTCGGTGGGCATCCGGCGAACGGCCCGCAAACTCAAGGAACTCGCGCGTTAGGTGGCTCTGATCGGCGTAGCCACACACATATGCGATATCGGCTAACGATTCTCTCGAATCTTCTGCAAGACGACTGGCGCGGGCGAAACGCATCATGCGCATGGCTGTTTTGGGCAGGATGCCGGTTTCATGGCGAAAGCGTTGCCCGAAGTGACGACCGCTCCAGCCGATTTCATCTGCCAGTTCTCGGATCGAAGCACGGCCGTTGCCACTTTCCAGCTTTTCCCAGGCCCATTGGATTTCCGGACTGATGCGCCGCACTCCGGCACTGAGCCGACCCACAATGAACGCCTCGACCAAGGCAAGGCGGTTGTGCCAATCGGTGGCATCTGAGAGAGCTTCGAGCAATCGATCAGCACTCGAACCCGTCAGATCGGCAAGCGGCAATGGTTCATGGTGGAAGGGGCGGCCAAATGCGGCGACACCTGCCCAGGCAGGCAGATCGATTTCAACGCAGGTCAAGACGCCATCATGTCCTGCGCGTAGCGGTCCACAGGACGGACCAACTACAAAGGCCTTGTGCGTCGTCGGTGCGTCGCTCAGCCGACCGAGAGCAATGTCTTGCTGAGCCAGGATGATCTTGAGACGTGGCTGGCATGGCTCAAGGCGCGAAACTGAGCGGCCGGCAACTTCTGCAAAGCCAGCAAGGCCGAACACCACTCCATGAGCGGCTCGTCTCTGATAGATCGTTTCCGAGTTCAAATCCATTTTCCTTGCAAAAAGCATTGTGCTTGGGGCAATTGATCCGAAGGCAAGCGACCTCAATCGGCGCCGAGCTGGGCTGGTTGTCGACCACCCTGTTCCTGGCCACCTCGGGCAGCGCTTCGGTTGCCGATTATTTCTATGGCTCCGTCCACATCAATTCCTCCAATTACAAGGCCCATGGCATGGACTCCAGCGCTCACCCGGTCTGGGGCAGTTCATGCCTGGCGGCGACAGCCGCCGCGCCACGGAGGCTCCCTGGTACAGGGCTACCAGCCTCCCTCAGACTGGCGCCTGGAAGCCGAATACACCATGCCCAGGAGCAACGAGTTCACCAGCGGATCCACGCGCTTTCCCGCGAGCTTCAATCACCACAGCATCGGTTCGCTGCGCCTGATCGTCAATGCGTACAAGGATTTTCCCCTGAACGTGCAGTTTTCCGTGTACGGCACGCCAGGCCCGGGGCTGGCGCACCTGCAGTCCAGCAGCTGGCAAGGCAATGTGAACCGCCAGCACTTCAGCGATTCCCAGAACAATCTGGCTTATGTGCTGGTATTTGGCATCAGCTACTTACCGGTCCAGAAGGTCAGCATTAAGCTGGGCTAACGCTATGTGGGCATGGGCAAGACCCATGGCGTTGCCAACAATTTCACCCATGTCCGTGGCCTGCAGGGTGGGCAGATGCACGCCAAGCTGAGTTCCAGCCAGATCTCGGTCGGCCTGCGCTACAGCTTCTGAGTTCGACGGGCCCGTCTGTCTGTCCGCGCAGCGCGGAGTTGTCAGCTTTTGGCAAGCGCATTATGAATAATTATGAATTCAGAAAGCTCTCTGCAAAAGACGGAGAGTCAAGGAGACATATTCATGACCACGCGTTTCGAAGATTTTTATCAGCGTTCCATTGATGACCGCGACGGCTTCTGGGCAGAGCAGGCCGGGCTGATCGATTGGCAGCAGAAGCCCCAGCAGATCTGTGATTACAGCCAGCCGCCATTTGCCAAATGGTTTGTGGGCGGCACCACCAATCTCTGCCATAACGCAATCGACCGTCATCTGGCGGTGCGCGGCGATCAGAATGCGTTGATCGCCATTTCTACCGAAACCCGCACCGAAAAGGTCTATAACTACCGCGAGCTTCATGCGGAAGTCAACCGCATGGCCGCCGTGCTGCAGTCGCTGGGTGTGCAAAAAGGCGACCGGGTGCAGATCTATATGCCCATGGTTGCAGAGGCCTGCTTTGCCATGCTGGCCTGCGTGCGTCTGGGCGCCATTCACTCCGTGGTGTTCGGCGGCTTTGCCTCGGGCGCGCTGGCGTCGCGCATCGATGATGCCGAACCCAAGGTCATCATCAGCGCCGATGCGGGCTCGCGCGGCGGTCGCGTCGTGGCCTACAAGCCTTTGCTGGATGAAGCGCTCAGGCAGTCCAGCCACCAGCCCGCTGCCGTGCTGATGGTCAACCGCGGACTGGCCGAAATGCCCATGAAGGCGGGCCGCGACCATGACTGGTCGGCCTTGCGTTCCCGGCACTTGGATGCGCAGGTGGACTGCGTCTGGGTGGAATCAACTCATCCCAGCTACACCCTCTATACCAGCGGCACCACGGGCAAGCCCAAGGGCGTGCAGCGCGATACGGGTGGCTATACCGTGGCGCTGGCGGCCAGCATGCCGCACATCTTCGATGCCCAGGCCGGACAGACCTTCTTCTGCACCAGCGATATCGGCTGGGTCGTGGGTCATAGCTACATCATCTATGCGCCGCTGATTGCGGGCATGGCCACGGTGATGTACGAGGGGCTGCCGGTCAACCCCGATGCTGGCATCTGGTGGAGCATTGTCGAGAAATACAAGGTCACGCACATGTTCTCGGCGCCGACGGCGATTCGCGTGCTCAAAAAGCATGATGCGGATTACCTCAAGCGCTACGACATCTCCAGCCTCAGGGCCCTGTGGCTGGCTGGCGAGCCGCTGGACGAGCCCACGGCGACCTGGATCAGCCAGGCCATCAACAAGCCCATCATCGACAACTACTGGCAGACCGAGACCGGCTGGCCCATCATGACGCTGTGCAACGGCGTGCAAAAGCAGGCCACGCGTTTTGGCAGTCCGGGCCGGGCTGTCTATGGCTACAACGTCAAGCTCATCGATGACGCCAGCGGCGAGGAGTTGACCCGGGCGAATCAGAAGGGCGTGCTGGCGATTGAAGGTCCGCTGCCGCCCGGTTGCATGCAGACGGTCTGGCGTGACGACAACCGCTTTGTCAACACCTACTGGAAGAGCATTCCGGGTCGCCTGATCTACAGCACCTTCGACTGGGGCATCCGCGATGAAGACGGCTACTACTTCATCCTTGGCCGTACCGACGATGTGATCAATGTGGCTGGCCATCGCCTGGGCACGCGCGAGATCGAGGAGAGCATCTCAGCCCATGCCCAGATTGCCGAAGTGGCCGTGGTTGGCGTTGCCGACAATCTCAAGGGCCAGGCTGCGCTGGCCTTTGCCGTGGTGCGCGATGCTGCCTTGGTGGCCGATGAGGTCTCCAGCAAGGCCCTCGAAGCCGATGTGATGAAGCTGGTCGATTCGCGTCTGGGTGCGGTTGCGCGTCCGTCTCGCGTGATTTTCGTCACGGCCCTGCCCAAGACGCGCAGCGGCAAGCTGCTGCGCCGGGCCCTGCAGGCCGTGGCCGAAGGTCGTGATCCCGGTGACCTGAGTACGATGGAAGATCCGGCGGCTCTGACCCAGGTACAACAGCGGCTGTAACTTCCGCAGCGGTGGTTGCGGAGCTTCACTCCCGCGGCTAGCGACGGCGGGACGGCGCGCCGGGATTCCGGCGAATCCAAAGTTCAAGGCCTGCGACCATCAAGGCGCGGGCCTTGCTGTTTGCAGCCTAAAATCGCCCGATCACGCCACGCGGTCCGCTGCCTGGCGCCATGGAATTGAAAAACTTCGAGAAAGAGCTGTCGTGCAAGTTGCATCCTCCATCTTCAAGGCCTATGACATTCGCGGCATCGTGCCGTCGACACTGACTGAAGAAGTCGCCCGTGGCATCGGCCGCGCATTCGGCATGGCAGCGCTGGTTGCCGGTGAAAAAGCCGTGGCGGTGGGCCGCGATGGTCGTCTGTCGGGTCCCGCCTTGTCGGCTGCATTGATGCAGGGCCTGACCGAGGTGGGTGTGGATGTGATCGACATCGGCCTGGCCACCACGCCCATGCTGTACTTTGCCGCCGCCACCTTGTGCACCAGCGGCATTCAGGTGACCGGCAGCCACAATCCCAGGGATTACAACGGTTTCAAGATGGTGCTGGCAGGCCGTGCCATTTATGGCGAGGAAATCCAGGCCCTGCGCGTGCGCATGGAGACGGAGGACTGGACGATTACCGGTGCCGGGCAGATCAGCCGCGCCGATGTGCTGGCCGATTACACTGCCCGCATCGTGGGCGACGTGAAGCTGGCGCGGCCCATGAAGATTGTGGTGGACTGCGGCAACGGTGTGGCCGGTGCATCGGCACCCGCCATCTTCCGCCAACTGGGCTGCGAGGTGATCGAGCTGTTCTCCGAAGTCGACGGCAACTTCCCCAATCATCATCCCGATCCCAGCAAGCCCGAGAACCTGCGCGATGTGATCGAGGCCCTGCAGACAAGCGATGCCGAGCTGGGTCTGGCCTTTGACGGTGACGGCGACCGCCTGGGCATTGTGACCAAGGACGGCCAGAACATCTTCCCCGACCGGCAGATGATGTTGTTCGCCAAGGATGTGCTTTCGCGCGTGCCTGGCGGCTCCATCGTGTTCGACGTCAAGTGCACCCAGCGTCTGGCCCCCGAGATCGAAGCTGCCGGAGGCAAGGCAGTGATGTACAAGACCGGCCATTCGCTGGTCAAGGCTCGCATGAAGGAGCTGGATGCGCCGCTGGGTGGCGAGATGAGCGGCCATATCTTCTTCAAGGAGCGCTGGTACGGCTTTGACGATGGCACCTATGCGGGCTGCCGTCTGCTCGAAATCGTCAGCCGTGAAGCCGACCCCAGCGCACTGCTCAACGCATTGCCCACCAGCTTCTCCACGCCCGAACTCAATGTGGCCTGCGCCGAAGGCGAGCCCCATCGTCTGGCGGCCGAGTTGCAGACGCTCGCTGCCACGGAGTTTGCCGAACCTGCCCGGGTCAGCACCATTGACGGCCTGCGCGTGGACTGGGCTGACGGCTTCGGTCTGATCCGCGCCAGCAACACCACGCCCGTGCTGGTGCTGCGCTTTGAAGGCCATACACAGCAAGCCTTGCAGCGCATAGAAGCGCAGATGCTGGCCTTGCTCAAGCGCGTCAAGCCTGACGCCCAGGTGGGCGCGGCTGCGCACTGATCGGCGCGGCACTTCAGCATGGCCAAACCGGCTCCCATGGGCTTTGCCCGTGCGCTGTTCAGTGCGCTGGCCTGGGCGGTGCAGCCGCTGCTGCGGCGCAAGCTGCGGCGGCGCGCGCGCCTCGAGCCGGGCTACGGCGTGGCCGTGCCTGAGCGCTTCGGCCATTACCAGCCTGCAGATCTGGGGCGCGATGGACGCGGCCGATGGGTGTGGATTCATTCCGTGTCGCTGGGCGAGACCCGAGCTGCCGCCATCCTGGTCAAGGCCTTGCGCGAGCGCATGCCGGCCATGCGTCTGCTGCTGACGCACAGCACTGCGACCGGGCGAGAAGAGGGTGCAAAGCTGCTGCGCCCGGGCGATGTGCAGGTCTGGCTGCCCTGGGACTCCCTGGGCGCCACCAGGCGTTTTGTCGCGCAGTTCCAGCCTGCCGTGGGCGTGCTGATGGAAACCGAGATCTGGCCGAATCTGATTGCGGCGTGTGTCAACACGGGTATTCCTCTGGCCCTGGCCAATGCACGTCTCAACGAGAAATCCGAAGCCGGTGCTCTGAGAGTCAGGCCTTTGTCTCGCCCCGCATACGGCGCACTGACTGCCGTCTGGGCGCAGACCGAAGCCGATGCCGGGCGCCTGCGCAATGTAGGCGCCCACGTGGATGCGGTGCTGGGGAATCTCAAATTCGATGTGCAGCCCGATGCCGCCCAGATCGCTCAGGCCGGCCAATGGCGCACTGCGTTGGCGCGCCCCGTGCTGCTGTTTGCCAGCAGCCGCGAGGGCGAGGAAGCGATGTTCATCGATGCGCTCAAGACCCTGGGCCAGGCTGCAACGGCGGTGCAATGGCTGGTCGTTCCGCGTCATCCTCAGCGCTTTGACGAGGTGGAGAACTTGCTGGGCAAAGCAGGCTTTGCTGTGTCGCGGCGCAGCCAGTGGGAGCAGATGCCTCCCCGGCAGTCCGGCGCGATCTGGCTTGGCGATTCGCTGGGCGAGATGCCCCTGTATTACGGCCTGGCATCGGTGGCCCTGATGGGGGGGAGCTTTGCACCGCTGGGCGGGCAGAACCTCATCGAGGCGCTGGCCTGTGATTGCCCCGTGATACTGGGGCCGCATACCTTCAATTTCAGCCAGGCCTCCGAGCAGGCATTGCTGGCCGGCGCAGCCCTGGGCGTGCAGGATATGGAAGCGGGCTTGGGTCAGGCCCTGGACCTGGTGGCCAAGCCAGATCATCTGCAGGCTGCCGTACA